>CAYSYX010000368.1:0-7733 GCA_964435055.1 uncultured Polyangium sp. | reverse complement strand
AATATGCGGCGCTCGGAAAACACATCGCCGCCGGCGCCGGTTTCGTATCGAACTTCGTTTTGTGGGGTGAATCGGGGTATTTCGACAACGCGGCGGAAACCAAGCCATTGCTTCACTTGTGGAGCCTGGGGATCGAAGAGCAGTTTTACATCGTTTGGCCGTTTTTGTTGTGGTTTGCCTGGAAACTGCGCGCGAGCTTCCTTGTGCCCACCATCGTCGTCGCGATGATCTCGTTTGCGTTGAATGTCAAAGGCGTCGAGAAGGACCCCGTAACCGCATTTTATTTGCCGCAATCGAGATTCTGGGAATTGCTCTGCGGAAGTGGGTTGGCTTTTTTCACTCTCTATGGGAAAAAAGCATACGAAAACATTCAATCAAAAACAGCCGGTCGAACGTTCTTTCATGTTCTTTCATGGCTCGGGCTATCCCTTTTGGCTTATGGATTCGCGCGCTTCAACAGCACCCTCGCGTTTCCCGGCAAATGGGCCGGCGTTCCCGTCTTGGGCACGGTGCTCATCATTCTGGCCGGCCCCGGGACATGGATGAACCGCAGAGTCTTGTCCAACAAACTCTTGGTTTGGTTCGGGCTCATCAGCTTTCCACTTTACTTGTGGCATTGGCCGTTGCTCTCGTTCGCCAGGATCATCGAAGGCGAAATTCCCAGCGCCCATGTCCGCATCGCCGCCGTCATTCTCGCGGTACTTCTGGCTTGGCTCACCTTCCGATTCATTGAAACGCCAATACGCCTCGGCAAACTCGGAAAGTCGGCCGTCGCTTCCCTCGTCGTGCCGATGATCGTGGTTGGTTTCATCGGGTACGGCACGTATCGTGGCAATGGATTGAAATTCCGCGCCATCGTCAAGTCCTACGACGCCATTATGGCCACGATACAAAGCAATCCGAAGCGTGACGAGTGCCATTTGGCGCAAACGGTCGAGTCTTTGAGCAGCGGGCCTTGCGAATATTTTTATCCCAATCCATCGGTCGCCGTGGTGGGCAACAGTCACGCACCGGAAATTGCTTATGCCCTGGCGTCGGAACTGGACCGATACCATCAAGGCGTCCTGCATCATTCGATGAGCGGCTGCCCGCATAATTACCTCATCGACGCCGACATGAGAAACTTTTGGGGCACCACCGTGTGTTTTGATTGGCATAACCGCGTCGTCGAAAACGTCAACGGCTCGAGCCATATCAAGACCGTCGTTTTGAGTTACCGAAATGAGTTTTACTTGGACAATGCCGCGTTCGTCAAGTCCCTCGTGGATCTGACGAAGGCATTTCTTGCGGCGAACAAGAAGGTATTTTTGGTTCTCCAGGCGCCCATGCCGGGAAAGCACATCAAGGATTATCTGCGAACGGATTATCGAACGAGCTCGGGCGTTCATGAAGACGTCGTCGGTTTGCGTCGTTCGGATTGGCAAACGACGTACAAGCATTCGGCCGAGTTGATCGAACAACTGCCCCGGGCGGTGGTCGTGATCGATCCGGCGGACGACTTCTGCGACGCTCATGATTGTTATGTGGTCAAAGCCAATAAAGCCCTGTTCTTCGACGATAACCACATGTCCATCGAAGGTGGTCGGCTCATCGCCGGGCGGATTCTGAACGAATTGAACCTCGACCGCCGGCCGTGAAATGACGCTGCGGTTCGACTACGCTTTGCGAACTCGAGTCACTCGGCGAGCGACGAATTGGCCGGCAGCGATCCGCCGTATTGGATGACCGCAAAACGATAATCCCCGTTCGCCCCTTCGAGCTCCGTCGTGAAGGCGACTTCTCCCGCCTCGTTGAATGCATCCACGAAATCGACGTTGCGCACGGTCCGCGCGTCGACGACGGCGGTCGTTTGCAGAATGATATCGGGCAGATTCGGGCTTGCTTCCCGATAATAATGCAGCGCGTGTCCCGTGTTTTTGCGATCCATCGTGGGAATCACGAATTTCGGCGCCGCAAATACCGTGTCCCCCGCGCTGATCGACGCCGCATGATTGAAATTGCCGAAAAGGTAACCCTGGTACATCGTCCGCCGATCCGCGAGCGATTTCGACGTGCTCGTCGTGGTCGTCCGGCGCAGCCGGAGAATATCGGAATTGCACGTCGTGCTCGTCACGAAGCCGTTGGTGTTGAAACGAACGTAATGCATCCGCGGCGCATCCGTCGCGATATCCGTGAGCGAGCTGCCGTTCCACAAGGTCAAACGCCCGTTCCCACCGCTGCGCGCGAATCGACCAAAGGCCACCGACCCGTTCGGGGCGATGTCGTAATCCCCTTGAAGTGAAGCATAATCGCTGCCGCCGCTCAGGTCGTACGAGCTGTTTTCGGTGAATACCGTCATGATTTGTCCCGACGCTTTGCGCACCTGGAGCTGCTTGGCGCCCGACGGTAACGGACCTTTGGCAAAAACGATGTCTCCGTTGTTGGCAATTTCGGGTATTTGGAGAAATCCCGTTCCGGCAGCCTGCGTCACGACTTCAGCGAGCGACCCTGAATAAAGCACGATCGCTTCGCCGCCGTCGGGTTTTGCCGCGTGAAATGCAATTTGTCCCGCGTCGTTGATGCTCGGCCGGCTGAATGACGTGTACATACCGGTCGACGTATCCGCAATGATTTGCACGCTTTGATCGGCCGACACGCGCACGATGACTTCACGCTGGTTGTCGGTGACGCCCCATAAGGCCATATCGCCATTGGCGTTCATCGCCGGAGCTCCCAAATAGCGCAATCCATCCCCCGATTCGAGTCGAATCGCCCCGGGACCTCGATTGAGCTGCACTGCACGAGGCGCGGCATTCATGGCTCCGG
Source organism: uncultured Polyangium sp. (assembly GCA_964435055.1). Taxonomy (GTDB): domain Bacteria; phylum Myxococcota_A; class Polyangia; order Polyangiales; family Polyangiaceae; genus Polyangium. Next base: position 4,928 of record CAYSYX010000368.1, on the reverse strand, counting down.
TCATCAACCCCGTCCCGTTGTTCGTCAAACGAAACGAATCGATACCGTATTGACCGGCGGCGAGAAACAAATACAAATCCCCCGCAATCGTCGCCATATCGAAATCGTACGTCTTGTACGGGAGGCGATACACTTGTTTCGGTAAGGTTTGTTCCCCCCTGACATCGAGCACGGCGCCCAAGCTGTACACTTCGATTCCGTGGGCCGAAACGAAAAGATTGTCGTCGACGATTTTCATGTATTCGAGCGGAAAGGCCAAGGGCATTTTTCCAATGGGCGGCGCGAGCGTATACGGGCCGCCGACAGGCCCGAGGTCGAATAGGTAGAGCCCATTTCCCCCGAGGATGGCGTAAAGTCGACCGGCGCGCTCGGCAAACACCGCGTCGCTCGATTGCGTCGGCATGTAGTTGATGTCGCCCTGATGTCCGGGCAAGAAAAAGTTCCCCAATTGTTGGAAGTTTTGAACGGTAGCCACGGTCTGCGTTCCCGTGGGAGTATATTGCGCCAAGTAAAGCAAGTCTTTTTGCGGCTCCCAATAATTATCGGCTTGCAACATGACGATACGATGCGCAGGATCGACGCGAATGAACGTATATTCCTGCAATGCGGCGGTGCCCGGCTTGGGCACACGCACGCGTCCTTCGAACGCCCCCGTGGACGTATTGAGCTTCAAGATTTGAAAGACATCACGGGTCGCGGAAATGTCCGTACGATCCATGCTGAGGAAAACCAGGTTGTTGGTTTGGTCGTAATCGAGGCCCGCGATACCCGGACCGATATTGGGATTGGAAGCATCGGCGCCCATATTGAGTGTGCGCGAGACGGCGAGCGGTAATACCCCGGGGCTGTTCTCCAAGGGACGACTCGATAAAACCGCGGCATCTTTGCCCAATGTGCCATTTTCAGAGGTCACCTCTTCGTAACTCTTGACGGTCCACAAAAACAAAGAATCGGCCGCCGTCGCTCCCTTGTGCGCACGAATGCGCCACCGAATGGCGTCTTCATTGCCGGTGTTTTGATGAGGATAAAGGAATGCTCGTGATTCGAGCGCTCCCGATGACGGGTGAAATGTAAACAGCTGAGGGTGATACCAAACGTTGAGCGGCACGACTTCGCCCGAATCGAATGCCACGACGCTGAAATATGCATGCGGTCGCGCCGGCCCGTCACTCAAGCCGGGAATTTGAACGGGACGATGCCCCACCCGGCGCAATTCGAGATTCGTGGCGGTAATCGGCGCACTTGTCAGGCCAAGCTCGGCGTCGTCCTCCGCATCGGGCGATTGCATACATGAAAATCCAGCTGATGCCGCGAGTATCGACAACATCGAGCCCGTCACGAACGCAAGCCGCAATGGCGCGGACGTCCGTGGTTTTCGATTGGTTTGTCGTTGCGTATCCGTCGACGAACGTATCATCGATAAGCCCCCTTGCTTCGAGAAAAACCCAAATTCATGGCGCGAATCCTGTCCTCCAGGTTCGAACAAAAAAACCGATTGCGGAGAATTCCCCGGATGCCCCCGCTCCATGCAACGCGTCGATTGTGCAGAATGTGCCGGGACCGGCAATGTCGTCGCCGCCCGTTTGGTCGACGATGACCGAATTTGCAATGTTTGCGCCATTGCAAACTCAGCGTGAGCGCCCCGAACGATGGTGGATGTCCCGAGCGACCGGCGCTGCGCCCCCGTGGTTGTGGGTCGACGAATCGATCCTTGAACCTTGGACGATGGGAACGGTGCATCGCCGTGCGGAAGTACCAAACCCGACCCTGCGCGGCGGCACCCAAGGCGCAATTTCAAGAACGACGCTCCGCAGCGTTGGCCCCGACTACTCGAGAACCGTTTGGCCTGACGCACTGTGCGTCGTACGCGTTCGTTACGCGTTTTGGGATCCCTCACCCTGGATGATTTCAATTCGCGCGCCTCACATCTCCGCGGCTTTGGAGGTCTCGAACATCCGAAAAATCCATCTTGACAACCAATGCGAGACCGAATAGCGTGGCAAACGCCATGCCTTCCACCACGATTGGTGAACGCTACGAACTGCTCAATCAGCTTGGACAAGGCGGAATGGGCCAGATCTGGGAGGCGTTCGATCACAGTCTACGTCGTTCCGTGGCCATCAAATTGATGATCACGAAGAACCTTGACTCGAGAATCGCTCGCGCTCGATTTTCGCGGGAGGCCATGGCGGTCGCTGCAATTCAAAGTCCGCACGTGGTCCAGATTTTCGATGCCGGCGTACATGGCAACGCGCCGTATATCGTTATGGAGCGGCTTGCCGGCGAAGATTTGCAAGCGCGCTTATCACGTATTGAAAAACTGTCCCTCACGGCGCTGGTACCGATCATCACGCAAGTGACGAAAGCGCTGGAGGCGGCGAATGCGCGCAGCATTGTCCATCGGGACCTCAAGCCGGCCAATGTATTTCTCGAGCGTACGGCGACGGGTGAAGAGCTCGTCAAGCTCCTCGATTTCGGCGTCGCGGCGATATTCGCGTCCAACGAAGAGACGGAGGACGGCCAAAGCGAGGCCATCGAAAGTCTGGATGTGTCCCTGAATGGCGCGCTCGTGGGGACGCCGCATTTCTTCAGTCCCGAGCAGATTCGAATGGGTGTGGTGGATCATCGGACCGATCTTTGGGCATTGGGCGTGCTCGCTTATCAAGCTCTCACGGGTGCGCGCCCATTTCATTCCGAGCAATTTGGCACGCTGCTCGTGAACATCTGCGCCGATCCTTTCGTCCCGGTTTCGGTGCTCGTGCCGGAATTGCCCAAATCGGTGGATCCGTTTTTCAACAAGGCGCTGGCGAAAGACCCTGACAAACGATTTTCTTCGGCGGCCGAATTCGGGGCGGCGTTCGCTGCGCTTCTGCATTCCTATGAAGGAAGCTCGAAGATTTTGGTCACCGATGACGAACCGGACGTGTGTACGCTCATTCAAAAGCGATTTCGCAAGCAAATTCACGAAAAGAAATATCAATTCGTTTTTGCCACCGACGGCGAGAATGCGCTCGAAGTGTTGCGGGATCATCCCGATATCGAAGTCGTCTTGACCGACATCAACATGCCGCGAATGGATGGCCTCACGCTTTTGTCGCATTTGCAGGGCGTCAATCCGCTGGCTCGCGCCGTCGTCGTCTCGGCTTATTCGGACTTGTCGAATATCCGCACCGCAATGAACCGCGGCGCATTCGATTTCTTGGTCAAACCCATCGACTTCAAAGACCTCGCGACGACCATCGACAAAACGCTGAAGCAAGTGGCCGAGACGCGCAAAGGCGTGATCTCGAATGAAGAAAATGCCTTTTTGCGCATGTCGATCACGCCTCGAGCGCTCGAAGGTTCGTCCGCGGCCGCAGCGCCGCGATCGCCGGAATTGTGGCCCTGCACGATGGTCGTGATTGGTGTTGGTTCCGAAGCTGCGGAGCTGAATATCACCGATCCCAAAGCGTACGTTCGCGAGATCAATTCCAACCTCGAAATCATCATTCCCACGCTTTTGCGTCGTGGCGGAGTGATCGACCGATTCGTCGGCCGCTCGGTCATCGCCATTTTTCGCGGTGACGACCACGTGAAGCGAGTCCTCGACGGTTGTTGTGAAATACGCTCGCAGTTGGGCAACCTTGCGTCACGTACCGGCGAACGCTCGCCGTTTGGCGTGGGCATTCACGTGGGAATCATGACGGGCGAAGTGATCGCCGCCGAGATTGGCTCACGCGCCTTCGAACGCATTGAAAATACTCTTTTCGGTGACGTACTGAAGGTGGCCAAACGATTGCACGCGGCAGCGACAAAAAATCAAATCTTGGTCGCCGAAGCCGTCGTCGCGGCATCGGGCGATGCCTTCGAATACGAATTGGTGGCCTCGTCCAATCGAGACATGGGCGCTCGAGTTTATGAATTGCTCGGCCCGGCAGGTTCACGAGCGTCGAGGGCCTTGGACGGTGAACGGACGACGCATGATTCGTCGGGAATTCGATTCGTGCACACGGATGCGCCCACCCGAGCGGGTGGTTCGTCGTCGTAATCAATCAGTTGTTCGCCGGCGCCTCGAGCGAATTCTTTCGGTTTTTGAAACGCGGCGGCAAGAGGGCGTTTCGGGCGAACGCTTTGTCGAGCCATTGAACGGCCGAACGATTGTCTTCCAAACGCGCGGCATCTTTCTTGGTTTGCGCGCGAAGGGCGAACACGGTGCCTTTGGCGGCCATGGCGAGGGCCCAATTGGGGTTGTATTCGAGCGCTTTGTCGGCGGCCGCCAGAGCGTCCTGAAGGAGTTTGTCCCGTTCGATCGGGTTACGCACCGAGTGTTCCGCGCGCAAAGCGAGCACTTCGGCGAGCGTTGCATACAGCGCGGCGTGACGCGGATTGACGCGTAGACCATCGCGAACGACCTTTTCGGCTTCTTGAAATTGGGTGGTGGGATTTTCGTTTTTGTTCAGCGCGGCCAAACCCATTTCCAGAAGGAGTGAACCGAGTTCGAAGTGAATGGCCGGTTCTTGTCCATTGAGTTCAATGGCGTGGCGCAATAAATCGCGCGCTTCGATAAACGATTTGCTCGAATCGACATTTTGGCGCATTTGATACAGCGCCCGGACATGTTTTGCTGCGCCCATGCCGTATTGCGTATCGGATTCTTCTTTGACGATGTCGAGCGAGGATTGAAAATGTTGTTCGGTGCGGGCAATTGCGGCTTCCGGATTGGCCCCCGAGGCTTCTTCGTATTGCGCCGTCACGAGTTCGGCCCAACCGCAGTTGGTCAGCATGAAGTGCCACTTGGGATCGAGTTTCTTTCCGCGGATGCACGCGTCGAGGGCACGTTTGACGGTTGCCTGGGGATCCCGGCCGATGGATACTTCATACGTGGACCTAACGGTCAAACTAAACGTGAGATTGAGGTACGGAGTGCCATATGAGTTCTGCTCCACTAT
>CAYSYX010000367.1:0-9551 GCA_964435055.1 uncultured Polyangium sp. | reverse complement strand
GGCAGGATAAACTCGACAAAGTACGCCTGGAGATTGCGCCTCATCGAGGTGCCGCGACGCCGGTGGTTGCCGGTGATGCGATGGGTTCGTCGTCGTCGAATACCGCGGGCGTTCTCGTGCGCGGGATCGATACCGAAACGATTGCAACGGTCATTGATCTCAAGCAAAACATCGAGCTGGGTAAATTCGAATTTTTGGACGATCCGGATACGCTCGCGGATTTGCCGCCCGATACGGTGATTGGTCGAGGTCCCGGGGGCGAGCCTTATTTGAAGGGCCCGGATCCGCGATTGGCGCCCGATTTGGATCCCGCGCTCAAGGCTGCATTACGCCGCGACGACATGAAGGTTTATCCGGGCGTCATCATCGGCAAAGAATTGGCCAAAAGCCTGCACGTGCTGATTGGTGATGAGATCACGTTGCTTTCGCCGATGGGTGAACTCGGTCCGATGGGCGTGATGCCAAGGACGCGTCGATTCCGCGTGGCAGCGATTTTCTACAGCGGCATGTACGAATACGACGCCGCGTATGCGTACATGAAAATGGATGTGGCCCAGGCATTTTTCAGCATGGGCGAGAACATCACGCAAATTGATATTCGAGTTCCGGATCCGGAGCGGGTGGGCGAATTGACGGATACGGTCAAAACCACAGCCGCGACATTCACGACGGCCAAAGGCGAGCCGCTGCGTGCGCGTGATTGGGTCGAAATGAACAAGAATTTGTTCAGCGCCCTCAAACTCGAAAAGATCGCCACCTTCATCATTCTTTCGATTGCCATTGCGGTCGCGAGCTTTTGCATCGTATGCACGTTGCTCCTCATGGTGACGGAGAAGGGCAAAGAGATTGCCATTCTCAAAGCGCTCGGGGCATCGGATGGCGCCATCATGCGCACCTTCATGATCGAGGGTATCGTCATTGGTGGAATCGGCACGATTTTCGGCGTGTCGACGGCCCTCGCGGCATGTTCCGGTTTGGCGTATTTCGGCGTGCGGCTCGATCCCGAAGTGTATTACATCGACCGTTTGCCCGTGAACGTCAATGGTTCCGATTACGCGATCGTCGCCGTCGCGGCGTTCATCATTTGCTCTTTAGCCACCATCTACCCGGCTCGTGCGGCGTCCAAGTTGTCGCCTGTCGACGGGCTCCGTTACGAGTAAGAACGCCATGGCCGAGCCGCTCGTCGTCATAGAGAATTTGCACAAATCGTTCGTGCACCTGGGTCGCCGCCTCGATGTTTTACGCGGCATCGATTTGGTGATCAACCAAGGTGAAATCGTGGCCATCGTCGGGCCGTCCGGCGCGGGTAAAAGCACGCTGTTGCATTGCATCGGAACGCTCGACTTGCCTTCGAGCGGTCATTTGTCGATTGCCGGCGAGCAATTGGTGGGACTGCCCAGCGCGCGATTGGCCCAGATCCGCAATCGCATGATCGGGTTCGTCTTTCAGTTCCACCACCTGCTGCCCGAATTCAATGCGCTCGAAAACGTCATGATGCCGGGGCTGATTCAAGGCAAAAGCCGGCGCGAAATGGAAGCACCGGCGACGAAACTGCTGGAAGAAGTGGGCCTCAAACATCGCGTGACGCATAGGCCGGGGGAACTTTCCGGCGGTGAACAGCAACGCGTCGCGCTCGCCCGCGCATTGGTCTTGTCACCCAAATTGTTATTGGCGGACGAACCCACGGGCAATTTGGACTCGGCGACATCGGTGGCGATGCACGATTTGTTTTTCGAGATCAATCGTAAGCACGGGACGACGGTCGTGGTCGTGACGCACAATCCGGCTTTTGCCGCATCGATGCCGCGCATGGTGACGCTGGTGGACGGGAGAGTCGAAAAAGATGACCGTCGTGCGGACTGGAAGAAGATGGGCGAAGGAAAAGCGGCCGAATCAGCCGCGGGGGAACCTTTGCCGCAAACGACGGAAGCCCAAGCGACGCCGGCGTTCGAGCCGGAAAGTTGACAGCCCGTCGATTGATCTGCTCGCACCTGAAATCGTCGATCGATAGCGCTCGAAATACCTGCGATTCAACGGCGCTTCGAGCGTGGATTTTCGAGCCACGTTTCAGCTTCATCGGGCGACGGGAAAAACTCGTATTCGAAGCCCCATTTGTCCGGAGCAACCATACGTCCGGCGCGGATGACCATCGTGGCCATCATGCGCGTCGAAAAGCTCGCGCCGATCAAAGCGATTCGTTTTAATGGAAACGCACGGCGTACGCCCATCAAGTGGCTTCTGGCTCCATCCGTCAAACGAGTGAGTTTTGAAATATCGTAGGTGGCACAAAGCAGCGTGTTCAAACGATCCGCGTGTTGATAAATGAATTGCGTATACGCGGCGGCATCGCCTTCTTCGAAGGGCCCACGCAACACGAATGCGCATCGATCGGGTGGCATGAATCGATATTCGTGCTGATTCGAGACAACGACGTCGGGAACTTCGTCGGTCATGGTCCATCACCTTGGGTTTGTCGTTCCGCACGCAATTGGTCGAACCAAAGAAATGCTTCTTCGGGGGATTTTACAAATTTGTGTGGAAATGCCATCGGATTCCTGGCGACGACCTTGGCTGCACGGGCGAGCATGTCGACAAACGTTCGTGTTGTGAAACTTGCACCAATCAGGGCTATGCCGGCATAGGGGGAAGGCGCCGTGCCTTCGATGAGGATATTGCGAACGCCTGCAGATATGCGCGAAAACAGCGACAAGTCGTAAATGGCGAATAGGCCGCCGCCAACGTCCGTCGCGTATGTAGCGACGCGGGCGTTGAGCTCGCGAGCTTCAGCTTCCACCAGAATTTCGCGAAGGATACAATGGACAATATCCGGGGGTATTGTACGTAATTCGTGGGCTCCTATCGCATATATGTCCGTCATGGTCCCAAATCTCCATAAAGACGTTTGCTCGCTTGAGCGGCATTGATGGGGTTGGTGAATGGAAACGTAACAAAAATCCCGTCACGATTGCCTGTGCGCGCACCGTCCTGGTACAGCAACGCGAAGAATGCCGCTTCATCGAATTTGGCCGCGGCGGCGGACAAACCCAAAAAGTCCTTCGCATACGGCGCGAATTCGGTGCCTTTGCTCCCGACGAGTTTGCCCATGGAATACATGATCGACGTTGCGGCTTTCGCGGCATCTCGGCCGTAGAACCACACGCCGACGTCACGCGTCGTCAGATGAGCGCAATGCGCATAAAGAGCGCCCCAATCGGCGTTGGTGTCTTTGACGAGCTGCTCGGCAATCGCAATGAATTCGTGCCGCCGATCGATCTCGAAAAAAGGCCGAGCATAACCGTCGGTGAACGTGAGCGTCACGTCGCTGCGCGGAGCGATCGCATTACCCGCAATGGCGTCCACTTTGCCATCGGTAATCGTTGCGAAAACCGATTTTTCGCCCCAATGCACCTGCCCACCCGCGGTGACATTCGTAATGGCCGCGTGCGCGCCGATCGGATCGCCGTTTTGCCGCGACAACCACAATTCGACGGTCCACCCTTCGAGCGGCATGGACGTCCAGGCTCCGCCACGCCACATCATGTTTCGAGCCGCATCACAGGCCCGAGCCAATCGAGCTTTTCGTTGCGCGGCCGTTTCGCTGTTCGGATCCGGCGGAGGCGGGGGCGGAGGTTCCTTCTTGTTCATCACGAGGATCGTCGCCAAAACGCCGACGGCAAGAACCACGGCTGCACCGATTTTCACCCGTGGATTGGCGATCAAGTCTTTGAGCTTGGAAACGATGGTTTCAGCCCAAGGAGGCAAGACAAACCCTTCCGGGTCGGATTTCGCCGCTTCATTGGCATCGCCGCCACGCTGAATATGCAGAAGACGCATCGCGAGCAAATTCGCTTTGCGCTGGCGAATGTTCACCGGCAGCATCGACCATTGCTGCAAATCCGAAGACGCGTCGACCCAAACGGCTCGCGCATCACGCGTCGCCATCTCGAGCCCGTTTTCTTTTTCGAGAACAACTGCACGCACACCTTGTTGGGACAAGGCATCGGCCACCATGTCGGCAAGCGACAATTCCTCGAGCGGTCGCGTCATAAGCCGCGGGAGTATATCAAGGGCGCGGAAGAATGGCGATCAGAAAGATCGCGACTCTTCCGCAAACAGAATCGTGGTCCTCGAGGCCGAAGTTCACGGTTTCGGTGCGGCATCCGCGGGCGCGGGCGACGCAGCAGGCGCGGGCGCCGGAGACGCAGCAGGCGCGGGCACGGGAACAGGCGTCGGCGCGGGTGCCGCCGGATTCGCAGGCTCGGGCGTCGGAGCAGGTTTCGCGTCCGTGGCCGGAGGCGGCTTGACTTCCGGACAAACCGGACACTTGGGTTTGTCGTCCTTCTTGGCCGGAACAGCGTCGGTCCAACCGTAGATGAGGCTCAAGGTCGTCGTGGTATCGAGCTGCTGCCGTTCACCGATGGGCTGCCGATCATACGCGGCGTTGAAACCAATCCCGACGGAAAACCCTTTGAAGAGTTTCGCCGCGAGAACGGCATTCAAGTTCACGCGCGAGTTATAATCGGCAATATCTGTTTTGACAAACGATTGCAAGTATTCGACACCGGTCGAAAAGGTGATGTCTTGGGTGAAGGCATGTCGAAAGCCCGCAAAAATGCGCGCGGAATGATCGATGCGCGTCTTGGCAAGTTTTTCACCATTGGCCTCGACTTCCTTGATGGCCGCTTCCGTGCGCGTATCATGCTGAAAGTCATAACCGACTTCCGCCCAAAGAGCCGTGATTTTCGATTTGTAGGCAATGTATTTGAAGCCCGGGTCGAGGTTCAACCGGAAGGCCAAACCTTGGAATTTGTCGTAACGGCCCGTCGTAATCAGGAAGAGCGACATGCGGTCGCCGAAATATCGATCGTAACGCAATCGACCTTGCACGTTTTCGGCGCTCGGGACCATATCGAGGTCCGGTTTTGGCGCCGCTTCGCCGTAGTTACCGAGTACCGACACGCCAAACCCATTGTTGCCGCGACGCAAATCGAACGCTCCGTTCAACGTCAACGCAATGGTCCGCGAGTTACCCGACGTCAGAAGGCCACCGGCGGACAAAGTCACCGCGGTCGAGTCATTCTTGGGCACCTCGATTTTCGGCGCGTCCGTCGGTCCCTCGGGACCCGCTGCCAAAGCTTCCGCATCCGGAGGCGGAGCGCCCGTTTGCGCAAACGCATTCGTCGCAGCCAACATCGTTACCAAGCCCGTAACCAAAACCGAAATACGCATGGGTGACCTCATTGCCGAGTCAAGTGATCGGTCGATCGCCATGCGTCGAAATCATGTTCGCAAGAATTCGACGCGGGCAAACCCAACCGGACGCCTCGGACGAACCCCTACTACAGGTAATCCAATCGTTGCAGACTTTCGCCGCGTTGAAATAATGCTCAATCGCGAAATTCGGTCCTCTTTACGCGAGGTAACGTGAGTTCGCCCCATAAACCGGAGCGATTGAATCTCGCAATACCAAGTTTGGCAGGGTCTACTTATGTGGGTAGCTTGACCCACACGAGCCGCCAAATTCATGCGCTTGTCATCAAGATTTGTTTGGGGCCGGCGGATCCGCGAAATTGCGTAATCGATCTCCGAACTGCGTTCTTCAGCCAAGCCTTGCGTCGACGATTTCCGCAGCGCGCAAAGCCATCGCCATGATCGTCATTTGCGGATTGACGCCCAAGGACGAAGGGACCGCGCTTCCGTCGCAAACGAAAAGCCTCTCGACGTCGTGCGCTTCGTGATCCGGGCCCAAACAGGATCGCGATGGATCCGTACCGATTCGACACGTTCCGAGCGGATGAAATGCCGCCATGTCCATATCGCCCGCGCCGATGCGACTGGCTTCGAGCGCCGCCAATTGCTCTTTCGTGGTCGCTTCATCGTGTCCCGCGACAAACGGGAAAACCCGCCGCGCCCCCGCCGATTGGAACACTTTGCACAGAATCTCCACGCCCCGCTGCATGAGTCGTGTGTCTTCTTCGTTCAGCCAATAAAACATGAGTGGCCGACCATTGGGCCCACGTCGCACCGATCCGCGACTCTTGTCCTGGATCATGAACCCAAACGTGGCCAAGTATGGGTACTTCGCCATCATCTCCATAAAACGCCGACCGGTCCACAATACGCCGAGCGCCGTCACGTCGAAGGGCAACGAGCCGCCTTCGAACATCAGTCGCTCATCCGCGAAATGGTCGATCGCGTAGGATTGCGGAATTCCCTTCCAAGGTTCGACCTTTTCGTCGAAGAGCGCCATGACCTTGGTAGCCGGATGCACGGAAAGGTTTTTCCCGAGCATACCCGACGACAAACAGGCTTTGCTTTGTTCGAGCAAAAGCGGCGTCATGAGCGTCCCGCCCGCAATGACGACCGCCTCCGCTTTGACTCGCAGCCGCGGACGTTTTTCCCCGAGCGCCGGATCGCCGACGATCGCGGTCACGCCGCGCGCTCGACCCGCCACGATATCCACGAAATCGACACGAGCTCCCGTCACCAGCTGCGCGCCTCGTTGTAAGGCCGCCGGTACGTAACTCACGTCCGTCGACCGTTTGGCTCCCGTGGGACAACCAAAACAACAGACGCCTTGACCATCGCAATCGGGCGCATTGCGAGCCAATACTTTATGCGAATATCCCAGATGCTCGGCACCTCGGGCGATGATCCCCGCAATGGCTCCCAAATGCAGCGGACTGCCCGGCGCCACGCCGAGCATCGATTCCACTCGTTCGTAATACGGCGCCAAACCTGCCGCGGAAAACTCCTGCGGCAAACCATAACGCTCGCGCCAATACTTGAACGTCCGCTCGGGCGCGCGATAACACGTCCCCGAATTGATGACCGTGCTGCCGCCGACCGCGCGTCCGGCGAAAATGGGCAAACTGACGTTGCCCAGCGCGATCGTCGTCCCCTGTTCGCGATACATGCTCTTGTAGGCGCTCGCCGTTCGTCCGTCGAAACTCGAACGCCGATGGTAATCGCCTTCTTCGAGCAATAGAACGGCTCGACCGCGCGACGCCAATTCATACGCCGCCGCAGCTCCGCCCGCGCCCGTACCCACGACGACGACTTCGCATTCGAGGTCCGTGTTTTCCGTGATTTCTTGGCCGCGCGTGACTTGCGCCATCCAACGCGCCGGTTCGTCCTTGGCCGTGGGCAAACCATAACGACAACCCACATGCCGAAACATACTCGGCTGATCGAAATGATGCTGCTTCAATGGCGTCACGACCGCTCGCAACAAATTGCGCACCGGCGGCTGCGACGATTGTTCCCATTGCCGCAAAACATCCATGCGTTTGTCGAGGGACAACGACGAAAATGGACGAAAATGCGTCGCCACCGTGCCGTATTCGAGCGCCCACATCGCCCCTCGAATCGCCCCGACAGCCTCCGCCGCGACACCCCCGAGCCACCGATTCACCGAAATCGCCGCCGGTCGCCCCGCCCCGTCCAGCAACGTCCCCGCCGGCATCGCCGCCTCGGCTACCGCCGTCAGAATCGTAATCTCCCGCTCCGACAACGGCCCCGCACGATCCGTTACCGAAACTGGCCGAAATCCCTTCCCCGTCCCCAACTCAACCGCTTGGTCCTCCGCTCGAGCTGTCATACGTGCCTCCTCGTGCGTGTCAAAAGTTCTGTAACCAAAGAACATTCGGAACACAAGGTCCGAGGCATGATTTTGACTCAGCTTATTCGATAGGGAGGACGATGACGGGGGAAGAATGGTGAAGCGCCAGGGATTCCCACATTTCGTCGTCGACTGCGACGCCGCGAGCGCCATCGTCGCGGATGGGTCCGAGCATGGCCCGGAAAAACGGGGGTTCGTTCATTTCGATGGCGACGATCGCTTTGGCCTCTGCGCCCGTGGGATTGAATGGGCGATCGGATTTGGTTCGTCGCGTATTGGCAATGAGGGAAATTTCATCCATGCGCGCGGTGTAGTGAGGTCCTCCGTCGAACGGGTCGACGCGATCGGCATAACGAAACCCGATACGACGCAAGAGTTTTTCCACGCCTCGGGTTTGCAAACCGGTTTTACCGATGACCTTTTGCGCTTCTTCGGACATGAGCGTCGCGTGAATCACGCCTTCCGGAAATAAGCCCTTGATGAACTCCTTGTTCTTCTTGGACAAACGATCCGCTTCGGCGTACGAGAGCCCGGTAAAACGCCGCCCGAGCGCTTCCCACAGATGACTCGTTCCATCCGGTTCGAGCGGCGGCATGAGCTCCGCCAGAACCTCGGACTGAAACCACGAGCGATGCGCGGCCATGAACAGAAAACGTACGTACGAGATAAACGTGCCCAGTCTGTCGGAGGCCCTCCGATAGTCGGGCATGATGACGAGGCCGCCGATTTCCGTCGGGCCGTCGTAGGAATAACCGATGCGCAATAGCGTGTGATAAAAGTGCCGATCAATCGTCGCCGAATAACGTTCTTCGTCGATCACGTCGAAGTAGATGTACGGCGCTCCGCGACGACCCAGCTGCGAGATGATCATCGAAGTGCCGACGATCAGGTCCTTTTCACGATCGACGAGCACGAAGACGTACTGGCGCAAGCGCGCGTCCTTGATCTCGCCCGTGAAACTGCGGTGGGAGAGACTGACGATCTCGTGGATCTCGTCGCGATCATTGGGCAAGTTGACCGAGTTCAAATGCCGCGCGACGTGGAGCAATTTCTCCTCGTCACCCAACACGGCGGCGCGTATCTCGAAAGGGACCATCGGGCCTGGAGCCTACGTGCAGTTGGGCATTTGGGCCATGTTTGCGGCGCGATCAGGGGCGTTTGGAGGGACGTAGTCGCGCGAATGCCGCAAATCACGCTGGGTTTGTATTGTCCGGACCACTCGGCTCCTCCGCCAACAGCGCTCGCACTTGCTCGCCCGATAACGATTCGACTTCGAGGAGCTTGCGCGCGATACGTTCGAGCGCGGCGGCGTTATCGTCGATCAGCGTTTTCGCGCGCAGTTCCGCCGCGTTGAGCAATCGAGTTACTTCGGCGTCGAGAAGACGGGCCGTTTCTTCGCTGTAGTCGTGACCTGCGCGATCACCCCAAGAAGCGCGGCGTGGATCGAACGAAAGAAGGCCCAGCGATTCACGGCTCATGCCGAATTCGCGAACCATGCGTCGCGCGATGTCCGTTGCGCTGACGAGGTCGTCTTGTGCCCCGGTCGAAGCGTCGCCGAAGGTGCGTTGTTCGGCCACTCGTCCACCGAGCAACACGACGAGCCGATCGAGGATCTCTTGGCGGCTCATGAGGTACCGATCTTCGCGCGGCTGTTGCAGCGTATATCCGAGCGCGCCGATTCCGCGCGGAACGATGGACACTTTGCGCACGGGATCCTGCGTCTTCGACAGCATTTCCGCAGCGAGGGCATGGCCGGCTTCGTGGTACGCGACGACCATCCGTTCGCGGGCACCGAGGCGCCTTCCACGTCGTTCGAGCCCGGCCAAGACGCGTTCGATGGCTTCATCGAGATGCGCTCGACCCACGGCGTCGGCGTGTTTTCGAGCGGCGAGCAAGGCGGCTTCGTTCACGACGTTGGCCAGGTCCGCCC
>CAYSYX010000366.1:7301-9584 GCA_964435055.1 uncultured Polyangium sp. | reverse complement strand
AACGTCGCGATGTATTTGGCTAGGCTCGGCAAGAATGTGTTTGTCGTCGATATGGATCTCGAAGCGCCGGGATTGCATTACAAGTTCAAGCGCCGCGAATCCACGATACGTCAAGGGATGGTCGATATCTTATACGACTTCCAGACATCGGGATACCCGCCCGAAAGTTTGGCGCCTTATGTCATTGACGTCAGCCCTGAGGGGGAATCCGTAGGGAAGGTGCATTTGTTGCCGGCTGGAGCCGGGCCGACTCCCGCGTATTGGAAAAAACTGGCCAAGCTCGATTGGCATAAGATGTTTTATGTCGAGGAACCTGAGGAACCTCAAGGCGTCCCGATGTTTCTCGAATTGCGGGCGTTCATTGAAGAAGCCTACAAGCCGGATTTTTTGCTGCTCGATGCACGTACGGGAATCACCGAAATGGGGGGCGTGGCCATCACGGTCCTTGCGGATCAGGTGGTGTTCTTGATGTTGTCGACACAGGAGCATTTGGAGGGCACGCGTGCGGTCATGCGCTCGCTGCAAAAGCTAACGCGCATCGAGGCGGAATCGCACAAGGTTAATCTCGTGGCCGTGTTATCGCGCATGCCTTCGCGCAAAGACGATGACGACTCAAAAGAATTGGACCGAGTACGCACATTCTTGAATGAGACTGCGGATGACTTGGTGGCGACACTCGAAATCGATGAAGTCTTTCCATTGCACCGTGAACCGGCTTTGGAGGAGCGAGAGTTTATTCTGGTGGGTACTCGACATGATCTCGATGATGCGCCTTTGCTTGCCGATTATATTCGGTTGTTCACGCGCTTTGTTTCGCCGGCCGAATTCGAAACGTCGCGGCGCATGATCGCGGACCTTTTTGACAAAGCTACCGAGGATCCTGATAACGCCGAAGAAGCCATGGAAGAATTGAGTCGTCGTTTTGTGCATCCGGATGCTTCACGGGCATTGATTCGCATGTATCGGTTGCGTCGGTCGCATGCAACGAAGATGCTCGCCGAGGCGCGTAAATTGTGGAAGATGACCAAGGATGGCCGAGATCCACTTATTTGGGATGTAGTGCGGAAGTATGAACACCGTGATGTATTTTTGCGGTTTCCTGAAGAGCCCTTGTCGCCTGCTCTTTATGTAGATTTTGTGCACGCCGTATGGTTGGCGCACGGCTGCAAGGATTCGTCCGTCGCGGAAAAAATTGCTGCTCTTTGTCGCCAAATTGACGATTCGGGGCGAGCTCAACGCACGTTCGAGCAGCTATTGGCATCCACGGATTCCCCGTCGCCCTCAGCAGTCGTAAAACTTCTTGATTTACTTCGCGAGCACAAAGAATTCGCACGTGCCCTTGAAATCGTTGAACGATTTAAATCAACCATGCGCACTATTGAATCATTTGTGGAAGCTTGGGCGAATATTGTGCTCATGGAGGCAAATTACACGCACCTCTCACAGATTGTAAAAGACGCACAATTCTCATGGGCTGTTCTCCAGAAGAAAAACGCTCCAATGGCAGGGCGCCTTCGATTCTTTGCAAACGATCGTCCTGCGGCGGAATCGCATCTTGAGCGTTTTATGGCAGAAACGAATATCCGCCACGTTACGCAGAGTATGCTGATCTCCTGGGGCGCTCTGGCACGTGACTTGGGAAAGAAGAATGAGTTCGAGGGCCGAATTAGGAGGGTATTCGATCAGGCATCATGCAACGCGATAATCGACGCAATTGCAAAGATACCGGAGCTACCTCCTGAGGATTTTGGCTATGATGGCGGGGATGATATTCCATTTTGAATCGGGTGCCGACTTGAGAGCATCGGCTTGCTGAACGATCAGAACTTCTGAGTCAAAGCCGTCGCCGCTGATACCCCGCCTTCACTCCGCACGAAATTCCCCCCGCTCCCCCTTGCCTCCGTCCCTATTCCATTGTATCCCCGGCACCATGCGCCACATCCCCCTGTCCGCTCTCAAAATCGCCCTCGCCGATCTCTTTGATAAGCGCATCGACGCCTTGCTCGCATCCAATGCCGGCAAGACGTACGAACCCGTTTTGCGCGACAAGAAAGACCGTATCGAGGCCTTGCCCGAAGCATTGACCGGTGGTCGACCTTTGGCCGAAGCCATGACCGAAATTGACGACCACCATGATGGTTATGGCGCCGCGCTCTGGTACATGACCGAAGCCTATTTGCGCTGCCCTGAAGTCTCCGCCCAAACGCGTAAGATCATCGAGCGTATTCGATCGATATTCATCCCGGAGCTACGATCGGTGAATACTTTTTCATCGATCACGGA
>CAYSYX010000366.1:0-7291 GCA_964435055.1 uncultured Polyangium sp. | reverse complement strand
TTCGCGCCCCTTATGCCGATGAAGCCGAGGCTGCGGCGCGCAATAAAAACGACCTCGTCGAATACGAATCCGACCTGAAAGCCATTCCGCTCGCCGACGGAAAATCCCTTTATGATTGGTGTGTGGGATTCGTCAACAAAGGCGAAGAACTGGGCGTATTGCTGAGCCAACGCGCCGACTTGACGGCTATCGGGCGCGTCGAAGCCAGCAAACTTCGCGCGGCCACGGTGGGAACGCTGGGGCGGCTGCGCGCGGCATTGGCGGATGAAATGTCGGTGAATCCGAATTTGCCCGCCGACTTGGACGCCAAGATTTTCGGCCTTTTCGACGAACTCGACAAGATGGCCGCCGACGCCTCGGCAGCTCGAAAAAGACCCGCCACACTCGAACCTCCCGCTCAACCCACCTGACGCTCTTCCCGAAACCTCGTCCGCGATGCTTGCAGCTGCTCGTCACCACCTCGATCCTTCGCCGACGAGGCTTCGATCATGTCGGCATCCGTCCCGAGCCGTGGTTGTCCGCGCGTAAAGCATTCCCCGATAAGCTCGACAGCCTGGTCGGCCAGGGTTGGAGCATGTCGGGACCTGCCCAAAGCCTCGTCGACGAGCCTTCGACCATGTCGGGATTACATTTGTGCCTCGCCGATGAGCCTCCAGCGCATATCGGGACCTGCTCGAAGCGTGGTCGACGAGCCTTGGAAATGCATCAATACATCACGCAAGCCGTGACGTGCTCGGCCAGCTCGGAATCGAGTGGCACGAGATCGCGGTAAAGGTCTTGATAAAATGGCTCGTCAATGGTGGAGATGAGGTTCGGTACGAACGGGTTGAGCACGCCGCGAAGGAAAAGGTGCCGAAACATAAAGGCTCGGAACACCATGGTATCGGTTTTGGTCTCGTGAAATGAAAAGCGCAGCCCATCGAGCGTTTTGAAAGCCATGTAATGATCGATCGGGTGAACGATCATCGCATTGAAGAGAGGCTCGCGGTTGATCTTGATCCCGTGGCGTTCGAGGTTGCGACCAAGGGCCTCGCGCGACTTGACGAGAAACGTCAGAAATTGCGACGGAGGAGGCCTGCGGCAGCGGAGGATGTGATGCTCGATGCTGCTCGTGTTGTGCGCTTCGTCAATGAGCGAATCAATGTCCATGTGAAAGCCATAGAGATTGCTTCGTATGGGGCTGAGCGCGCTGTTGAGCACGGCATAATCGGTCGATAACGTGGTCCAGGTCGATCGTTCGAGCTTCGTAATGCCCTTTTCGCGAATCTCGACGACGCTTTTCTCGCCCATGACATGCGATTTCGTGTGCGTGCCGCAGGAGAGAAATACGACGAGAACATTGAGCATATCCTCGGGATCGGTGAGCACTCCGCCATTGAATTCGAATGTCTCGATATCGCGCATGGTGAACACCACACGCAAGGAAGCGAGCGAGCGGGAATCGTCGCGTTTGCGCATTTTCGCTCCCTCATAACGCAGCTCGTAGCCGTCGTCGCCGTGGGGTCGGAGGACAATGACGAGGCTTGTATTCACGATAAAGTTGATGACGTGTTCGATCGTCGGCGATTGCGCCTTTACGAGGTCACGCGTCGAAAGCGCGAGGCTCCACGCGAAGCGGGCGAAGTAGGTGGGGGTCTGGAGAAGCAAGTGCCGCAGGTGATGCACATCCATTTCCGGGGCCTGATACAGATACTTTGCGGTGCTGAACGACATCGTAGCCTCCTGCACGCGATGGGGGGAATGCGCGCTCGAGCAAGCGACGTCATGGCATGTCGTATGCCGGCGCGATTTTCGAATGAAATGCGCAGGATGCGGAATGCGGGCGGTGCAGGTTCCGCGCGACCCCGAGCGGAATCCGCACGGATGAGCCGCAGCGGTGCAGGTAGGCCGCGTTATGGCTGATACAAAAACGCCTTGCTGCCATATTGATCGGCAAATGTTTTCGCCGATGACGTGAAGTCCGTCACGATGATCGACCCTGCATCGCGTAATTTGGCAATGGGGACGAAGGTCGACGATTCAATCTGCGCCAAACCATTGGGGGCCATGATGTCGGTGGGTTGAATGTTCCACGAAGCCGTCAAAATGACATCCGGTGCGATCGTCCCGTTGGCTCGCAAATCGACCAATTCTTGGACGCCCGTGACTTCGTTGTGCCAAGCGCCGAAGGCGAGGATATTGGCTGCGGGATCATCGACGAAATAATTGTTGCGATCTTTCGGGCGCCATGCGCCGCTCACGAGCGGATCATTGACGTGATTGGGTGTGCCTGCTCCAATCAAGATATCGCCGCGCCATTGGGCGCTTGGATATTTGATCCCATTGACCGGCATACGGTATCGATCCCATTCTTGGAATTGCGGCAATGCCGGATCCCACACGTGGCCGCCGATGACCGTGCTTCCTCCGACTTCGAGCAACGTCAGCAAGTGCGCGACGTCGGTATAATTGTATCCGCCGTTTTCATGCGAATGCGGATCGATGGCGACGTTCAAGTCTTCGTGCAAGTAGCGAAAAACGTTTTTCCCGTTCGTACTCGCCATCGTTTGCATGTCTTCGTAAAGACGGGCGGCTTCGAGGATCTTCCAATCGGGCTGCAAGGTCCAGGGCAATTGATGCGTTTGAGCCAGCTTCGCCATATCGACGAGCTTGCTGCGCAGGTTGTTGTACCCTTGGCGGCTTTCGAGGCTTCCGAGCATTCCCGCGGGGGTATTGTCTTCGATATGCGTGAAGAGGACGACGTGGACCGGCGCGGCATTGGGCGCACCTCCGGAACCACCCGTTCCGGACGAACCTCCCGCGCCGCCGGCGCCTGCATCACCACCGGACGTGGAGCTCGATGTTCCCGTGGTTTGGGACGTTTCCCCGCCGCAACCGACCATGGCTGTGAAACAAATCATGAGGGCGAAAGCAAATGTCTTCATGCTTGTTTTGTCGCATGAATGAAGTTACGGCGTCAAGATCGCCAAAATGAAAAACGCCGGCCTCGGGAAGAAGCCGGCGTCGTATTCGCATGCGCGTTATCGCGTCAATTCGAATTGCTGCCCATGGCTTTACGGAGCGGTTTGTTGAAGGCGGCGATGGCCAAGCCGGCGGCAATGCCGAGGGCCATCAGGAACATGAAGAACAGGTCCTTGGGCCATTTCGTGTAATAGACGCCGATGTAGCCGCTCATGATGTTCCCGAGGAAACTCGACATGAACCACATGCCCATCATCATCGACACGAAGCGCACGGGTGAAACCTTGGTGACGAGCGACAAACCGACGGGCGAAAGGTAAAGTTCGCCGATGGTCAAGAGCATCGTGCAGAAGACCGGCCAGAACAAGCTGCCTTTGCCCGTGCCGATGGCTTTGGCGCCGATGACCATCACGATGAACGACAAACCGAGAACGATACATCCGACGGCCATTTTGGTGACGGACGACATTTCTTTGCCGCGTTTGGCTTCCCAGGCCCAGAAGCGGTCGATGAGCGGCGCGAGGGTGAAAATGAAGAATGGATTGACCGATTGGAACAAGGTCGAGGGCAATTTGCGACCGAAAAGGGTCGGCCAATTCGTTTGTTCGTCGGCCCAGGTTTGCATCGTATTGCCCTGCTGCTCGTAAACGGCCCAGAACACGATATTGAGCGCGCACAGAATGATGAGCGCCCAGATACGTTGGGATTCGTTTTCTTCTTTGGGAGGAAGCAGAGCCGTCACGCCGCCCGCGTCGGAGGCGTTGGACTTTTTGTTCAGCGTATCCGGCGCGAGCGTCGATGGGCCGAAGACGATTTGAATGATGAGCCCCGCGACCATCCCGAGCCCCGCGGCGAGAAACCCATAACGCCAGCCGTAACTCTGAGCGAGCGGTCCACAGACGAAATTGCACAAGAAGGCACCCAGGTTGATGCCCATGTAGAAAATGGTGAATGCGCCGTCGCGTCGTTTGTCGCCGGGTTTGTAGAGATTACCCACCTGCGTCGAAATGTTCGGCTTGAAAAAACCATTGCCGACGATCAAGAGAATCAGGCCCAAGAAGAAAAAGTTCTCGGCCGTGAAAAGAAGGAATTGACCGAGAGCCATGATGATGGCCCCGATATAAACGGATTTCTTTTGCCCCCAATATCGGTCCGCGACGTAGCCTCCGAGCAGCGGAGTCAAATACACGAGGCCCGTATACCAGCCGTACAAAGTCGACCCGACGGGCTGCATCGTGCAGGTTTGTTCCGCAATCTGCCGAGCGATTTGTTCCGTGGCGGCTTGTTTG
This sequence comes from uncultured Polyangium sp., assembly GCA_964435055.1. GTDB lineage: Bacteria > Myxococcota_A > Polyangia > Polyangiales > Polyangiaceae > Polyangium. Next base: position 3,041 of record CAYSYX010000366.1, on the reverse strand, counting down.
TCCTGGAGTATCGTCTGCGCACGTTCGGCGATGCACTTGCCGAGTTCTTCGGAGGTCAACGTGGGCATCAGCCCTTTGAGGAAGTCCCACCCCAAGACGGCGTTTGGATTACCTTGACCCGTGTACGTACCGCCTTGGTACGTTTGGCGCATCGTGATGAAAAGGTAGTTGACAATGTACAGCTTCAAGAGTCCGCGCATGCCGTAGTAGGAAAACCGCTCCCACATTTCGGTCGTGAACAAGACGAACAGACCCGCGGGGTGACCGAGGACTTCTTTGTTCGACTTCGGTCCGACCCATTCCTGCTTCGGGGACTCTGTGGACATGCGTTTCCTCGATATTTACGTGCGGTGCGAACGGTGTTGGGCAAACGTCGCCGGGACGTTTGTCCGAGGAACCGATCGGCTCGGGTGAACGGTCAGGGCAAACTGGATCAAGGTTTTACGGCAGGGTGCGTCGGGAACGCAAGCATCATCCGCGCGAAGGTCGAGCGGCGTCGAGAATTCGTTCTTCGAAGAGAACCAAGGTGCCGCCGGGTAAACTTTCCCGGATGGCATCGAGCGCGCGGGTTGCGCTTTCGAGCGTGCTGCACGAGGCGATGTCGACGAAGAGGCGCCCTTCTTCGGGCCAGGTATGCAGGGCGATGTGACTTTCACCGACGACCGCGCAAGCGGTCACGCCTTGCGGGGAAAACGGCACGACGAGCGTCCCGAGGCCCGTGAAGGGACCTCGCGCAACGGCCAGATCCAGCGCCGCGCGCAAGGCTTGGGGGTCATTGAGGTAGTCGGCGGGGCACTGTTCGAAGATGGCGAGCAGGACGAAGAGCTTCATGAACGGCCGAGGACATACTCGCGCAAAAGGCGGCGAACAAGGGTGTCCTCGTTTTTTCTGTCGAAACGTTCAGCGTCGGCCCACCATCGGCAGCGGGGCTTGACGATAACCGCCCAAATCGAATCGTCCCGACACACCGGCAAAGAGATACCCATTCACTTTGGGATTGCGAATGGTCTCGGTCGGTTCGCCTTTCATGCTGCGCCACAAGAACATGTTGACATCACCACCGACGATCGGCGCAATGGAGATGTCTTTGGACAAACGCAGGTCGAGGCCCACGGCGGCTCGGGCCAATTGAAACCCGTGCGAGAACGTATCGGCGATTTTTCCGCCCGGGTGATCCCACGTCATGCGATACCCGGCGCCGACGGAGACAAACGGATCGAAGCGTTGAAATGGATTGGCATGGTACGTCGCATCGAGGCCCGCCGTCGCGCTGCGCAACGTGGCTCCTCCGGCCGCGTCCTGCATGCTGTAGGATCCAACCACTCCCACGGAAGCGGACGGTGATGCGCGATAAGCCAGACCGAGCGTTGCGCCCAGCCCGCCGCGCGTCATTGAAACGGCCGGAGCGTCGCCTCGTGCGGCGATACGCGGGCCAAACCCTTGGGTATATCCGGTGCCGAGTTGAATTTCGAATGCATTGGCCGGAGCGCGAACGGTTCCGCGCGGCATTCGTTCACTTTCGTCGCCATAAACAGGACGAAGCGTCGTTGTGGTTTCCGTGGTCTGCGTGGTTTGTCCCATCTGCTCGGCCGGCATGGGTTGTCCCATATGCTCGGGCGGCATCGTCGGTTGCGTTTGCTGGTTTGGCTCCGTATTTGGTTCCACTCGAGTTGGTTGTTCGTTCGGCATCGTCTGAGCCGAAACTGACGAGGCGCCAGTCGCGGCGAACGCGAATCCCGCGATCGCGATTCCCATCTTGGTTCCCATGATTCATCTCCCCACGTTGGGGCGCTGGAATCGAGCGCCGCCGTGCAACGCCGATGTGCACCGTACGTGCCAAACGGCGCCGCGCATGGTATTCACGCTCGGTAAAAGGTGGTTTGCACTTTCGAACTTGGCAACGGGCCTGGATTCATCGACGATAGGGACAATCATGACGAACTGGATCAACGTGGAAGGCAAAGTTGCCATTGTAACGGGCGGCAGTCGCGGCATTGGCGAATCGATTGCGAAGGCATTGGGGCAAAGCGGCGCGAAAGTCGCGATCGCTTCGCGCAAACAAGACGGCTTGGATGCTGCGGCGGAGCGGCTGCGAGCGGCCGGGGTCGAGGTGCTGCCGCTCGTGTGTCACACGGGCAAACCTGCCGACGTCAAGGCGCTCGTGGAAAAAGTGGTGGGCACGTACGGCAAAGTGGACGTGCTCGTCAACAACGCGGCGACAAACCTGCACTTCGGTCCGCTCTTGACAGCGGAAGACGTGGCGTTTGACAAGACGATCGAGGTGAATGTCAAGGGATACTTTTACATGACGCGGGAAGTCGCCCGGCACTTGATTGATCGCAATGCACCGGGGTCGATCATCAACGTGGCGAGTATCGTGGCGCTCGGAGCGGCGATGATGCAGGGCGTCTATGCCATGACGAAGGCGGCCGTGATTTCAATGACGCAGACGTTTGCCGGAGAATTGGCGGCGAGCAATATTCGTGTCAATGCGATTGCGCCGGGCCTTGTGGATACTCGGTTCGCCGCATCGATTGTGCAAAACAAAGATATTTTGGAGCGGTTCATGGCCAAGACGCCGATGGGTCGTTATGCCCAGCCCGATGAAATGGCGGGAGCGGCGCTGTATTTGGCGTCGGATGCTTCGAGTTACATGACGGGACAAACGCTCGTCGTCGACGGTGGAACGACGATCAACATTACGTGAACCATGGACAACACACAGAGTTTACAAGATCAGTTTGCTCCGGCGAGTCGTTGTTTTGGATGCGGACCGGCCAATGAAAAAGGCTTGCGCATCAAGAGCCGCGTCGAAGGAGACGAAATCGTCGCGACGTTCACGCCCGAGGAGCACCACGAAGCATTTCCGAACATGCTGAACGGGGGCATCATCGGCGCGCTGCTCGATTGCCATTCCAATTGGTCGGCGGCGTATACGTTGATGAAGCGCCATAACCTCGACAAACCACCGTGCACGGTGACGGCGGACTTTCACGTGAAGCTGCGTCGTCCGACGCCGCTGATCCCGGTGACGCTGAAGG
>CAYSYX010000365.1:0-9584 GCA_964435055.1 uncultured Polyangium sp. | reverse complement strand
CCATGACGCGCTCGGCATCGACTTCGTTGTCGCGAAATGCTCCGGCTTGACGGAGCATGTGATCGACGAGCGTGGTTTTGCCGTGGTCGACGTGCGCGACGATGGCGATGTTGCGTAAATCCTGCCTGGCCATTTTTGCGGGGCGCCTACTAGCACGCAGTTCTGTCCATGGCGAGCGATGGTGCACGGTCGACGCTCGAAGCCTCTGGTCAAGGCGCTTTGTTTCGGCGATCGTGCGCCGACATCCATGCTGGATCTCGAAGCGCTCAAGCAAGTCGCCGAAGAGTTCATCCCGTTCAACAAGTGGCTCGGGATGAAAGTGCTGCAGATGTCCCGCGGACACGTGACGGTGAGTATTCCATGGCGGCCGGAGATCATTGGAGATCCAACGATTCCCGCGCTGCATGGCGGCGTGATCGGTGCCGTGGCGGACGCAGCCGGAGGTATCGCGGTGTGGACGGCACTCGAAAATTCGGTCGCTCGAGTGTCGACCGTGGACATGCGCGTCGACTACCTCCGCCCGGGAAGACAAGAAACGTTGGTCGCCGTGGCGCACGTGATTCGCTCGGGTTCGCGCTTGGGTTGGGCCGATGTGCGTCTGCACCATGAAGGCCGAGAAGCGGAACTCGTCGCAACGGCTCGCGCTGTCTACGCGATCAAAATTCCGAAACACGCTCGGGCCGAAGGGTGAACGTCGGACTTGGCCCACGAGCGTCAAGGACGATACGGGTTGAGCAATGCGAGCTTTGACGTTGGCGCTTTTCGGGTGTTTGTCCGGAGCAGCATGTGTGACCGCTGCCGGTCAATCGTGGGTGCAAGGCGAAGGCGACGCAACGGATGGCTTGGAACACCCAGGTTGGTCCTCGTCCGCTCGGAAAAACACTTCGACGCCGGAAGAAAGTCGCACCGCCGTAGCCGCTTCGAGTGCCTCGGCCACGAGCGCGCCGACCGCGGACGAACCCGTGGAGCTCGTGCTGGAAGGTGGGGGCAAGGGCCTGAATTTTCGCAGCGGGGAACGATTTCGGAACACGTATTACGACTTCCCCAAAGAAGACGCGGGGACGAAAGACGCCGCGATCTACGACGCCACCTGCAAGCTCATCACAAACGTGACCCGCGACTTTCACGATCGCGTCTGCGTTCAAGGCAGCGGGCGATTGTCGACCGGGGAAACGATCAGCTTCGCGAAGCGCAACTGCGATTGTGCCGCGGTTTGTCCGCGAACCGATCAGAAAATATGCTTCGAAAGGCTCGATCCGGCGCGTTTCCCGACAGGTCGCGGAGCCTTGGGAAAACCCATCACTCCGCTGCGCTCGATCGCTGTCGACTCGTCCGTGATTCCGCTGGGAACAATCGTGTTCATCCCGGAATTCAAAGGCTTGGAACTCGCCGACGGTAGGCGCCATGACGGTTGTTTCATCGCCGAGGATCGGGGCCTGAAGGTGGTTGGACGTCAAATCGATATCTTCACCGGCGATCCAAGCATCACGGCGGCGGTCAATTCCAAAGTCCCATCGAACAAAGGCGTTCGTGTGTACCCGAACGACGTTCGATGCCGCGGACTGTAGAGGGCGCCGGCACCACGCCCGTTGCATAAAAAACAGGCTGCCGGCATTCTTGGACTACCAACGAAATAAGCCATGTCCGCCCCTCCTGCAGAGCGTAAGACGACAGCTTCCATCGTCGTTCCTCAGGGACAAACTCCAGCTGCCGAGGGCACGTTGGAGCAAACGCCCCTTCTGCACTTGTACGTTTACCTGCTCGACAAAAATCTGACGGGAACGACGGTGTTGGTACCGCCTTCGGGATCCACGGTTGGAATCGTGTTGCACCATGGCAGTGCGATCCGAGGTCAAACTCGCGATGGAACCGTGGCGACCGACCGAGCGTCGCTCGAACGAGCCTTGGTGGACTTGTGCTTGATGCCCGCGGACACGCGTTACGCGTTTTACCCACACCAGGACTTTCTCAAAGATTCGGGGATAGCTCCGATTACGATCGAACCGCTCGCAGCGATCATGTCCGCGGCTCGAGCGTGTGTGGGCAGTACGTTCGCCTCGGCGACGTTGCGGAAGGTCATGAAGGCGGCGACCTTGCGTATCGCGACGAACGCGACTCCCGAACGATTTCGCTTGTCCCCCGAAGAGCGAGCCTTGGCGGAACGCATTCGGAAGCAATCCATCACGCTTCCGGAGCTCATCACGAGCAGCGGTGTTCCAGAAGCCATCGTTCGAGGGGTGATCTATGGCCTGACCATCACCCGACACTTGGACTTCGGGGTGCCTGCACGACCGCCCGTGGGGTCGGATGCGATCCCTCAAGCGATGACGATTCCCGTAGCTCGGACATCGAACCCAGGTGCGTCGTCAGGGACGACCGGAACGCCGACCTCGTCACGCCCCAACGTTGGGAATGCGGTGTCGTCAGGTACCACGGGGACAGGTTTGGCCGAGCAAGCGGCGGCCAAGGCCAAGGCCGAAGCGGAACGACCCGCGCCGCGCGTGAAGGTGGCCGAACCGGAACAGCCGATCTTCCGACCGCGTATGAATTCGGAACTGGAGCTCATCGATGCTCCGCCGTCTTCCAAGATGCCCATTTCTTTTCGGCCTCAGGATCCGTCGACCGAGGGTAAACGTCGGGCCGAAATCGAAGCCAAGCTCGCCAAGATGGCGACGGAAAACCACTTCGAGATCCTGGGCATCAAAGAAAACGCCACGGTGCTCGAGATTCGGGACGCGTACTTTGGGATGGCCAAGACGTTTCATCCGGATCGACTTGCGGACATGCCGGATTTGCGGCCGAAGGCTCAGGCAGCCTTTGCCCGCATCAATTCCGCCTACAATGAGCTCTCCGACGACAAACGCCGTACGGCCTATGTGGCCAAGCTGAAAGAGGCTCAGGCGAAAGGCGAATCGAAACCCGAGACGTCGGGAAATCAGGCGACCATCGGGCGAGCCATCAACGCAGCGCTCGAAGCGCAAAAAGCCGAAGCGCTCTTGAAGAAGAACGAATTGGCGACGGCGGAAACGCACGCGAAAATGGCGACGCTCGCCGATCCCGAACAACCCACCTACGCCGCGTTGCTCGCGTGGATTCAAGCCCAACAACGCCCCGTCCCGACGCTTGAAGAGGGAAAAACCAGCACCGTATACGACGACCTGATCGCCACGTTCGATCAGCTGCTGAGAAAAGAGCCCGACTTCGAACGAGCGGTGTTTTATCGCGCCATGCTGTTGCAACGTTCGGGTCATGTCGAACGTGCCTTCAAGGATTTTTCACGCGCGTTGGAGCTGAATCCCCGCAACATCGACGCGGCCCGTGAGGTTCGTCTTTACCAAATGCGCAGCAAGAACAAACCCGAAGAACCTCCGCCGAAAGAAACGGGCGGCGGGATATTCGGAAAACTCTTCAAGCGTTAACGAGACGCCGCCGCCGACGTCCCGATGACGCGCAAGCTGCGACAAACGGCTTCGTCTTGACACGGACCAACCCGGCCGTTGTGGTTCGTCCAAGGCACAGGATGCACGAGCGACGGGTCGCGAACGTCGGGGCCTCGCCACGGTCCAAGTGCCCGCGGAAGACTCGCTTCGCGCTCGGGCACCGAGGCCATGGTGATGTTGATCTGCGGCAAGATGCCGACCTTCTGCACGGGCGATCCGTCGGGCAAAGCAAAAAGCAGGGTGGTCAATCGAAGAACCCCGGCATGCGCGTCATCATCGAGGTACTCCTGGGCGCAGCCTTTGCCGTACGTCTTGTCACCCACGACCACGCCTCGGTGGTAGCTGGCAATCGCACCGGCGATCATCTCCGCAGCACTTGCGCTGTCCCCATCCACGAGCACCGCCAAAGGACCCGACCAACGATGCTCCTCAGGAATCTCGGGAGCGCGTTCGATTTCGATCCCGCCATCGCGACGTCGCATCGGGAACAGGGTCGCCCCAGGGAGGAAATGACCCAGCGCTGCGATCGCACCATCGGTCGAGCCTCCACCGTTCGCCCGGACGTCGAGAACGACGCCGCGAGCCGTAGGGTCGGAACGAACCCGCGCGAGCACGGATGTCATGCGTTCACCCAAGTCGTCGGGTACGTCATGAATGGCGATCACCGCCGCCCGACCATCGCCGTAACGAATCCAGTCGAGCTGTAGTTCGTCGGTTTCACTCACTGCCGGAGCGGCAGGCTCGGGAGCCGAAGGTTGAATGACCAGCTCGAGTGGGGTGGACAAACCCGACCGGAGAACTTTGATCGTCACGGGAGGACCGTGCGGAGCATCGGCAAGAATTGCGCTCTGCTCGGCTTGTTCAACGCTCATGCCCGCCAACGCGACGTTGCGAATGGCCAAGACGACGTCGCCGTTGTGTAGGGGAGCAAGCGCGCCCTGATCGACACGGACACCAAGCGCCGTGCGAGTCATCTCGGTCCACAAGCGCAAGGGCGGATGCGTTTCGAGCTCCAGGTCGTAGATGGAGATTTCTTCTTCGAGCGGGGCCCACGCACCATGGGCGTCGATTTGCGGGACGTACGCACGTACTGCGGCGGCAATCACGACTCGCCCCCAAGCCTCGGCAGACAGGTCGGGGAACAGACGCTGTTGTGCCGTCGCGACAAACGGTTCGATCGCCCCACCATAAGCTGCTCGGGCGACGGCCAAGTCGTGTCCGAGTTGCCGAGCCAAGTCACGACCGTTGCGAGTGATCGGGCCATCTTGGAACGGGCCACGACAAACTGTGTGCCAAGCGTCGGTGATGGACGATGGGGCGGCGTTGTCGATTTGCATTCCTTTTTGAAAGGCCCCGCGAAGGTCGGTCATCCATTCGGCAAGTGCGGCACCGATCGTGGCGGCAGTCGGACACGAGTTCGACGGCGTTTGGGATTCGAGTTCTCGCAAAAGTTGCTCGGCCTCACGCTCGAAAATCGAGGCGATGGGAGCATCGGGGGCGGCGGACCAAAGACCGTGAGGGTCGAGCCAATCGGCAGCGCCGGCGGCAAACTTTTCGGGATCGACCGGCGGAGTGACGGCGGCAAGGTTTTCGCGAACCTGCGCAATGACCGCTCGTGCGGACTCGCAAGACAGAGACGCCGGTGCGCCCGTTGGTAGCGACAAGCCGCCACCTTGTTGGGCGCCGCATTCGGCTCCCATGGTTTCTTCGTCGGGAAAGTCGACGAGCCTGAGTGACCAACGGGCAAGTCCCCGCTCGGCAACCAAGGGTTCTTCCGTGGGTTGGATACTTGGAAGAACGGCCAAGAGCGCCAGAACGGCACTGCCGACGAGATAGGGAGTCTTCTTTGCGAACCGCTTGGCCACGCGACGTTGAGGCATACCACGAGCGGGTGGGGGAAGTGAAAACGACGCCGAACGATTTTGTCGAGCACGTCCAAGGGTGGTGCGAACCGACCACGGATCACGATTGTGCCGAGGGGTGGTGCAAGCGATTCGGCGCGACGAGAACGATCACGCAAACGTTTCGCGTCGAGCGGAGAAACCGAGACGTTTGCGCGAACCGACGCAAGAAATGCAGTCTAGGGCCGCGATTTCTGCGCGGCACCAAGCATGCATACACGGTCATGCATCAAGGTGATGGCTTCGGCGGACAGCACGAAGCCACTCGCGCTCATACAAGGAGACACGACCATGGCCAGCCGTCGAAGCGAAGCGGTTCCACTCGGAGTACGCGAGGTCGAAGTCGGGAAGAAATCGCCACTGACGCCGCAGCAGGAGATTGAGTTGTCGCTGCGTTGGCGCGAAGGCGATCGAAGGGCGGGCCAAGAGATCATCGAACGCTGCGTGCCATTTGTCATGACAATCGCGCTCGAATATCGACGGTGGGGAGCACCCATCGATGATCTGGTGCAAGAGGGCAACATCGGTTTGCTCAAGGCCGCCGAACGATTCGATCCAAGCCGTGGTTGTCGACTCGTGACGTACGCGGCGTACTGGATTCGGGCGCAAATTCGCGAGTATGTCGCGCAATGTTATCGCATCGTGCGCCTGGGTTCGTCCAAGGGAGAACGTCGTATGCTTCGGATTTACCGCCGCACGAGCGAACGTGATCCCGATGTGCTTGCGGCGCAAACAGGGCTGTCCCGCGAGCGCGTGCTTTCGCTGTTGCCAGTGCTGGGAGCTCACGACGTGAGTTTGGACAAAAAAAACCCTGAAGGAGATGCGCCGATCGATCGTTTGGTCTCGAGTTCGCCTTCGCCCGAGGATCAAGCCAGCAGCAAAGAGGAAAGTTCGCAGGTGGAATCAGCTGTACGACAAGCGATCTCCGAGCTTCCGGCTCGCGAGCGCAAGATCGCCGAACTGCGTTGGTTGCGCGAAACCCCGGTCACGCTCGAACAACTGGGGGTGGATTTCGGGGTGAGCAAAGAACGCGTCCGACAGCTTGAAGAACGCGCCAAAGAACGAGTGCGCGTGAGGCTGCTTGATCTCGTAGCGGTTTGATCCGGCGTTCGTCATGAAACACCACGGACTTTCCTTTGAGGTCAAAGGAGCCGTGGTGTTTTTCTTGCTGTAACGGGAAAACGTGACGCGTGCGGCCGTCAGATCTCGATGACCATGCCTTCGCGTGCGGCGACGGTGTTCGGGAAATGTTCCCGAGCGCGTTTTTCTTTTTCGCGCACCATGGCATCGGTTTGGCTTGGATCGTGATGATGCAGGACGAGTTGCTTGACGTTTGCCGCTTTGGCAAGTTCGCAACCTGCGACAAACGTCGCATGTCCCCACCCCGTCTTCGGGCCTCCACCGACCTCGCCTGCGTACTCTTCGGGCGTGTACATGGCATCGAAGATCAAGACGTCGGCACCTTGAGCAAGGCGCTTCAATTTTGGATCGACGATGGCGTAGTGCTCGGAATCCGTGACGTAAACGAGCGCCTTGCCTTCATGCTCGATGCGATACGCGTAGACACCGTTGGGGTGATTTCCACGCGCGTTCGACACTCGAACATCTTGCTTTTTGCCGATCGAGATCGCTTCACCTTCGTACAAATCGCGGAAGGTCATCTGTGCGCCCATTTCCGATAGGTGCACGGGAAAGCTTGGATAGTCCATCTGGCCGGCAAGCGTTTCTTCGAGCGTACGCGAGACGTTGTGACCACCGAAGAGGTGGATGATGTTCTTGCGGACAAACGCCGGGGTGAAGAAAGGAAATCCCTGGATGTGGTCCCAGTGCACGTGGCTGAAGAACAGCCACGCTTCGATGGGCATTTCAGCAAGCAGACTCTGGCCCAAGAGGCGCAAGCCCGTGCCGCCATCCAGAATAATCAATGTGTCGCCGGCCCGAACCTCGTAGCAGCTGGTGTTGCCGCCAAACTCAACCGTATCGGGTCCGGGCGTGGGGATGCTTCCGCGGACACCCCACATCTTTAGTCGCATCCTGATCGCCCTTCCGCCCCCACCGTGGTCCGATCTCAGGTAATAGATGGGTTTGGGGCATGAGGTCAAATAAAATGCCGAAGGATCTTTTCCCAGCGTAACAGGGGAAACAAACGAGTGGATGCGCGGGCTTCGATGACGGCGAGTCGCTGGTCGGTTATGGTCGGGCGCATGCGCACGGACGCGATTGTGGTTCTCGGATGCCGGGTGTTGCCATCAGGACGACCGACCCGAGCTGCGGCGAGACGAGCGGCACGGGCAGCGGCGGCGTATCACGAAGGTGTCGCCTCTCACGTCATCGCAAGCGGTGGACGACGGTGGGGTGATGTGATCGAAGCGGAGACGCTCCATGCGGAACTTGCACGTCGAGGTGTTCCGGAACTGTCGATCACGCGTGAACTGTGGTCGTTGACGACGCACGAAAATGCGATTTTCTCAGCCGAACTATTACGTCGACGGGGGGCACGAAGCGTCACCGTCGTGACGTGTGACTGGCACATGGATCGAGCGATCATGAACTTTCGCGCCGCGGGACTCGATGCATGGCCCTTCCCCTCAGAAGGAATCGCGCGTGGCGTCGTCGGCGAAGCATATCGGTTTGGACACGAACGAATTTGTCGGTGGCTCGATGCTCGGGCAATGAGACGCAAGACCTCGATGACGTGTATCTTTCGGACAAACTATCATCGAGAAACATCGACCGGAGATCGCTCGCAATGAGAACGGCAACGATCCGACGGGTGCATGCACTTTGGGGACTTGTGATCGCAACGTCGGTCCTCGGATGCACATCGGCAAAGACCGGAACCAATCCGAGCGCGGATGCGAGCAGCGATGCGACCGTTGCGATCGACGATGCACAGGAACGCGAAACGGCAATCTTGCGCGCCGAATTGCGACGCTCGGCAGCAGAGATCACCGCTGCCGATCAGCAACATCGAGCCGTCGAAGTACGTCGTGCAGCCGCTCGAGCCTTGGCGAGAATTGGTGGAGACGAGTCCCATGCGGGCCTGATGCGAGCGCTGTCGGATGAAGACAACGACGTCATCGCTTGGGCTGCTTACGGATTGGGTTTTTCCTGTAAACGCAACGAAAAAGCAACGGTTGCCGCGTTGGTAGCCAGAGCGTCATCGTTTGACGCCCAACCATCTACGGAAAACGCCGCACCTGCCGGCAAGAGTTCGACGAGTCGTTTGGATCCGCGAGTCGCGCTTGCCAGGGCCATCGGTCGATGCGGCTCTGACGACAGCGAAGCAACCCTCGTCTCGTGGCTCTCGGGCACGCGTGCACATGCGACTGCCGCCGCCCTTGCCCTGGGCGACTTGGCGAGCACCAAGGAGCGGTTGCGGGAAGAAACCCTGGCCGCACTGTTGAACGTTGCCGCAGGGAGCGCATCGTCTCCTCCAGTTCCGGAGGGACTATTTGCCATTGGCCGCCTGGAACACGTTCCCGTTACGGTAATGCCTCGACTTCGCGAGGTTGCGAAAGCACGCTTGGGCGATCCTGGTGAAGTGAGACTGCTTGCCGTGCGTGCGCTTGGTCGCGCCGGCGCTGACGCAGCCACCGACTTGGACCGAATACTGCGCTCGAGCGAGGTATTTTCCGCCGCCGAGCGTGCGGAAGCCGCTCGAGTACTGCGACGTCTTGGCTCATCAGGCCAACGTACACTCCAAAATGCCGTGGGGTCTCTCATACCAGCATCGGATGCCGTTGGCTCAACCGCACAGGGAGACGAGGCAGGCGTATTGCTGGCAGTGCTGGATGCGTTGGAAGCTCCGGGAAAAGCGACGAAAGACCTGAAGATGCTTGCGGAACTTCGGCCACCTCCGAATGCACCGGCACCTGTACTTCGCCGATTATCCTGGGTGCGTTGTATGGCAGCGAGACTGTTGGCCACCGACGCTCAGGACAAGTCGCTGGTGGGCTGTGAGCAAGAAGCATCGCACGAGACAACCCCGGGTAGTCAAAACCTCCCGGACGGCGGCGTTGCGGACGGTGGACCGCCGTCGTCGCCTCACGGAGGCTCCATCGGCAAACGCATGATCGTCGATGTCTTGGATCGGCTCAGAATCGACAAATCAAACCTCAAGACCTACAAAGAAATTGCTTTGGGCAGCGATTTGCGGGCTCGAGAAGCGGCGATCGAACTACTGGCCAAGCATGAAGAACTTCAAGACATCGCTCGCGACGTCCTCGATGCAGCCTTAGCC
>CAYSYX010000364.1:6431-9614 GCA_964435055.1 uncultured Polyangium sp. | reverse complement strand
CATCTTGTCGTTGAGGCCCAGCATGAGGCCTTGAACGACCATGGGAACCAACGCAACGAGGACCCCCGTCATCGCGTCGGCCTTGTGCGTCAGAGCTTCGAAGGTCGCGCCGTAGATGATTCCTCCGATACCCGACCCGATCAGCAAAACCATGAATCCCACGAGCCAAGCGGCTCCGCCGGGGCTGGTGCCCGGCATGGTGCCGATCATCATGGGCATATCCGTGCCCGCGCCGATTGCGCGTGTAATGGCCATGATGAAGATCATGACCGCTCCGCCGATGATTCCTGCAATGAATGCTTTTCCAACGTTCATCCCGCCCCCAATCACAGCCCGATATACGGTTGTGACCAAGGGACCGGGGCAATCAGGATGCCAGTCGAGCCCGACGTGCGGACATCGCGTTTGCGCCTTGATTTCTGCGGGTAATCCGCGAGTTATCGGACAAAGCGAACTCGACGGCCGGCTGCTGGGCGTTTTTTGCGCACGCAGTCGTCCGGGTCACGTGCGAGGAGGAAACACGTTGGACGACGAGCGGTTCGATGTCGCCGAGGTGGTTCAGGGGTCCTGCGTGCAGGCCATGTAGGAGGTCGTGCACAGCGATTGGATGCACGTGAAGCATTCGCTCGACAATTGGCCAAAATCGCAAATGTCGCCCGCATTGCCGCAGGACGCGACGCATGTTCCACAGGCACAATCATACAGAGCCGTGAAAACGGGTTTGGAAGCGTCGCATAATGTGCCTGCGGGTTGATCGGTGGCATATTGGAAGCATTTCGTGCAGGGGCAATCCGGCTGATCCGTACCTTCCGCGCACGTGGCCGTACCTTCGGGTTCGTCGCAGATACCGTCATTCGTGCTTGCACACGCCGCGGGCATGCAATCCATGGTGTCGGAGCCGGTCACGCAAGTTCCGTCGCCGATTGCGGGTTCATTGCAAATACCATCATTGGTCGTGGCACAAACCAGGCCCATGCAATCCATGGTGTCGGTGCCGGCCACACAAGATCCGTCGCCGATTCCCGGTTCATCGCAGACGCCATTGTTGGCGGTGGCGCACGCGGCCGGGGGCTTTATGCATGAATTCAAGTCGGTTTCTTCATTAAAACAAGCGGCTTCGTCGAAATCCCCGTCAGTGCATGCTCCGTCGATATTGAGGCACGAAAGGTAGGTGTCGTAGGGATCTTTGCAATCGGCCGCTTTCGCTTCGTTGCCGAGATTGATGATATCGTCGAGGCACGTGGAGCTCTCCGTCGGCGTGCATTTGTTGCAAGCGCACTTTGCCGAGCAGTATTTTTCTTGCGGCGTATTGGGAGTGGGCGATCCGCAGGCGGCGAATGTCACGCCGGCGGTGAAAAGCAACATTATGCTTTGAATCATGCGCTGGTACACCATGGGGGCTCCGCGTAAAGAATGTGATTGCGCACGTATGCGCGAAAGACCAACCGCCGGCTCCCGCGTGAATGCGCGAGCCGGAACAAACGATATCATGCACGGCAATCGACGTCTAGCGAGACGCCGCAGCCTTTACAACGGGCGTACGAAGCCGCCGTTGCGCCGTCCGCCGTTGCATTCAATGGATTGCGCTGTGTGGAGAAAGTCGTCGTTTCGGCCGAGCGATGGTTTGTCATTGCGCGCAAAATTGCGCTCGAGTAGGCCTTGGAGGCCCTTGTCGGGTTTGGCGGAGAAATACGATCAGAGCTTGGGCTTGAGCCACTGATTCATATACACGGCGCTCTTGTCCCAACCGTCGCGCAGTTGCTTCTCCGAGCTGCTTTCAATGAGGCCCCCGACGCCGAAAATCTTCGCTTCGATGACGATTTCAGCGATTCGACGAACCTTTGAATCGCCGACGGGCTCGATGCGCAACGTCCCTTCATTGCGCAATTTATCCGGCTGCACGCTCGGGATCATTTTCCAGCGCCAAACCCCGGTCTTCTTGTTGAGCTGGCCTTCTTCGGTGTAACGAAAATTGGAGCCCAGCAACTTCGCCACCGGTCCGGGGACGTCCATTTTGGGCATTCCCGACACTTTACGTGTGAGATCGTTGTCGGTCTCCTGCTGGTCCAAAATCTTGAACTCGGGGAATCCCAGGTACTCCGTGTAGAGCTTCATATTGAAGTCCTTATCGAAGAACACCTGCCAGAACGTTTCGACGTTGCAGTTGATTTCGTGCGTGACCGTGAACTTTCCCATCGCGCGCTCCTCGTGAGCCCCGCACATCGATGGGGCTCGGCGCGCCGACCTTAGCAGCAAAAAACGGGTTTTCCAATCCGTTGCTTCAACGTGTGTCCCGGGCGCTCATGTTCGATGTCTTGCGCTCGCGATGCAAATCGGAGATAGTGACTCGAGGTCCCCTTGATACGCTCACTGCTCACTTCCGCCGCGTCCACCGTTGATTCCGCCATCGGTTCCGCCGTGTTGCTGCGCCGACCGCGTTTGCGTGGCGGGGATCCCGAAGCGCTGGGCCACGACGAACGGGTCGCACGTTTGTCCGAGCTGCAGGACGTGTACGATCGTCCCGAACACTACGTCGCAGGTGCGCCGTTTTTTCCCGAACATAAAGCGATTTCTCCGACGTTGACGCCCGTGCGGACGATTTTCGGTCCCGGTCCGGGGAAGGTCGTCGATGTTACTTGGCCGAGCGAATTCGACGTCGTTTGCGAATCGATTCGCGAAAAGTACCTCGCGCATCCCAAAAATCTCCGCGGCGCCGCGCGGCTTTTCCTCCACGAGAATTCGTCACGCCCCGCGGTCATCCTGATTCACGGCTATATGTGCGGTCAGTATCCGCTCGAAGAACGATTGTGGCCCGTGCAATGGTTATTCGAACGCGGACTCGACGTGGCCCTCTTCGTTTTGCCATTTCACGCGGTTCGAACGGACGAACGATCTCCCAAGTTTCCCGGCGGAGATCCGCGCATCACGAATGAAGGATTTCGTCAGGCCATTCATGATTTGCGCACGTTGTGCGCGTATCTGCGGGGGCGAGGTGCGGAATCGATCGGCGTGATGGGGATGAGCTTGGGCGGATATACGACGAGCCTTTTTGCGACGCTCGACGAAACGCTGTCGTTCGCCATTCCAATCATTCCGTTGGCGTGTATTGCGGATATTGCAAAATCGGCCGGACGGTTTGTCGGATCGCCCAAGGAACAAGCGCTGCAATTCGAACGACTCGAA
>CAYSYX010000364.1:1654-6421 GCA_964435055.1 uncultured Polyangium sp. | reverse complement strand
AATTGAAAACGGGAAAAATTTTTAAGAAAATAAAAACCAACAATGAATAAAACAACTTACAAGAATATGTTTTTATTGGTGGGCATGCTTTTTATCAGTGCCTGTTCGGGTGTTAAAAATATTGCGTATTTTGAAAAATCGGCCGTACGTTTTGTCGGATCGCCCAAGTAACAAGCGCTGAATTTCGAACGACTCGAAGCGGTGCATCGCGCGGTCAGTCCCTTCGCGCGCAATCCCAAAATCGACGGCGATCGCGTGTTGATTTTGGCCGCGGCGGGCGATAAAATCACGCCCGTGGATCATGCGCGCCGTTTGTCGGAGCATTTCGGCGCACCGCTCGAAATGTTCCACGGCGGGCATATCCTCCAGTTTGGCCGGGCCGATGCATTTCGATCCGTCGGTCGACTGCTCGGGCGCCTTGGACTTTTCGTGACGCGTTGAACGACGGGCTCTCGAAATACGACGCGTCAATGAATACGCGCAGGCTTTAATTCGATTCCGCCGCAATCTTCACACGTACGCATCTCCGGCGTATACCGCGCGTGACAACGTAGACAAACCATTTCGCCCTCGATGTCTCCGGTGGCCATGGGAATGGCGGCGAGTTCGTCCGGGTTATGACCCAACGTTTCGACCATCTTCCCCAGGTGCGCGGCGACGGCATTACGGTAAAACGCTTCCGTCGTTTGAACCTCGGCCTCGTCAACGGGACTCGTGGGGTTCATGGGATGACGGGCGTCGCGCAAGAGATACGACAAGAATCGGCGGGCTCGTTCGTGGGGAACCATCGCGGCAACCGCTGCTCCCGGGTGCACATCGTGAAGCAATCGTTTGGCCAAAAGATCAATCGCGCGCATCGCGCTGATGGGTACGAGCGCGAGCATGAACGCATAGCCCCACCGGGCGAGGCGCTCGCGCGGGAAGTACCGACGATGCAGGCGCACCCAGGAAAACGTGGTCATCATCATCGAGGCGTAAATGACGATGAGTGCGATAAGCCAAATTCGTTCAAATCCGTAACGCAATGCGACGGCCGGCACGAGCACCAAGGTGAGCAGCCACAAAATGAAGCTCGACGTACGGAGTCCCGAGGTGTCTTCATAAAACGATGCAAGGCGCGTCTTGACGGCCGATACGTCGAAGCGTTTGTCCAAGAAATCATCTATCGCTCGAGTTCGGTCTTTTTCGGGAAGTTTTTTCAACGAACCGATGATCGCAACGATCTGCTCCGCCATGCCTGGGGAGACGACTTCGGTGATCGTTTCATTGTTGATTGAAATCGTGCGGCCGTCCGCGGCGATCGAGCGAATGTCGTCGAAACGAAAGAATTGTCCCGGGTGTTTGGCCCGTTCTTCCAACTCCATGGATTCGGCAACCCAAAAGAGAATGCCTCCTGGAGAAAGGGAAACGGGCCATTGTGGAACGACGAAGATGGTCGCTTCCGAAAGAAATGGAAACCCCAATACGGCGCCCCCTCGGGCATTACCAATCGTCCGATGTGGGAGTTTCGGGTGCGCCGAGGAAGCGGATCGGGCAACCAAGGCCATGCTGCCTCGTGGCACCCACGCCGCTCCCTCGAGCACGTAGAGCGCGACGAGGACCAAATAGAGGGTTTCGCTGTCGGTCATTCCCGCTTGCGTTCAGGAATCGCCGGATTCGGCATCGACATCATTTTTCTTGCGCCCGAACAGCTTGGAAAGCAGCGCACCCAAGCCGGCAATGATCGCCGCGCCCAGCTTGAAAATGCCTTTGCCGAGTTTCGCCAAGATGCCCGTTTTGGCCGCAACGGCGACGGCGCCTCCGGTCATCAGGCCGATCAAACCGATTTCCGCAACTTTGTCGCCGGGCTTGAATTCCGAATATCGTTTTCCCTCTTTGAAGGAAAAACCTTCCAGCAGCTTGCGCGTATTCGGCAGCGTTTGCGCGTAGTTTTCCGGACCGACCACGAGGCCCGCTTCCATCACGCCCCCGCGGCCGAGGATGCGAATGTCGTGGTTGATGCTCTCATCGCGCGTTTTATCATTCCGCAATTTGGTGGCCCATTCCAAATTGTGCGTCGTCGGTTCATACCGCGGGTTCGACGCCCATCCGACCACCGTGACCGCATCCCATCCACGCTGGCGCCGAATCTTGTTCGCTTCTTCCGTGCCTTCGCGAAGCGACTTCAAAATGGCATCCGCATCGATTTCGTCTTTTTCGTCGTCCTTGACGTACCCGATGTCCGAAAAATCAAAAATCACGAACCAGCTGTGATCTTCCGCCACGACCATGCCCAATTCATCGCCGTTGGTCGGATTGTGATTCAGCTCGAGATATTTGCGCGTCCCGGCTCCATCCGCGAACATCGCCCCCGCGGGAACATTGATCGTCGCGTGATTGAGATCTCCCGTCGTCGGACCGTGTTTCCAGTCGATGCTCTCAATTTGCCGAATCTTTTCGAGAACCTCGGGGGGAATGTCCATCGGCACTTCCCCTTCGGCCATTGCGGAACCTGCGGGCAGAGCTGCGGACGCATTCGGCGCCGGCTGCGCATACGCGGAAAACGCGGGCGTCAGGGATGTCGCGACAAACAATCCGGTGAGGAGCGTAAAACGACGAAACGCGTTGGAAAACACCATGGCCCGGCATGTCAACCCAACTGCCGCCGCGCGTCAAGCGTCATTCACAAAAATCGCTGTGCCCGAGCTGCTTCAGGCGGGACGGATTTGTCCGAGCTACCGCGCCAAACGGAGATCAGGCGCCCTTGACCATTTTCTCGAGACGCCCGAGCGCTCGGGTAATGGATTCCTCCGACGGGCCGAACGAGAATCGCACATGGTGACGGAAACGCGACAGACGATGGGCGCGGCGTTTGCCCGGGTTGACGTCGAAAAACTCGCCGGGGACCACGATGACTCGATGTTCGAGTGCCGCCCGGAAAAACGAATGGCCGTCATTCATTCCCGCCGGCAAATCGGCCACCGAACCGAAAACATAAAATGTGCCCTCGGGAGGCACGTCGACCACGACGCCGATGCGTTTGAGCCCCTCGAGCATCAAATCGCGCTTGCGGGCGAACGTCTTTTGAATTGCGGCCGTTTCGGCGCGCACGTGCTCCAAGTCCAAAAGCGCAATGGCAGCTCGTTGCATTGGTTTGGACCCGCCGCCGTCGAGAAAACTGCCGGCACTCGCCACCGCGTCGATGACCTCTTTGGGGCCGATCGTCCACGTCACACGCCAACCCGGATAACGCCAATTCTTGGTCAAACCATCCAAAATGACGACCGGATCTTGATCGACGTCTTCGACATATCGCGCCGCACTTTCCATCGGCGCCGGACCTCCGACGCCGTAAATGTAATGCGAATAGAATTCGTCGAAGAGCATCGTGCAATCGAGGTCCCGAGCGGTCCTCACCCAAGCCGCGAGCTCTTCGCCGCGCACGTGTTTGCCCGTTGGATTGCAGGGATTGGACATCAATATCGCGCCAAGTCCGCGACCTTGAATTTCCCGCCGCAAATTGCCCACCGAAAATGCATATCCTTGTTCGCTTTCGAGCAGGATCGGAATGGGCGAAAAGAGCCGAAAGACATCGAGCAATTCTTCGTACGCCGTGTAATCCGGTAAGAAGTGCCCCAAATTGATTTGGCCAAGCGCCGCGGCGGCTCGGGTCAAGGCGGCCCGTCCGCCTCCCGAAACGGACACGTTTTCCGCGCTGTATTTGGAGGGCATGCCGCGTCGATATTCGCGATTGTAAAAATCAGCGATGGCTTCGCGTAGCTCCCACAATCCGGCGACCGGCGCATATTCTTGATCATCGCCCGCAATCGTCACGGCTTCACAACGTGCCGGTGCTCCAGGCAATGCTCCGGTTTCCGGCTGCCCCTGGCCAAGATTGCACCAAGCATCCGGACCGGGCTCCGTTCCCGAGCGATATCCATATTTTGCGGCTTCGCCCATGACGTAAATGACGCCCGTACGCGGCACTTTCCGAAATGCGCCGAGAGCTTTTTCGTCATTCGGAGCGCGGGCGGGAAACGATGAGCCCTTGTTGTCGGAAATGGGCGTTTCCGACGAAGTCGGGACTTCGGGTTTGTCGGGGGACGTGAGGCTGGACATGGTGTTTCTCAGGCTGCTTCAGCCGGCTTGGTATTCACCGAGGGTTCGTCTTTTTTCGGGAAGAGTTTTTCCAGGTCACTCTTCGGAACCAAGGCGAAGAAAATGCCGTAGAGGAAAACAAGCGACACCAGCGTGAGGGCGGTGTATTTGTCGTCGTTGTAGTACGTGCTGCGGAAGATGAATTGCGTCAGCAGCGCGAAACCGAAAATGGGGGCCTCGATGTCGCGCCGCACTTTGATGAGCGGGGCGAGCAGAATCATGAACGAATAGTAGTAGCAGGTGAGCTGCGCGAGCAGAATCATCCAGATTTGCCCGAGGCATTGCGCGACCCAAAGCGACTTCAATCGCCGGTGCACCCAAACGCTCAGAGCCAAGCTCAACCCGATGATTCCATAACCCACCCAGCGGTATTTCTTGTACCGATCGTTGCGCATTTGTTTCCAGATCTCGAAAGGATCTTTCAACGTATTGTTGCGCGTGAACTTCATACGCCCGCTGGCTTTGCTCGCCGCGTCGTCGTTATGGACCGCTTTGATGAACTCTTGGGCTTTTTCTTCGCTGATTCGGCCGGATTGTTGCAGTTTTTCCGCGCCGGATTCCAAGAGGTCCACGACCTGCGCAATGGCTTGTCGCCTCATGTCGTGGGCAATGAGCACGCGCAGACCCGTG
>CAYSYX010000364.1:0-1644 GCA_964435055.1 uncultured Polyangium sp. | reverse complement strand
ACGTATGTTTGTAGAAGTCGACATACGAGCGCGGTCCGGAAACCGCAATCGATAGCGGAATGAGCACCGCTGCGGCCGCCGTACCGCCGATCAGCATTTGTATTTGCTCGCCGGTCATCTTGTGTTTGCGGTAAATCGTCCAACCGACGACGACCAAGAGTCCCACGACGACGAGTCCCGGGAAAATACGCAATAGGCCGGCATACACGAGCGCCGCGCCCGCGAGCTTCGGGTATTGTTTGCGGAGCAGACAAACCGAGGCGACGAGGAAGAAAAGCCAATCCTGTCGCAGGAATGCGCCGAAGGTCCAATACGACGTCGCCGTATGTTCGCAACCGTAGAGAATCGCGCCGACAGCGAAAACGCGCCAGCCGAACGCCCACCACAACATCGCGAACATGCCGAGCGTGTAGATCAAATCGAGCGACGCCAGGAATTGACAATATCCGACGGTGGCCGGGTGCAATTCCGAGAAAAACCGGCCCATGATGGTCCACACCGGCGGCGGATTGTACCCGTGATCCTTGAGCATGTCGTCCCAATAGCCTTTGCCTGAAACGACCCGGAAAAACTTCACGTCTTCTTTGAATTGTTCCCACCGCGCCGCCGGAAACGTGTTTTTGCATTCCTCGGGATGCTCGAGGAATTGCATGGCCGGTTTCAGCAGGTTGTCCCCGCCGAGATTGCGGATTTTTCGGTCCGGGTGACGCGCTTCTTTCGACAAATCGACTTTGTACGAACGTCCGTCGTCTTCCGTGTACGAAATCGTGCCGAGCTCGTCGGTGGCGATCAGCGCGCACTTGTAAAGGCCGTCATACCCCATTTCTTTGAAGTACTTGGCCCCCATGTAATAGTGAAATTGATCCCAACGATGAAAAAACTTGGGATATGGCGAATGAAAGCCATTGAAGTAAGCGACGATCGCGGCGACGCCCAAAGTCACGCCGACGAATTTTTTCCAACGCTCGCCGATGGGCTTTTTCTGAATATCGCGAAATCGTTCGTAAAAGACGCACCCCGTTGCGGTCAGGGCGATGGCGATTTTCACGACATCCACGGAGATCTCGTGATTGTCCACGCGGCCCACCCCGATCCCCAACAGGGCGATCGTCGCAATCGCGGCCAGGTATCGGAACCAGAGCTGTTTGCGTCCACGAAGCGACTGGTCGATGAACCAGAGCAAATACACGTAGACAAAGCACGCTGGGAAAAACACCAAGATCTGCGCGAGTGAGTACTTCATTCGATTCGCTGCGGCTGTGCGACCTTACTCGGTGACGTAGTCGGCTCGTCGTCGAGTGTGAGTCGGACGTCTGCGCGCACCTTATGCGGACATCCGGCGATTGCCTAGTCCTAGTTCATCGAACGGCTGAGATTTGAGTCTTCACTGCGGGACGGATCACGCTTGTGGGGACAGTCCGATATTTGTCCCGTGCGGAGCTGTTAAATCGCCGTAAATCCACCGAATTTCCCGGTGTTGGCCGATGCGTCTCGTGTATCTTCCAACGCGTGATCACGGATAGGAATTCGCCTTCGTCTTCTCCCGCCGACACCCGCGAAGAAGACCTGCTTGGATTCGTGCTCGAAGCGGAGGGGGCGGTCGCTCCAATGCCTTGCCAGCTCGTGGGGGGCTTTCGCGAGGCC
>CAYSYX010000363.1:0-9646 GCA_964435055.1 uncultured Polyangium sp. | reverse complement strand
ATGGTTTCATTTCGACGTACCGCGGTGTCAACCGAAACACGCGTTCGAGTCCCTTGAGCCGTGCCGTCGTGTTTTCCACGTCCGTCACGCCGGTCATGGCACCGGGGTTTGTCGCCAGGTACGTCGCGACCCGCGTCGTGCGAAAGTCGAAGCTGGAATTGTTGTTGTTGAGGAATGTGACGACACCGGCCGTCGCAGGATTGGCCTCACGCTGAATGCGATTGCCAATCACCGCCGTCGGAAATGCCGTTTCCACCGTTCGTTCGAGGACTTTCGCATAATTGCGCCGTTTTTCAACCGGGTCGGCTCCAGGAATATCCCCAGGCGCACCGAGAAGCGTTGTGGTCCCGTTCCCCGTGAGAATCGAAAACCAATCATTTTCGTCGTATTTTGCCAGATCGCGGGCAGACACAATCGTGCTCGCGGCAAATCGATTTTCGAGCTCCACGACCAGCGGGATATGGTAACGCGAAAAAACGCCCCATTGAAACACGCGCTTGAGTTTGGTTACCTCGGCCGTTGTGAAGTGCGTATTTCCGCTGATTGTCGTCCAAAATGTCGCATCGTCGTCGTGCGTGAGCAGCACGCGCACGAATTCTTCACGCTTTGCCAAAAAGTCCAGCGCAATCGGTAGAATTTCGCCTAATGCACTTCCACCGTTCAAACTTCGTGGCGTCAGCGCAAATGCGACCATCTTGTTTACGAGCGCCGTACGGAACGTATCGATTGCGTTAGTCGTCATCGGAGGCACGATATTTGCCGCAATCGAGTTTTGCAGGGCAATGATCATCGGCCCGGGGCGCGACGTCAAAAATTCACGTTTTTTCGTCGGAAACCCTTGACGCAGAATTCCATACAAAGGTGCGGCATCGAGAACCACATCGGCCGCCAATCGATGGGCTTGGACCAGCGTCCGAACAATGTCTTCTTCCTGCTCGATTGTGCACGCCAAATACGGAATTTGCGGATCGAGAACCTTTGCGATGGACGCCAGTCCGACCTCCGCTGCGGCCGCATTGCGGACACGTTCATACTCCGACAAACCTCGGAGCGCCACATTGCCCACGACCAAATGAATCGTCGCGGTGGTCGGCGCATGGCACCATTGCGACGATTCCGCAATGACGGACGAGTTGTTGCTCGCCGCCGGTCGCACGCGAATCACCAAGTCCGCGTGCAGACTCCCGACACGCACGAGATTGCTCGTCGTGTACGTAATTCGGTACTGTCCTTGTGCGTCCGTCGTCGCAGTGGATGGGAACGCAACTTCTCGGACGACAACTGTATTCGTTGCTGCGTCGAAGGACAGCGTTTGATCGTAGGCGGTAACCGATGCGCCCACCAATGGATCGCCATTGGGCTGCTGGACGCGCCCGCGTACCACCATCGGCGAAGGATTGTCCTGCGGTCGGCGGGATAGGTCATTCAACGGAATGCGTAACGACGTCGTTGTTTCGGACGGTTTCCACGTGAGCGTGGGCGGGGGCAACTGCCCATCCTTATAGAGGCGAAAACTCAGGGCTGGCTGACGATCGAGAAAGAGTGAGTGATAATAGTCGGCGTCGATAGCCACACTGAATTGACCGAGCGCATTGGTTTTTGCATGCGCCACCAGGTCTTTGCTGATTCCCTCGGCATCCCATAAATCGACAACCACCGCGTCGATGCCCAAACCTGTCGTCCCATCAATGATTTGCCCCTCGAGACGATAGGTGATGGATTCACTTCCAAGATCATTGGAATCAGCCATGATTTCCTCCTCATGCACCAAACAAATTGGCATTGTTCGTGCAATGCATTCGCGAATTCGCGACCTTCATTGCCTGGGCGCAAGATGGCCATGCACGCATCTCGCGCGCCATCAACGCCTCACGTGAGTGTTATTGCACTGTAATGACCCCCCACGTCCAGAACAATTTACAAGTCGAAACGACTTTTTATTGACGCCCGGGATTTACGCGAAGGTCGCTCGCCCACCTAAATAACAGGCCACACAAGGCTTTTTAGCATTGTCAAATTTGGTAAGCTGGATTCGATTTTCCGTGGCCAAGACAAACGAATGATGATGCTTATGCGACAAAAACCGGCATGGTCGAAAAGCAATAAGATTCGTTACTGTTATGCGAATACCTTACTCGAAAGAAAATTCCGCAACCGTGCGCGAGAATGCGACAGAAAATGTCCGATGCGAACTGAAATGGGCGTTCGACACACCGCCCCTCCCCGCACGCCCAAGCACGCCGCCTCCTCCACAACCCCCGCGATTGCAACCAAACTGGCCACCGAACGCAAATCATCGCCGGCTGCGCGACAAACAACCCTTGCCGAATCAAAACAATGCCTTGCCGAACCAAACCATAACCTTGCCGAATCAATTCGAAAGCTTGCCGAACCAAAATGAACACTGGCCGCGCCATGCCAAACCATTGCCGAATGAAATGATTGGCTTGTCGAATGGAACCATAACCCTGCCGAACGAAACCATAACCTTGCCAAATGAAACCATAACCCTGCCGAATGAATTGATTGCCTTGCCGAATCAAACCTCGAGCTTGTCGAACGATCCATGAAGTACCCGCGCTCACCCGACATGCCTCCTCGCCGGCTCGGCATACCTTGCAACTCGCTCGACAAGGCAATCCTTCTCACGCGGCAAGCCTCGAACCCGAGCCAGCAGACCCAAATTTGGGCCCGGCAAGCATTCCAGCTCACGCGGCAGACCGCGAATCTCGCCCGGCAAGCCTCCGTTTTCGTCCGGTAAGCCTCCGTTTTCGTCCGGCAGACCGAATTTTTCGCCCGACAAGCCCTCTGTCTCATCCGACAAGCTTCGCGATTGACCGACAAGCTCCCGACCCCGCTCCGACGCCTTTGCAGCTCGGATCTTTGCAACACGCTTCGCGCCAAACCCGCAGCAGCCATCGCGGCAACGTGCTAGCAGGGCGGCCGTGCGCCGCTCGTTGCTCCACTACGACCTACCCGAAGAACTCATCGCGTCACATCCCACGGATGACCGAGAAGCCGCACGTTTGCTCGTAGTTCATCCGGACAACCTCGACCATCGCTCGATTCGCGATCTGCCCGATCTGCTCCCCGAAGGCTCGCTCGTCGTCGTCAACGACACGCGCGTTCTTCGCGCTCGCCTTCTCGGAAAGAAACTCGATAGCGGCGGAAAAGTCGAAATTTTCCTCGTCCGCAGACTCGGACGAACCACGGTTCTTCATGACGCACAATCGTACGAAGCCGAAACATGGCTCGCGCTTGGCAAGTCCTCCAAGCCACTGCGTCCCGGCGCTCTCGTCGCGTTTGGTGATGGCCCGATGTTGCTCGCCAAGATGGGCGAACGCTCGGCGGATGGAACGCTCGAAGTGACGTTGTTTGCTCCGACAAACCAGCCTCTCGCCGATGCGATCGATGCGGTCGGGCACGTGCCGCTGCCTCCGTACATGAAGCGCCCCGATGCAGCGGAAGATCGCACGCGTTATCAAACGGTGTACGCCCGTGAGCCCGGCGCCGTGGCGGCTCCGACGGCGGGCCTGCATCTGACCGAAGCGTTGCTCGATCGCATGCGAGCGCGAAAGATGGAGATCGCTCGCGTCACGTTGCATGTGGGACTTGGCACGTTTCAGCCCGTGACCGCCGACGATCTGGACGACCACGCCATGCACACCGAAACGTTTGTCGTCCCGAACGAAACGGCCGAAGCTGTCGCGCGGGCCCGCGCACGAGGAGCCGATGTCGTGGCGATTGGCACGACGAGTGTCCGGGCGCTCGAGAGTGCCGCCGATCCGGACAAACCTGGGTTTGTCAAGGCGATGACCGGGGACACCAAACTGCTGATTCAGCCGGGGTATTCGTTCCGTGTCGTCGATCGTTTGCTCACCAACTTCCACCTGCCCGAGTCGACCTTGCTGGCGCTCGTGGCCGCCTTTACTGGACTCGACCGTATTCTTTCCGCGTATCGGACGGCGGTTGCCGAACGTTACCGGTTTTTCTCGTACGGAGACGCCATGCTCCTCCGGAGAAACGCATGACCGACCAACGTACACCTGGTTTTTCTTTCCGGACCCTCGCGCGTAGCGGAAACGCTCGCGCAGGCATCCTCACCACGCCCCACGGCGAAGTCCCGACACCGACGTTCATGCCCGTGGGAACCCAAGGCAGCGTGAAGACGCTTCGTCCGGCGGAAGTGGCCGCGACAGGCGCGCGGATTGTCCTGGGAAACACGTATCATTTGTGGTTGCGACCGGGGCCCGATGTCGTCGCGGAATTGGGCGGTTTGCACAAGTTCACCAAGTGGCCCCACGCCATGCTCACCGACTCCGGCGGCTTCCAAGCGTTTTCCCTGGCGGAACGACGTAAAACCACCGAAGAAGGGTTTGTCTTTCGATCCCACCTCGACGGATCGAAGAAAGAACTCTCCCCCGAGATCGCGATGCGCGTGCAAGGACAGCTCGGCGCGGACATCGCCATGCAGCTCGACATTTGTCCTCCGGGAGATGCGCCCAAGCCGGAAGTGGAAAAAGCCTGCCAAGTCACCACGCGTTGGGCCAAACGATGTTTGGCGTCCAAACGACCAGACCAAGCGCTCTTTGGCATCATCCAAGGCGGAACGGATCCCGCTTTGCGCCTGTTACACGCGGACGAACTCGCGGCACTGCCGTTCGATGGTCTGGCGCTCGGAGGGTTTTCCGTCGGCGAACCGATCATGCGCATGCACGAAGTGCTCGAGGAGATTGGTCCGAAGCTCGATGCAGAGCGGCCGCATTATCTGATGGGCGTAGGCACGCCGTACGACTTGGTGCGCGCGATCGGCACGGGCATCGACATGTTCGACTGTGTGCTTCCGACGCGAAACGCTCGCAATGGGCAAGCGCTTTTGAAGACGGGCAAGGTCGTGATCAAGCAAGCTCGTTACAAGACGGATCCGTTGCCGCTTGATCCGACGTGTTCGTGTCCGACGTGTTCGGAAGGGTATTCGCGATCGTATTTGCGGCATTTGTACTTGGCCGGCGAGATCCTGGTCCTGCGCCTGCTCACCGCCCACAACTTGCACTTGTATGGACAGTTGGTGCGGGAAGCTCGCGAAGCCATTCTGGAAAATCGTTACGACGCGTTTGCCCGTGCGTGGCTCGAAAGTCTTGCCGGTGAAGGTGGCGAAGCGAGCGCTTGAGGCTTGGCGCCGGAACGAGATTTTGACGTACACGATCTTCCCGATGTGCGGCTGCTTCAAGTAGGCTCGGACAGCAGCATTCAGCCCCGCGAGCCCGATGACGTACGACGGCCAGTCACGCGAGACTTCATCCAAAGCGCTCGACGAAGCGTTTTTTGCACGCGAAGCCACGCCGCGCGGTTCGTCGCAAGAAACCGCCGGACCCGACAGCGAAGTCGAGTCTTGTGCCCCGACACGCCCCAGCGCTCTGCCGCCGGGCATGTCTTCCGCGCATGAAACGCAGGGGCCCGATTCGTCATTGGTGTCGGATTTCGATGAAGACGCGGTGCTCGGGCGCAACCGAGGACTGCACATCGGCGGGTTTTTCCTGGTCCTCATCGGCGCGATCGGCGGCGGAGTTGCCGGGTATTACGCGCTTCGCAGCTCGGCGGCGAAAGAAGCCCCGACCGCTGCGACATCGGCATCCGCCACGACAAAAAAAGTTGCTCCTCCAACGAACGGCTCACCGGCGCCCATGACTTCGGCCTCCGCAGACCCGAGTGCCAAGACAAACAAGACCGAACCTGCGGGAACTCGTGGTTCATCCAAGACGACAACGCCGGCGGGCGGGACAAACATCGGCGCTGCACCGACAAACGTGGCGGGACCGAATGCCCCGGCCGCGACCGGCGAACTGACCCAAGGCGAAATCAGCGGCGTGGTGGAACGCAATCGAGCCTTGATTCGGCGGCAATGTTGGCAACCTGAAGTGCAGGCCAGTCAAGGCATGGGTGGATCGGCCCGCGTGCAAACGTCGTTTACGATTACGCCCGCAGGCTCGGTCCAAGGCGTCAGTGCCCATGGTGCGGAGGACAATTATCCGGGCCTTGCACCGTGCATCGCGGCGCGGATTCGCGGTTGGCAGTTCCCACCGTCGGCGAGTTCCACGCCGGTGAACGTGCCTTTTGTGTTTGCTGCGCAATAGGTTCACGAGGCCTCGAGAGCCTCGGTGATTTTTCTACGGGCAAACTTTGATTTTCGCGCCTTGATTCGCTATCGAGTCGTCATGGCTGGTCGACCTTTGCGGATACTCGTCGCGAAACCTGGGCTGGATGGTCATGATCGAGGCGCCAAAGTGGTGGCTCGAGCGCTGCGTGATGCGGGCTACGAGGTCATCTACACGGGCTTGCATCAGACGCCGGAGATGATCGCGAACGCGGCGGTGCAAGAGGACGTCGACGCGGTGGGCTTGTCGATCATGTCGGGAGCGCACAACACGTTGTTTCCGGCCGTCATCGAAGCGCTCAAGGCGAAGGATGCCGCGGATATCGTGGTGTTCGGCGGCGGGATCATTCCGGACGAAGACGTCACGCGGTTACAGGATGCAGGCGTAAAGGGCGTGTTTACGCCGGGCACGCCGCTGAAAACAATCATTGATTGGATCGCGACGAACGTCACGCCGAAGACGGCTTGAGTTTTTGCGAGCTGAACGGCCGGCGGAGCTTTGCGAGAAAGCCCCGCCGAGCTTCTTTTTGTTCCCCCCATGTGAGCAAATAACGTTCATCGACGAGCCCGAATCAATCGGCGACGATCAGCGTGAGGTCCTTGAACTCGAGCGTCTTACCCCCGGCTCCTCCGCCATAAACATCGTACGGGAAAAACCGAATCGTCCGCACGTGCCCGGTAAAACGAGCGGCCCCGGAACCATCGCGCCCGACGAACATGCGGGTCCAGGTGCCATTGATGGGCGTCGTCGGATTTGCAACCGCCGGGGTGAAGTTTGGCGTCAGGTACGTTCCAAGGCCGGAGACGATTTCACGAAGACCAGGCTCCGCATAACCGAACGCAAACTTCGCTTGATAACCGGCTCCCAATGAATTCGCTGAGGTTTGGTTCGCCAAAACGGTCGGCACGCCATTGACCAATTTGACCACCGACAAATTCATCTTGCTTGCTTGGTCGACTTTGACATCCCACGCATGCGTGGTGACGCCGGTGCTCGTATTCAAATCATCGAAATGCAGGAGCGTCGAGCCTATCGTATCATCCACCGCCGGCTTCAAGACATCGGCGATCTCCACCGAAAACGTGCCTTGAGATATCGCCAAAGGGGTCACGGCCAAATTCAAATTGTCCGCATTGCGCGCCGCCGGAGCGATATCCGTCTTGATGTAACTCGTCGGATTCGGGTGGATATTCGTCCCCGCACCAAGCTCCAATTGCGCACCCCAAGCCGAAAGACTGCGGCTGGGATTCCCTACATATTGGGTCATCGAATCCTTCATCAAATACACCCCGACGGAGGGCTGCGCCGCACCCGTCGCCGAATCGAATGCCATCATGACTCGGTACCACGAACCATATTTGACAATGCCCGACGAAGGAATGCTTCCCGCGAGAATCGACCCGTTCCCCGCCAACTGAAACATCGCGGTTTGCTTTGTGCCGGCTTTGTTGACAGCCACGAGCGCGACTTGTGACAACGATTCGGGTCTGACGAAGACGCTGAAAACATACTTTCGCGACGCCGTCATTGCGACGTTTTGGTATACACCATGCACAGAATTCGTCGAGGTATCCTGAATGGGCCTCACGCTCGGGGTGTTTGTCGGGTCGTACAACAGCGGGGCGACGTTTTCGATATTCACATTGTCCCATTTCCAATTGCACGTCGGGTTCGTTCCGGTTGCGCCGAATGCTTCGCTCTTGCAAAGCAAATTCGTCGCCGCGGGCTCGAGCAATAACCCCATGGATTGACCATTGTAGTATTCGAATCGCGGGGTATTTGCCGCAGCCGTTTGCATGATACCGTTTGCGTTGTAATACGTGCCCGTCGAGCCTCGATTGAATGCCACACCCGCAGGCATGGATGTCGAAAAATCGAATATCGTTTTGAGGCCGCCCGGAAGGACCTGCGCCCCTTGCGTAAAATGCTGCTCACGGGTCAACGGCAATGCGTCGTTTCCATCCGCCAACTTCGAACCTGCGCCACGGCACACCCCGCCGCTCAGCGTTGGATCGAGTCCATCCGCGCCCCAATGATAGGTCATGTATCCGGCAACATTCGTGGCATTGGAAGCCGATGCCATTGCAAAAAGAAAGGCACCGGAATCGCGCAATTTTTCATCCGCCTGCCCCAGGTCCGTACCAAACGATTCGTCATGATCGGCCTGACCAAACACGAACATCTTTTGCCCCGCTCGAAGTGCATTGTTGAATCGAGCCAGCGTGAGTTGCGCGCGATAAGGATCGCCGGTTTGTGTGCCTCCATTCGCGTCCAATCCATTCAGATAATAAATGTCGACGCTGGGAAAATCGACATTGGCGGGCGTGCTCGCCGCCGTGAGGTAATTGTCATACGCAGCATCGCAAGCTCCAGCGCTCCACGCCGAATTTCCAAATACCGTAACCGCGGGATTGCCCTCGGCGGGATGATTGAGCACGACGGACGATTCAACGTACATGGTGCGCACGGGAGCGGCGGCCTGATGGGCGAGCGTGGATTTGATGTATTGCGAAACGCCGTTGAGGTCATTCATCGAAACGGAATGAAGGCCCGGCTCATCGGAAAACATGAATGCCACAATGCCGGCTTTCACGTCCGCGTCGGTCAGATTGTTGTTCGCAACAAATGCGTTCCAGGCCAAATCGAGCGTTCCCCCGACATTTCTCGAAACGGCAGCGGCAATGGGAAAATCTCCGTATGCGCAATGATGCCAGGTCGCCTGCGTATTTTGGAAAAATATCTGTGAAACATCGACGATGGCTTTGATGTTCTCCGCGCGAAGTTGCCTGAGCCTCGGGCCTATCGAATCCGTCAAGGACAAGACGGGCACGTGGGCCACGTTCGAGAAGGTACGCACCTCGTCGAGCCGATCGTCCGTCACGATTCCAGCATTGTTTGTTACGCCAATCAGCGTCGTTCCATAATACTTCAGGTTTGGATTGGCCACTGTCGCCTGCTCGACCGTCGCCGTGACTCCCTCCATTGCATCATCCGACGTCATCGCCGTACAGCTTGCCGCGCCGAGCCCACAAATGAACAAGGCTCCCGCGACAACACGTAATCCAAGCAAACGTTTCATTTTTCAGCTCCAAGCAATCCGGGTTGCGGTGATTCGGTACGACACACGGAATCAAGCTCGTGCGCCATACCCATGACACCGTACCGGTGCTCGCCCTCGAGGTAAAAAGGAAAAGGGGAAATATTCCGTGTATTCGATAACGCCGCACACGGCGCGTGTTACGCACATTCGTCCGATTGCGCCCAATCGACTGCGCGCTCTTGTCGATGTACTCGAAATTCTTCGCCCGCAATTCGCGAAACTCACCAACCCCTATGGGAACGGGTCGAATCATGAACCGCTCGCAGGAAAACGTCCGGCCGCGAGCCTCGCATGCGCATGAAGAACTGTCACGGTTTTTCTGGATGGATCGGCGTTACATTGGGACGAACCGCCGGGGACGTGGGTTCGTCCGAGTAATACAACACGGAGG
>CAYSYX010000362.1:2995-9659 GCA_964435055.1 uncultured Polyangium sp. | reverse complement strand
TTTTCCACGTCGAAACCATTCTTTTGCATGGCAATTACATCGACGGCATGGTCATCCATCTCTCGCGGTTCGAACATCTCAAGCACTTGGACCTACATTTCAACGCCTATTGGTATTGGGGCACCTACGGCCAACTCGACCTGGCCAAGGAACTGCCTTGCCCGAAACTCGAAACGCTGAACCTGAGCGATAATCTGATTGGGGTCGTCCGATTGGGGAATGCGGCTTTCCGCGAAAGCCTCCGGAGCCTGGACCTATCCGGCTGCTTTTTTCATACACCACAAGAAAACGGCCGGGAACACCCCGTTTTGCGATTGGATCGATTCCCTCGGTTGCGACGTCTCGTCCTCAGCAACAATAGGTTGCCGTATGTGCCCAAACTGTCTTTCCTGCCCAACCTTGAAGAAGTGGATCTGTCTCAAAACCCCATTCGCTGCGGTCACGATCAATTGCTCTCCCTGCCCCGCCTGAAGCGACTGCACCTGTCCGCGAATAACCTACGGCGTGTCCCGTCGGCCTTGCATAAGATGAAATCATTGGAGTACCTGGACCTCCGTTTCAACGCCCTGCCTGCATGCGAGCAGAAACACTTGAAAAACTCCCTCCCGCGAACTCGAATCGAATTTGACAATCCGCCCGCATAGCCCCGCCGGATTTATTGAATTCGCCACGTGCATTCGCAGGTGCCCTGCAAGCGCTCAGGTGCCTGAACGTTTCAAACCCGAATGGCTCGCCCCTCCACAATGGGCTTGACCCATTAAAGCGTTTGGTTCATTCTTCCCGGCGTGAACGACTTCAACGATGCTTGGCACGCCCGTTACGGCGAAACGCCGCCTGTCGGGTGGCGATTACGAGAACGCTTTTCTTCCCGCTGGTTTCGCATTCATGGCCTGCCCGAAATGAAGCAATACCCGGAAACGCCCGACGAACTTGCGGAGATCCATCACCGCCATGAAACCCTCGCGGCCGAGCTGTTCGCAATGGACGACGGCGATTGCTGGATTGTCATTCCAACATGGAAGCAAGAGATTGGGACGCCTCCGGAAATCGAATGGTCATCCAATGTGGAGTTTTCCATCGGATGGCGCCCCGACAAACCCACCGACGAGGAGGACCCGAAAGCTGCGTGGGTGGCATCTGCAAAATGGTCTGCACTCGGGACGCGAGCCGCGCGGGAGCGTATCATGAAGAACGAAACACGAATCCTCTGGGTTTCGCGAGAAACACGCGAGGTGTTCGCTCCTTATGACGGCGGCGTCGATATCATTGCGGCCGATGGGGCGCGAATGGCCGATCTCGCGAGGCGATTCAAAACATGGCGATCACCAAGGCCAGACGGGCTATAGGTTCAAAAAATCCGAATCAGAGTGGGTCATTGCACGTGCTCGGGCCACGAGCGCCGGCGGGCATACGCGAGTTTGTCGCAGAGCAACCACGCGTCGGTGCTCGACGCGCTCGAGCATCGTGTTGATTTCATCTTCTTCAACGACGACGACGTTGCACTACTACGCCATGTCCTTGAGCATTTCGTTTTCCCCCGTCGACAAGGGCAAACCCCATGAGGCCTGCACGGCACCCACCTTATTTTTCAGTTCATTCGGCGGATGCTCAGCGCGCAGCCAATTTGATGTCACATTCTGTGACACAACTCGTTCCGCGTACCGCACACCGAAGCTGCTGATCCGCATTGGCGTCCCCCGCAATGGTCAGCGATAACAAAATGACAATGAAAAAGCTACATTGCGCTACAACGTTCATTGCTTCCTCCTGTCCAACAAGCATTCATGATTCGACCTTTACGAGTCGACCAAAAATCGAATTGGCCCCAATCCATCCATTGATGTGTCCGCGGTTATTCCCAATCTGGAATCGACCATCTTGAATCGCTTTGACGAAATGCAGATACTCAGTACCGCGGACCTTGCAGAGCACGATATCGCCCGGGCGAAGATCGCTTGAATTCACCGGCTCGACGGTACAAAGCTGACCCGATTCGATACGCGGCGACATGGAATTCCCTCGCGGCCGAAACGAAACCGTGTGGCCTTCGCGAAGTTTCGTAATGTGTCCCGTGGCCCAACCCATCGTTTCGAGCCAGCATAAACGATGTTCCAGTACGTGCCAAGAAAAAAACGGCGCGGCCCCCAGTGCTCATTGCATAAGCTTCATCACCTCGACCCAAACCACAAATCTCCTGCACGCACGTAAACTCAAACGCCGCCCACGGCCGGCTTGTGCTATCATCGTCGCTCCCGTGACCGACTCGCTCATTTTCCTCGGTTACCTCGCCAAGAAACTCGCGCCGCGCCCAGAATGGCTCGCGTGCCCAAACGTCGAGTTTGTCGCGAGCGTCAGCGAATGCATCTCCCGCGCCCCTCCCGATCGTATTGACCACTGGAAATCTGGCGACGTGGCGAAAGCAAATGAGCGATCAAACCATCATTCGACCCGAACACCGCGGTGCAGGCCGCGGGCCGCGGCGCCCCAGGGTTTTTTTGGCAAGCAGCCGTATGCCGCTCGATAACGGAACAAGGCTGTGGACACTGAATACGTGGTTCGTGGCGATGGCAGAGCCGCAAATTTCTTCGTGGGCAATCCATTGAATGATTCTGTGTGCGCAGGCGGAGATGCTGCATGAATGCGAATGAAATCATCGTCAGCAATGCGTGGTGATGAATGCCGTGCCATGACCGCCCCTCGAAGTGATTGAGGCCGAGTTCCCACTTCAGTTGTTGATGCGCAACTGCCGGCGGATGTTCCACCTCGTCGATCGATTTTTCCGCGTAACATTTTCCATGATTCCCTTCAGTAACCCAGGGGAGGACCTCATTTATGCTGGACGCCCGTGCCCATGGCTTGCTGCTCAAACTGCAATCGTTTCCTTTCGACGAACCCGGCGCGTCCCGCCCATTCACCGCGCGTCTTCGCGAAGAGAATGGCTGGAACGCGGATCTGGCACGCCGGGCCATCGATGAATACCGACGCTTTTTGGTACTCGCCGCCCTTGCCGGGCACCGCGTGAGTCCCTCGCACATCGTCGATAAAGTGTGGCATCTGCACCTGCTTTACACGCGCTCGTATTGGGAAGAACTCTGCGGCAAGGTGCTGGGGTTTCCCCTGCATCACGAGCCTTCGCGCGGCGGTACGGACAACGTCGCGCTTGCTGCGGATTACGTGCGCACATTATCGAGTTACGAACGTCTCTTCAATGAGGCGCCCCCACGAGATCTGTGGCCCTCGCCCAATACACGAATTCCACAGCTCCAAGAACCAACGTCGCCAAAGTTTTCAACGTTTTTCGGTGCGGCCGCCGTCGCGGCACCATTTTCCTTGCCCATGGTCGCCGATGTTCCGGGCCCGCTCTCGATGACCGGACCCGCGTTTCTCCTCGTGTATCTCTTTGCCGCGCCGGCTTCCGCGTTTTTGGCCGTCGCCATGCGCCGCGTCCTTTCCGGCGCACGGTCCCACGAATACGCAATATCGCCGCCGCTTGGACCCGCCGATATCGCTTATTTACGCGGCGGTCCGACGCATGCGGTCGACGTGACGCTCGTGGACCTCATCGTGCAGAGGCGCCTCGTTTTTAATGACACGACGAAGCGAATCGAAATCGATCCGAATGGTCCTCCCCTCGAAGAAGCGGGTTATCGTGTTGCCGCAAAAGCCGCCGAGACGTCTCCGTTCGAGCAAGCCATCCTGACGCGAGTGGGTTCGGGCATTACGCTGGCGAAATTGCGCATTGAAGCGGCGGAAGACGCAACGGCATTGATTGGAGCGAGACTCGCAACGATGGGGCTCGTCTTGGAACAAGACCGAGCTTGGACGAATTTTTGGTTACCGATTGCCATCGCCTTGGTTTTTCCTGGTATAGGGTTGGTGCGGATCGTCATGGGGCTTTTGCATGACAAACCGGTCGGAGTGCTCGTGTTTCTCTCGCTTGTTTGGGGTTTTATACTTTATGGCTACTTCCGAGAATCGCTCTTCACGCGACCCTGGCTGACCACGCGCGGAACAGAGCGATTGCATGCGCTTTTGCTCCAGCACGAGGATCTTTTCCGCACGCCTGCGCCTGAAGATTTACCGCTCGCCGCGGCCCTTTTTGGTAAAAACGTTCGTTGGGTTGGATCACTCATCGATCTGGGCAGCACGTTGCAGCGTTTGGATAACTCGAAATCGACGAGAGATCATCAGGATGGTGGCGGTGCATTCCCAAGCTGCGGTGGTGCCGACGGTGGTGACGGTGGCGGAGGAGGATGCGGCGGATGTGGCGGCGGATGCGGCGGGGATTGAGGGAACCGAGCGGGAATCGTTTACGGTTGTACGACGGCGCTTCGATTCACAACACGTTGCCCTTTGCGTCGACCATATCCCACGACCGCCGCCACGAGGGCCGTGCCGACCATGAACGGTAAAACGCCCCATAACAACAACCTGCGCGCCAGCGTTTGATTGGGCTGCGCTGCTGCTTCGCGTGGGGTCTCCACAATGGCGACGAACCCCGTATTGCCAATGGGCGCGAATCCGGCGAGCCACCGGCCGGCTTTGGTTTTTCCTGACGCATCCTCGCAAGGCTCAGCCATGACCGGATCACAAAAACCGTCCTCGGAAGTCGCGGCATTCGGATCGGCCAGCAATAGCTGCGACAAACCTCTGTTCGGATTGCTTGCGTCCGCCAAATCGACGGCTTTACGTACCGAGAGGTTATTCTTCAAAAATGCAGTTTTGCCTCCCGGAAGTGAGTCGTGGACGAGAATCACATGATCCTTGGGCAACGGATCATCGCGCGTCTCGCGCTCGTTATCGCGTGGAGCGACGACCATGGCGATATGGCGGTTGTCGCTGGGATCCTTCAGTGCGAGCGTCCCCAAAGTCGTTCCGGTATCGGTCATGGCGACGATCACCCCGATCGGATCGGTCTTTTCATTGTAGATCGGCGCCGAAATCGCAAATCGGCGTGTCTTGCTAGCCTCGGAGAAAATGGTCCTCGAGATATACGCTCCACGTGATCGCGCTTCGGCGAGTTTCCACGCCCCCTTGAAATAATCGCGCCAGACATAGTCTTTTCCAAGGTAATCGTTGGCGTATTCGGCGGGATATTTGGGCACGGGCCAACGCGCCCGCGCAAGACCATCCGCGCCCACAAGGAAAAAGCTGTGGAATTGCATCCGTCCGCCCGATGTGCCATATCGCATGACGAGATCTTTGCAATACCCCTCCATTGCATCTCCTACATGGATTTCTTTCCTTGGAAGAGATGCGAATAGCTCAGGCGGAAAATCCCTGGCCGCTTGCGCCACGATATCATGATAACTATTCAGCTTGAACAGCACCGTCCCCGCCACCCAGCGCGCCGCGTATTCATTCGCTCGCAGCACTTCTTCCCGGCGATCCTTTTCTTGCGCCGCCGCTCCCGAAAACACCGCCAGCGTTGCCACCACGAGCAATAGCACCGTTTCAACGACAAGCGCCGCTTTGAATGGCTCCCGCTTGCACCAACGCCAAGCACGCTTGGCTTGTGGTTCGGGCTTAATCGATTCGCCATTCAAATACTTCCGAAGATCCCGCGCCAGTTCGATCGCCGAACGATAACGATT
This sequence comes from uncultured Polyangium sp., assembly GCA_964435055.1. Classification (GTDB taxonomy): domain Bacteria; phylum Myxococcota_A; class Polyangia; order Polyangiales; family Polyangiaceae; genus Polyangium. The sequence continues at coordinate 4,065 of CAYSYX010000362.1, read as the reverse complement.
CTCCGCATGTTTTTCCAAACAACGCAAACAAATCGTCGTCAAGTCCAAATCGATTCGTGGATCCAGCGATTGCGGATTCGGAGCCGGCTGGTGTACCACCTTTTGAACAATTTCCTCCGTGGTTTTACCAATGAACGGTCGGCGACCCGTCAAAATCTCGAAAAGAATCACCCCCATGCTCCACACATCGATCGCCCGGGTCAATGATTTCCCTTGGCCATCCAATTGCTCGGGCGCCATGTACTCCGGTGTGCCGGCGAAAATGCCCGAGCGAGTCTGCACGTCGCCATGAGGATCGAGACGTTTGGCCAAACCAAAATCGGCGACGTGAGGCGTTCCATGTTCATCCAGCAAGATATTTGCAGGCTTGAGATCCCGGTGTAAAATCGCATGATCGTGTCCATCATGCACGGCCAACGCAATGGTCTCGAGCAATTCCGCTGCACGTCGAGGATCTTCGCGATACTTATCGATATGGTCCGCAAGGCTGCCGCCGCGCATCCATTTCATGGTGAAATAATGCCGCCCGTCCACTTCCCCGACCTGATAAATCGGCACGATGTTCGGACGATCGAGGCTGCTCGCCGCTTGCGCTTCCAAGTGAAACCGGTACACCTCTTCGTCGCTCGCCAATTCTCCATTGAGAATCATTTTCAACGCTTCGACGCGGTGCGATACAACGTGTTGCGCTTTGTACACGACCCCCATCCCGCCCCGGCCCATTTCTTCCAGCAGTTCGTACTCGCCAAACCGCTTCGATTCCTGCGGCGCTTCGAGAGCAATGCCGAACAGACACTCCGGGCATAGTCCCATCGGCGCATCGTGGGGAATGTCATGACCGGCAGGACAAACCGATGCCTTCTTCTCTTCAGTGACTTCGGAGACCGGAATGGAGGTGGCGTAATTCATCTTCAATCTCGTCTTGGTGCACGACCGTTTCGGCGATTTCTTCACGAATTCGTTCTTGGAATCGACTCCGGCAGCGAGAAAGCGCGACGTTAAAAGTCTTTTCCTGCATTCCGAGTTCTTCGGCAATGGCGCGATGCGATGCGGCTCCCGTATGCGTGAGC
>CAYSYX010000362.1:0-2985 GCA_964435055.1 uncultured Polyangium sp. | reverse complement strand
GGCCTCGATGGCCGCCTGCTGCAACCGGGGCGCCTCGTCGTTCACCGGATCGTGGGCGACGAAGGCCTGGTAGGTCTCGGCCGCGTCCCGGAAGCGCTCCTTGTCCAGGTACAGGTCGCCGAGGGAGTTCTTCGGCAATGGCGCGATGCGATTCAGCTCCCATACCCGTGAGCAGGGGGAGCATTTTGGCAAAGAGTTTTTCGTCCCCGCGTTTCTTATAACTTTCTTCGAGTTTTTGCAGCGCTTTTCCAAGTAAAACCATTGCCCAGCGCCGCTCGAAGACGCGTTCCGGCGTCGTGTCATGGCCGATTTGAATCGGACATTGCCCTTCGACTTCCGCCGTATCGATGGAAATGATCTCGGAACCGGGAATGCGTTTTTTCGCCCGAGCCATTTCGAGGTCATTGGCGAGGTAGCTGCTTACCGCGGTGAGCAACCAATTGCGAAATCGCCCCCGCGTCGGATCCGCGGCGGCTACGTCGTTTTTCTCGATCAACCGAGTCGTGAAAAATCCTTGCGTCAAATCGCGCGCTTCTTCGGCGCGTCGCCCCCTCGCCCGGATGAACCCGTACACAGGCGTCCAATACATCGCACACAATTAGGCCAATGCCTTGTCACGCTCGACTGTCGCGTCTTGTCCCGCATTGATGACCATGGTCCAGCGTGTCGTTGGTAACTTCCCCGCACCTCGGTAACCAAATATTTTTCTGTGTCCCGGCATCGCGTATCGTCCTTTGCCCCGTGTACTGAAGCAACGATGGGCGGATGTTACACCATGTTGGACGATTTTTCGTCGATTCTTTTTTGTGCGGTTCTTTGTAGGGTTTGGCGATGGCTGCTTCAGTTGTGGAGGTCCGTGCCCAAGGAGGGACGTGCCATGACGATTGAAACCCCAAAGCCGAAGTCCTCACCGTTTGTCCGTCGTTGCCAGCCTGTTCTTTTCGCATTGAGTGTCGCGCCGTTTGTTACGGGTTGCGGATCGACAGCGATCATTGCGCGAAGAGATGGCTTGCAAAGCCAAGGGAGAATCACCGGTTCGAATAAGAACAACGTATACGTCGAGAGCGAGAATGGAGGCGTAAGGGCCATTTCACGTGCCAACATTGAAGATATCGATCATCCGGGAAATGTAGCCGCGGGCTTTGGACTTGCCGTGACGGCATACGGGATCGCAAATATCGCCGTAGGAGCGCCTCAATATTGCGATGGGCGAGCGTACTTATCTTGCGCGGGGGTTTTTCTGCCTGCAGGAATAGGTGCGGCCTTGATTGCCTACGGCGGTGCGGTTTGGCAGCGGCCCGCCCTTCGTACAGAAGCAACCCGGCCCCGGCACATCCCGCTGAATCGCCCCGTTCACATGCGGCATTGCACGTGTCGAAATCTGCCGACGATAAATCGGCCAAGTCTTCGAGGGCGTGGATCCAAATTCGATCGAGATTACATCGTGGAATGGCCGCCTCCGGCTGGGCGACACGTGGCGTCGGCGCGGGTTTGCCACAACCCAACAAGCCCCAAAGCATCCAGGCCAAACCCACAATTTTCGCTCGTTGCGAAGGTGAAATACGCGATATGCATTTCAATCATATTCGCGGCTGCTCGTCAGGGTCTCGAGAACGGGGGCGCAGTGTGCACCACTTCGGTCATGGTGTCGAGGTATTTCAGGACAAGCCCCCAATTCCGCATGGAGCACCTGTCGTTACAGCAAACGCGCTTCACGGGCCGATTGCGTGTAGCATGAAGTTGCTTTCGCCAAAGTCATCCGTGGGATCAACTCGGAATTGAAAGAGCAATGATTCGGTCACCACATCAAGCCCCTATCACGACTCCGCCGGTTCATCGAAGTGGTGCTTGGAGAGTGCTTGATTTTCAGGCGTTTGCGGCGAGGCCCCGCTGTTCGAGCCCCGAAAGGAGTCAGTTTGTCATTTCAGCCCCAGAACCCTCGATACAAGAGATACAGACCCAGACCGAGTGACGCCGCCATATACACGTACACCATAACACTGCGATCCGAGACTTTCTTGACGGCCGTGGTGGCGCGGTTTACTTCGAAGAAGCGGCCCATCCCCTTCAAGACATTGACCCATCCTATGAAGGTTATGACACCCGTGAGGCTCCATTCCCAATCGTGTACGAACCCCAGCGAGATGGCGCCCGCTAACAGACTGATAAGCCCCGATAAGATCACAAAGTCAGCCTTCTCTTTGACCTCCAAGAGCGACGTAAAGAACGCTTTGCTCGTAAGCGCAGGCAAATACGTGCCGACGGTTATGAAACCCCAGACTATGGCGAATGATCGTGTTGTTTCCATGTTTACACTTTAACGCACGTTTTGTAAGTTTACAATTCATTCTGACAATGAAAAATGATGCGCGAATGCGACGTTTACGCATCACCCAGCCAATGACATCCGAGGGGCTCACCTCGCCAACAGGCTTTCTCCCAGAAAATGGCCGCCTCCGTATGGTCTTGCGCAACATCGCGCCCTTGAAATGGGTGACTTGTTCACCTCATGCGCCGTCGACAATGACCTCGTTGACGTGCCTGGCAAAAGACGGATACCCTACCGTCCCATGGGTAAAGAGATTGCCTCGCAACTTGCGTCAAACCACGCCCCTACAATTACCATGTCGAGTGATAAGATAGCCCCTCAACTCTCCGGCACCTTGCTTGGCCTTTTGTTGCTCTCCTCGTGCGTGTATGAACCGCCGCGTGGGTATTACGCGAGCGGGCAGGATACGTCGAGCAGTGGCAGCAGCGGAACGACCCCCTCGGGAGGTGCCGGAGGAGGCGGCGGCAGCGGAGGTTCGGCGACAGGTGGCGGCGGCACGGTCGAACAACCACCGTGTCATCCCGCAGGGCTCGAGGATGGCTTCGACGGCTCCGTCGTAAACACCAACCTATGGAATCTCCAAGGCAAGCAAAGCATCATGAGCGTGACCGGCAGCCGATTGCAGGTGACGCCCGAGGACAACATCAACGATGGCC
>CAYSYX010000361.1:0-9660 GCA_964435055.1 uncultured Polyangium sp. | reverse complement strand
TCGAGCGGCCATCGGAACGTGGTCGCATAGTTTTACCGCGCTATCTCAGTCCGAGTGCGCCTGGTCCGCGCCCGCCAAAATTCGCACGGTGCATCCGGAAAAACGCGCCATCGGTGGACGCAGGGTCAGCTCGACGTCCACACCTTCCGCTTCCGCAGCATCCACCACAGCCAATCGCGGACCCAGCCAATTCGCCAGTTCATCGATCGTAATCGTCCACGGAGGAGCCGTCTCCACGCCTGCGCCCGCCACGTACACGAGCACCGCGGCGATTCGGTGGCGACAAACGATTTTTGCTCCGCAGCTGCACGGCGTATCCTTGAGCGTTTTTCCGGGAACGAGTTTGGCCGTGACGTTTTCCTTGGCAAACGTGGCCACGACCGTCCCGTCGGGTTCTTCACGCACCGACGGACCTTCACCGGCTTCGATTTCCTTCTGCGCCCGTTTTACCAAGCCCATGTTGGACAATCTGCCCAGGGCCTCGGGCGTCAACGTGGCCAAGTCGGATCTCATCGGCGAACCTTCTCCACGATCCAACCCACGAGTTTGCCCGGGGTGGTCGCCGCGACAAACGCCCCCGCATCCGCTACGACCTGCGCCACACCGTGATCATAAGCGCCCTGCACTTGATCATCCAAAGACGCCGCGCCAAACACCGTCACGCCCTCCCCGACGAGCGCTCGAACCTCACGCGCGAGTGCGTCCGGACGATCTTCGAAGTCCGTAATCCACAATAAAATCGTCCGATGTGGCATTTCGATGAGCTGCGACGCGTATTGCAAAGCTTTCGCTCCGTCGGTGCCGCCGCCAAGCTGCACCCGCAAAAGCAATTCGACGGGATCGTCCACGTACGGCGTCAAATCGACGACTTCGGTGTCGTAAACGACGAGGTGCGTTTTCGTCGCCGGCAATTTCCATAAAACAGACGCGACAATGGCCGCGTGAATGATGTTCCGCGCCATCGAGCCCGATTGATCGACCACGATGATGACTTGGTGCCTGGGGCCGAATCTTCGTACGCGCGCGAAGAACTCCGGTCGTTCAATGACCAAACGTCGATTTTCGCGATCGTAATGCTGGAGATTTTTCCGGATCGTCCGCAAGGCATCCAAGTTCTTGGCGATGCGAAATCGAGATCGCCGATGCCGAAATGGCGTCGCCCCCAAGCGATGTTCGATTTCGTCGCATAACTTCTTCTGCAAATCTTCGACGATTTTCGCCACAATTTGTCGCGCAGCGTTGAGCACCGCGGAATCCATATTCGCTTTGCACCGCAAAATCGCTTCGGCCAACGACAACGATGGCGTGACATGCGCCAATGCTTCCGGGCGCGTGACGACTTCGAGGATTCCATACCGTTCGAGCGCGTCGGATTCGAGTCGTTCAATGGCTTCTTTGGGGAAAAGCTTGTGAATCGAATTAATCCAATCGGGCACGTCGAGCGGATGCTCGGGACCACTTCCCGGACCACCACCTCGCGCCACCGATCGCTGCGCATCGCCTTCGGCTTGGCGATCATAAAGCCACGAAAGCGCCTGCTCCATTTCGTCGGCTTCGGGTTGGGCCGCGGATGCTCCGCCAAACCCATCTTCACTGGCTCGACCGAGAATCAGGCGCCAACGCGTTTCCGCATCATAAGCGTTCATTCGAGCACTCCGAGTTCCCGGCCCCACGTGTGCACGCGTTCGTCGAGCGCCAAGCCCGCTTGCAGAACGTCCACCGGAACGTCGCCGATCCACGACGCATCGACGCGTTTACCCCACCGAGCGGCCAAAAACCCACCAATACGCGCTCGTTCGGCCGGAGGAAAATACGAAAAGGCCAAGCGCAAGGCGGGAAGCTGAATCAAAAAGGCATCGTCACCGAGGCTGTCAATGACCGCATTCATGGACCAAATCAGGCGATCGTCGCGTAATGCGGGCGACCTGGCCAATGCAAAAAGCCCGGCCAAAAAGTCGCCGATACGCCCTTCCGAAGACGCTTGCAAGGCGTGAGTCATCACCGCGTCCATCGATGCGCTCTCGGCATCCAAATACCATAACGATCCGAGCGCGGCGCCTCGCAACATCGCCGGCGCGTCGTTATCGGAAATTCGCCGGGAAAGAGCAGAAAACACGTCGCTCGCATCGAGCCCCAAAACCCCGGCGTGACGCAATACTTCGGCCAGAATGCGCATGGTCTTCAAGTCGCCGGGGAGCAATTCCGCGCCGCGAATGGCCGCCAATAACGTCAAGGCTCGTTCCGCCGCCGAACGCAACATGGGCCCGAGCAAAGGCGCGCCCACCACTTCGAGCCATTCACCGTGGTGCCACAAGCCAAACAGTTTTTCCATCGCCGGCCCGAGGACTCCGAGCGACGGGGTCGCGGCAATGGCATGCTCGACAACGCCCGCGACATCGCCCGCCAATTGCATGAGCCCCGCAAAAGCAGCGTCGCCGAACGTCTCCACCCGCGTGGCCAGCGAATCCGCTTCAATCATGCGTCGGGACAAACAAAAAACGACCGCGCCTTCCAAGGTCGATCCCCAACGCGAAGCTTCAATGATCGCCGGATCGATATCCGGGCGCCAAACCAGACGAAACGCTTCCGCCATGCGCGCTTCGGTTCCCCACGCCGGACCATGCAGCCGAGAAAAACCGGGAATGCCCAAGATGCGCAAACGATGCAACACGCGCAATCGTTCGCGATCGCCTTCGATCCGCCAATCGAGCGACAAAGTTTGCGGCGTCGCCGTGGGTACCAAATCCACGCGCTCCAGGATCGAATGCACGTCGCGCAGCAACGGGGGCCGCTGCGTTTGGCTGGACAATTTCCCGGTCCGATCACCCGTGAAGGTGCGCAAGACCGTCGCCAGCATCGGATGCAATTCTTCCGTAATCGCTCCTCGCCGCGCCCACGGAGGCGGCGTCGAAAGAGGCTCGCGAATCAGCGCCGAAAGCAGACCGTCCAAAACATCGACGCGCTTGGGTTCGTCATGGCCACGCAACGCGGCAAGCCCCGCAATCGTCGTGCGCAACGCGATGTGGTCCGCGACCGTCGGACGTTGCGACTTTTTGCGAAATGCATCCATGACGCGATCGATCATCGCGTCGGCGACACCTTTGCGCAGCGTCCAATCGAGGTCCCACCAAAATGGCGAAGGCATCCCTGATTGATAACCGGCAAAACTATCCATGCGTGCGTACGTCCACGGGATCAAATGGCTTTCCCCGCCAAGCGGAGCGGTCGGAACTTCAGGTTCGGTGCCGCCCGGACAAACATCTTTCAAGGCCGGCGCGTGATAACCTCCGCAAACGAAGACGACATCGCCTTTTTCGAGCGCCCACGACGCATACGCGCGCATGAACGCTTCCCGCGGAGCATCACGTTCGCCCGCCGGATCATCGCCGCGAAGTTCCTCGAAATAGGCTCGCAGCGCCGGTTCTACGACCTCCGGCGGTTGCCCCTCGAAAAGGTGATCCCACAAGGCATCCATATCGGACGTGCCGGTACACTCGCACAACGCTTGGACCGCGCGTTCGTACCGATCGTCTTCGTCGCGATAACGATTTTCCACTCCGACAAACGATTTGCACCACGCGGGCAGATCGGCGAAACGGACGAGTTTTTCCGCCGCCATTGCCCAACGCAAAGCCTCCCATTCCGGGGAAAACGCGCAAAACGGCGCAAAACAAGACACGGGGCCGTCTTCGGACAAGTAATGCGTGAAGACGGCGATGGGCGGCGTATGATCGAGCGCCAGTTGGTCGAGACGATCGTTGAAATCGCTTGGCCCTTCAATGAGAACGACGGCTGGATTGACGCGATCGAGCACGGCTTTGACCACGCGCGCACACGCGGGGCTATGGTGCCGAACGCCGACGACGAACAGCCGTCCCGCCACGATTACAACCTCGAACGAGCTGCGTGCAAGGCCGCCCAATGCGGCGCTTTGCGTTTGCTCGCCACGGTTTCGAGATATCGACGCAGCTTTTCCAAATCCTCGGCATTGTCTTTGACCGCCGCTCCGGCCAAGCAATCAATGACGTCGCCGGGATGCGCCTCGCCATCGCCCAAGAATGCCGCGCGCACGCCCACCGCATGCGCAACGGAAACCGCTTCCGCCGTCGACAATACGGTCGACAATCGCTCGACGGGCTGCCCATCGCTCGATGTTCCCGTACGCAATTCACGGAATGTCGTCACCAAAACTTCGAGCACGGTGTCCGGTAAAACGGTTTTTACGCCGGAGGCTTCGAGCAACCGGCTTGATTCCCGCCGCACCAGCTCGATTTCCGAACCGAGATCGCCGATGGGGAAAAGCGTTTCGAAGTTGAAACGGCGCTTCAGCGCCGCGCTCATTTCATTGACGCCGCGATCGCGCGTATTCGCCGTCGCAATGACGTTGAAACCTTCCCGGGCAAACACGACGCCCAGCTCGCCGAGCTCGGGAATGGTCAATACGCGGTCCGACAGGATTGACAAGAGCCCGTCTTGCACTTCCGCCGGGCAACGCGTGATTTCCTCGAACCGAACGATTTTGCCTTCGCGCATTCCGGTGACGACCGGACCGGGCACCAAGGCTCGTTCACCGGGGCCCTCCGCCAACAAAAGCGCGTAGTTCCACGAATACTTGATCTGGTCCTCGGAGGTCGCTGCGCTGCCTTGAATCGTCAACGTCGACGTGCCCGAAATGGCCGCCGCGAGCAATTCCGATAACCAGCTTTTGGCCGTTCCCGGTTCACCCACGAGCAGCAATCCGCGAGACGTGGCGAGAGAAACCATCGCGCGATCAATGATGGCGGCATGACCGACGAATTTTTGCCGGATATTACGAGAATGGTCGCCGATGACAAACGTCCGGACCGCTTTGGGCGACAAACGCCAGCCCGGAGGTTTGGGTCCCGAGTCCTCTTTTTCGAGCCGCGCGAGTTCGTCGCGGTACATGATCTCCGCAGGCGCTCGTTGCAAGCCCGTTTGGGGCTTCGATTCGCCTTCGGCGCTCGGCGTTGCCGGCGCCGCGTTTACCGATTTGCCTTTTTTCACGTGACGCTCCCGAGCTGCACGAGGTCGCGTACGAGTTCGGAGAACACAACCGGCGGCAAGTCCGCGAGGCTCGCATCTCGATTGGTCTTGTGCGTCAGCGAGATCGTTCCGATTTCTTGCTTCGCATCGGTATATTGCATATCGGCGGAAATACCCGTCGGTAGATCCAGATGCGCCGTAAAACCACCAGCCAAGGGTTTGCTCATGTCCCAGATCCATCCGGCGTCTTGCGGCGGACCTTTGCGCCAACCTTTTTCGACGAGGCCCAGGAATTTGCCCAGCGGAGCGAATTGCTTGTGTCGACGCGTGATGCTGTGCGATTTCATTTCCGCGGCCGTGGGCGCGTACGTGTCGCGACCGATTTGCGGGAAAGGCTGAAGAATGTTGTAATCGCCCAAAATCTGCCCGAACGCCGCCTTTTCCGAATCCGACAATTCCAGCGGATGCACGATACCGACGCGAGCTTCATCGGGCAGCGTATACGTCGAATCCTGCGAATCCGCAAGCGAACTGTCTTCGGCGACGCGGAAGGCTCCGATGCGCGTACCATCTTCCTGGTACACGCCCCAAATCAGGCGTCGGACCAAGTGAATGAGCAATGGATGTTCCAGGAAAAGCGCCCGGAATGAATCCCCTTCCCACCGGCGTTGCGCGCACATGGCGAGTTCCAGACGGACAATCTGATTTTGCGCAATGGCTTTGGCGTCTTTTTTGAGCGTCTTCCAAATGGTATCCGCTTCTTTGGCTTTCGCCGCATCGTCGGATTTGTTGGCTTTGGGCAAATCGCTCAGGGTTTTCCCATTGCCATCGACGACGACCGGCTTGAGCGCTTCGTCGAAGCTGATGCGGAATTGCCGCGGGCCGAAATCCAACGTGCGCGAACCGTCGGGATCGAGCTCCAAATCCGGCACGAGGCGATCGGCGAGTTCGTCGGCGGTGAGCCCTCGATTTTGCGCGACTTCGTCCATCTTTTCTCGGGCTTTTTCTTGCAGACCCTTGAATTTCACCTTTTGCGCTACGCCATTCAAATGCATCAGCGCCAAGTCACTCCCGATACGCGCCAAAATGTCCAGGCCCGCGACCGCTCGCGCTTGCAACGATTCTCCCGGCCAATTGCGAATGAGCGGCGTCAGTTTTCGAGCGACGTCGTCCCCGCCCAAAATGCCCATCTGCTGCATTCCCCAATTTTCCTTGGATGGCGCTCCAGCCACTTGCCATTCATTAAAGAGAGCCCAGGAAAAGTCTTCGAGCGATGCGCGATCACACACCGCCATAACGTCCTCGATGCCGATGAACGTCGACTCGGGCGTGGAAAACGCGAGCATCATGAAAATGGCTTCGACGGACTTTTTCGGCAATGCTTTTTCGCGCCCTTTGAGCAGCGGGCGCGGGAGTTTGTCCACGTCGGCCCAAGGGGAAATCTTGGGCAATTTGGCGGGATATCGATCGCGCGGATCGGCATCGAGCACGGCTTCCACGGCCGCTTTGACATTGGCTCCATACGCGGCGGCAGCTTCTCGAACGATATCGCCCTGACCTTTGGCGACCAGGAATTGCAATGCGAGTTCGGCTTGTTCGCGCGTTTGCGTGTGATTCCCGACGGCGGTCGGAATGAGGCCGATCGCCGCGGCTTTGGGAAACTTCAGCATCCACGATTCCGCGTGCTTGCGAGCGCTCTTGACCGTTCGTGCGTACGCGTAAAACGGTGCGATCTTCGGCGATTCGACGACGTCGCGCATACACGCGGCAAACATCGCCGACGCTCCGACGGCCAGGCGCGGATAATGCGCAATGGCCTCCACACCGAAGACGGCGAGCGGCACGAGCACATGATGACCGGCACTCCAAGCATCACCGGGCCATGTTTCAAGCACGCTTTTCAAATCGGGTTTCTTCAGATGAATGATTTTACTCGACGCATATTTGCCATACCAGCGTCTTCCCACTTCGGCGAACGCGTCGGCGTATTTGATCGGCCCCTTGATTCCTTCGTTGTAATCATCCAGGGCTTGTTTCAAGTGCCCATGTTCATTCTCGTGCAAGGCCTCGGGATAAGGCAACATCGTGACATTGGGCACGACCGGCAAAGCTTGGGCACGTTTGCCCGCGAGCCACGGGGGGTTCACGAGAATCTTGGGCAAATCCGCGGGCGACGCGTCCGGCTTGACGGCCATTTTATCGCGGAGTTTTTGCGCCGCCGTGCGCGATGCCGGACGCATGTCGACTCGCTCGGCCAAACCCGGATGTTTGCGATCCATCTCGAGAAATACGACGCCGGCCCGATCGCCGAGACCACCTCCCGCCGCAATGGCATCCGCAAGCGCCGGAAGAGCCAATGCGGGATTTTTCTCGAGCCATTCCGTGACCATGGAAATGACTTCCCGTTTCGCCGTCAAATGCGACACCATGAGTGAAGCGGTCTCGGGCCCACGGATGAGCGAGGCAACTTCGAGGCCTGACGTAATGGCGCCTTGCCAATCGGCCGCGTCATTGCTGATTTTGATGACGGGAATGACGTCGGCTCCAACCAAATCGAAAAGACGCCACAAGTGCTGCAACAAATGGCCGCCGGAATACGCTCGACCCACGATCTTTTTGGCCAATCGTGTCATCATGGGACGACTGTAGGCGAATTCGATTTTGGGCTCGACCCCGTCCGTTCCATACATCGTCGGCTGATAACCTTCCGGCTTGCCTCCGCACGCGAACCAATCTTCACCCAATGCATCGGCCAACGGCGTATGCGAGGGAATGAGGAACAAAACGAGTATCTTTTGATAATACGACAACGTCGGCCAACGCGCCTCGGCGTCCTTCAGGAGTTTGGCGTAATCGTCATCGGATAGGTTTTGCGCAACGAACGCCAAACGCGCCACCGTCGCCTCCCAGTCTTCATAAGGACCGACGCTCTGCGGCCGATGGGTGAAATTGATGACGGGAGGATCCGAATAGCGTTCGAATTTGATCCGCGTTCGAGCCAGCGCGGTATCGAGAAGCCACCCGGGACCGAACTTGGCAATGGACGCTTCCGACAAACCACGCATCACGGGGTAACATGTCGGTTCGCAATCCTTGCCCAAAAGCAGATCCACGGCCACGGCGGCCAATGGCGAAATGGGCGCGGGCCCCGGTCCATTCAACCAGTCACGCGCTTCTTCGACCGCCGGGCGAAGCTCCGCCGCAATGACGTACTTATCCCACGAATGATAGGATTTGCTCTCGGCCCACAATTTTTGAATCGCCGTCCACGGATCCGCGCGCATCTGCTCCTCAGACGGCCGATATCGCCCGTGGCGATGCGACAAAAGTCCACGGTTGATTTCGAGTTGATCCCAATCAATCTCCACATTCGCGTGGTTTGGAACAACAACCTCCGCCGGAGCACTTGGGGCTGCTTTGGCGGGAGCTGCGGCATCGTCCGTTGGCGCAGAGTTTGTCGGAGCAGGTGTCGCAGCGGCTTTGGGAGCGCGAGGTTTGGGCGCGGGCGCGGATGCATCGGCGACCGCCGCGACTTCGGCGTATCCCTTTTTCGTCTTTTCTTTGACGAGTTTGTCGTGTTCGGCCGTCGCCTGCGCGTCACTTGAGAAGTCTTTGACTTGGCTTTGCCCGGAAGTGCCGATTTTTCCCCACTGAATGGTCAGTTTGGGACCGTCTTGTTCGATTTGCCAAAACTTGCTGGAGGAGCCTTCGACGAGTTCAAACCTGCGCATGGCGCGCGAAGGTACCAGAAGCCGATGTGGATGGGTAATTTTTTGCGTACGTTCGAGGAACGATGAAGAGAAATCGACGGGAAATCAGGGAGATCCGTAGGCTCGCCCGATGGGCGGACCCGCCCGTTCGTGAAATCAGCCGTTCGCTTCGAGCCCGCCCTCGGTCCGAAACGTTTCGAGCATGGTTCGGATGGTATCTCGCGCCGTACGAAAGCGTTCGAGCATTTCTTCACGGGGGATTGAAAGATCCTTCGATGCGGGATCGGGAATGGGCCAATGCAATCGTTTGGCTTGTCCCAAGAAGACCGGACAAACCTCTTCGGCGCACAACGTGATGACGATATCGACGGAGCTTGGATCGATGGATTGCACGGACTTGGAATGGTGCGTCGTCAAATCCGCCCCTATTTCGCGCATGACTTCGATCGCGTAGGGATTGACCTTCGACGGTTCACTGCCGGCACTTTGCACATCCGCACGATCGGCGAAGATCAGCCGACCAAGTCCTTCGGCCATTTGACTGCGCGCCGAATTGGCGACGCATAAAAACAAAATTCCTTTTTTCCCGGCCGTCATTTTCGAATCTCCTTGTGCCCATTGCAATCGGTGCTGACGACGTCGCCTCGAACTTCCCTCACCGACGACATCACATAGGATCACAGTGGGCGTCCGGGGGCAAGATTTCAGTGATGATTTGGTTTGCCAACGAACGCCGGATGTCGAATCAGGTGTCGTTGCGGAACAAAGAATCTCGGCTTTTTAGCTGCGGAAGCAAAAAAAATTCAGCTGTCAACCTTGTGTTGAATTTCGTGACCGCTTGTGGCAACGAAGCGCCTGGCGTTCGTCAGTCGGACGCATGCTCTGTGATTTTGGTCGCGAGGAGCAGATTCGTATGAAAAATGTTGGCCATAAGACCGCTTGGGGA
>CAYSYX010000360.1:8874-9677 GCA_964435055.1 uncultured Polyangium sp. | reverse complement strand
GGCCCTTGCGCGGGTCGAGGGCGAGGAGCCCTCGTGGGGTTCGGGGTGAAACCCCGACGAAATGCTTTCAGGGAGGAGAGTGGCCGGGGCCATTGCGGGATGGCCCCGACCCTGCGGTGGGGGAGGGATCAGGACGCTTTGTTCTGACGACGACGGCGAATGATCCACGCGCCGACGAGCGCGAGCAGCGAGCCGCTCACGTCGCGGGCCGGAGCGCTGTCGCCCGGAATCGAGCAATCGCAGCCGCCTTCGGGGATCGGATCGCCACCGGTACCGCCGTTACCGCCCTTACCGCCGGCTCCAGCTTCGCCGCCTGCACCGGCCGTACCGCCGCCTGCGCCGCCTGCGCCGCCTTTACCACCAGCGCCACCGGCGCCGCCCGCGCCTGCTGCACCACCGGCACCGCCGTTTGCGCACAGACCGTCTTTGCACGTGCCGTCCACGCCGCAGGGCGTGCCGTTCGGCTTGGGAGCGCCTTCGCACATACCGGTCATCTTGTTGCAGGTACCGGCTTCGAGGCAGTCCGTTGCGTCACAGGCGACAGCCGCGCCGAGACACGTCCCGCCCGCGCACACATCCATCGTGGTGCACAGGTCGGTATCGTCGCAAGCCGTTCCGTCGGCCGCATTCGGATTGGTGCACATGCCCGTTGCGCTGTCGCAGGTACCCGCGACGTGGCATTGATCAAGCGCCGCGCAGACGACCGGGTTTGCCCCGACGCACGCGCCGGCCATGCAGCTATCTGTCTGCGTACAACCGTTGTTGTCATTGCAAGCAGCGCCGTCGGCCGCATTCGGATTGCT
>CAYSYX010000360.1:0-8774 GCA_964435055.1 uncultured Polyangium sp. | reverse complement strand
GCACATACCCGTCATCGGATCGCATGTTCCGGCGACGTGGCATTGATCCATGGCCGCGCACATGACGGGGTTTGCCCCGACGCACGCGCCGGCCATACAGCTATCCATTTGCGTACAGGCATTGCTGTCGTTGCACATGCTGCCGTCGGCCGCATTCGGATTGCTGCACATACCCGTCATCGGATCGCATGTTCCGGCGACGTGGCATTGATCCATGGCCATGCATGTGACCGGGTTTGCCCCGACGCACGCACCGGCTTGGCAGCTATCCATTTGCGTGCAGGCGTTGTTATCGCTGCACATCGAGCCATTGGGCGCTTTGCCGTCCGCGGGACACGTACCGGCCATACCCGTGCACGTTTCCGCGACGTCGCAGGCGCCATTGGCTGCGCGACAAACCGTACCGGCTGCTTCGAATGTGCACGTGGACGAACAGCAATCGCCGTTCATCGTATTGCCGTCGTCGCAAGCTTCATTGCCTTCTTTCATGCCGTTGCCGCAGGTCGCTGCAATGCAAGCATGCGGAACTTGCGCGGAGAAGGGCTTGTTGGACAAACCGGTGAAAGCAATGTTGTCGATGAACCAACCGCCCGCGCCTTGAGCTTCATCCGTACCAAGGCGGAAGCGAATGCGAATGGTCTTGTTCGCGACGCCCATGCCGAGGTTGATGTTGCGATTTTGCATCGTACCGGTGGCGAAACCCGGCGTCGCACCCGTGTAGGCGTTGCGGTTGGCGAGCGGATTGCTGGCTTGGTTGGTGATCACGCCGTTATACCCGGTTACTGCGCCCAGCGTGCTGACGTCGGCCCAGGTCACGCCGTTGTCTTGCGTGTATTCAATGACGCCGCCGTCCCATCGCGTACCGCCCGACAATTCGAAGTCGTAACGGTGTTGGAACGCCATGCTGAGGCCCGTGGCACCGACGACGAGATCCGGCGATTCATACGTGTGATCGCTGATGCCGGAAATGTCTTGGCCCCAAGCTGTTTCATTGATGCCGACAGGCGTGGGCACTGCCGGGCGTGTAACGCCCCAGAAGGTCGTAGCGGCACCCGACGTGAGTTTGGCAGTCCAGGTCTTGGTGCCTTCCCACGTTTCCGTCGTCACGGCCGTGGCGGAACCCGGAGCCGTCACGTCATACATGACTTCGCCCGATCCCGTGGCATTGATCGTGGTCGTACAAGCGTTGGGCGCATTGATGACCACGTTGAACGGAATATACGTCGGGTTCACAATGGCCGCCGTCACGGTGATCGGAATCGAGATCGTGGCCGTCGCAAACGCTACGGTTGTGGGAATCGCCGCGCTGGTCCCGCTCGGGAATTGGATATTGGGATTGCTCGACGTCACGGTCACCGTGCCGCCGGTCAAGTCCGACCAACCCGTGTTTTGCACTTTAATCGTGACCGCGCCGCCTTCACCCGCGTCGACGATACCGTCATTATCGCACGACGGCGTGGTTTCCGTCAATGCGAGCGACACGAAGGCCGCATTGGGACGATTGGCCATGTAGTCTTCCACGACGCCCGTGAGGTTCGTCGACGTGCGTTGAGGACCAACCGCACAAGGTCCGGCGCCGCGCGTCGCGAAGCCCGCCATCAGGTCCTGCATGTCCTGAAGGTTTCCTCCGGCATAAGCAGCCGCGAGGATCGCATCGCGTTGTTCGGTAATCGTCGGATCGAGCGGCGTGACCTTCATGCCGGCGACGAGGTAATCGAGCATTTTGCGTTTGGCTTGGGCAAACGTATGCCGCGGCATTGCGACGACGGTATCTTCGAGAAGGTTGCCATAACCTTCCCACAACATCGTGCACCAGATTTCGCCGGCGTTGTGCACTTCGGAATTCGGAATACCACCAAACCCCGGCGCTCCGCCCGGCGGCAAGCCTTGACCATCGCCAATATGTTTGAACGTCAAACCGTTCTTCGACATATTCGACGTGTACGGATATCGGCGAATGCCGTAATAACCGCTGTCACCGAATGCCGCCGACGCATACACGCCCGTGGCAAATGTTCCGGCAAAGTTGTCATTGCCGTGCACGAGCTGCAAGAGCGCCTGGAAATCGCCCCAGCCTTCGCTCATCGCGCCATATTGCTGGTTTCCACCGGCCGTCAGACGCATGTGCAGGTAATGGCCCCATTCGTGCCCGACGATACCGTTGTCAATCGCGCCGTCGCGATTGATCGTGCCGCCGGCTTGCGGCGGGCTGAACGTGTACATCTGCATGATCGGCGACGAACCGTCCGCCGGCGTCTGCATATTGGCATTGTTCGTGCCGCTGTAGTCCTGCGCTTCGGCATGGATCGGATCATTGCCGACGCCGCCGCGACCGTAGTTGTTCACTTGCGCATTGCCGGCCGCTTCATTAAAGCCCGAATCGTACCAGAGGTCGTGGTAGTAGTTGTTGTTGAAGAACAATTGCGTAATCGCCGCCCTGCGTTGCGTTACGTTCGCATTGGGCTGCTGCGCCGTATTGTACGTCCAGTCAAACGCGCTGGCAGCGCTCGTCGGCGCGCGGAAGTCGCTACCCGACAAACCGTCGGGTGCAGCAAGATCGACGTACGCATCGACGTTGTTGCCGTTCGTACTCGTCGCACCCGCTGCGAGCCACGGATCGAACGTACTCATCGGGTTCGTATTGAATCCGTCGATCGTCACGGAATTCGGCGCGACGAACATCGGCGTCGAACCATCCGGCATACCCGTCGGATGCGGCGCAAAGTCCGCTTGCGGACCATCGGACGGCGTATACGCCGGCGCGCCTTCGCTCCAAACGCGATATTGGAACGCCGCTTCTTTGGTCAAACTCGTCCGCTCGAGCATTCGGCCGTCGTCCGCCGCAATCACATAAGCGTAGAGCATCGACGACGTCGTACCGTCACCCGCCGCAAGCTCGACGTAATACGCCGGAACCAGCTGATCGGGCATCGGGTAATACACCTGCTTGATACGCGCGGGACGGGCCAAACCAATTTGTTGCGCCGTCGTTTCCGCGGTCTCGCGCATCGAGAAAAACGAATACCCGTGCTCCGGCTGATTCATGTCCGTAAATACCGATGCCGGCACCTTCGTCATGAAATAGTCGTTGAACGATGTCGCAATCGCATCCGCCGCCGTCAAATTGAACGGCGCAACGCGCTTCGTCGTCGGCGCCGCATGCGAATGCAAATTGCCGCCGATCGCCACGAGCTTCATCTGCTGATCCATGAGCACGCGCAACGCCGAATGATGCACATCGAGCCCATTGGCCTTTTGCTTGAAAATCACGATGATTCCACCGCGACCCGTGTCGTGCACCTCGGCCACGTACGCCGTATCGAGCGCGCTTTGATTCAACCCGTACAACGGCGCGTAATGTTCCAAGTAAAACTGCGCCGCACCTTCCGGACGCGCCATGAACGCCCCAGGCGCTACCACTCCATCCGATGGCGCCATATACACCGTGGGCACACCACGCTTCTCGTCGATGCTCCCAACCCCCGCCAACATCTCCCGCGGCGTCGCAGCACTCGATACCGGACCCGCAACGGCCTGCGCATCGCCGTACGCGTTGTAATTCGGGAGTTCCTTCAGTTCGGCATGAGCCATCGACCCTGCCAGCAAGGTCGCCAACATCGAAGTATACTGTACTGAGCGCTTCATCTTACCTCCAATGCGCCGTGCCCTCATAAGCGAGGCCATTTTGACGAGATCCCAATCGCAAGGAATTTTGTGCCAAGAATCGACGGGCTCGCGCACGCGCTGAGCGTCAGACGCTTGTATCCCGCTTCGTGAAAAAAGGAAAGCGTCTTCTTTGCGTCAACTACACTTTTCAAACTACCGTGCGATGCGATTCTTGCACACTGTCTTCACCTCGCGAAATCAATGCGTTGCGTAATCACTCCACCCGTCCACGGTGATGATTCGCACAGATGAAACGTGGTCATCAGTCATTCCACTCCATCGTCGATATTGGAACTCGTTTGGCCGGAATAACCCGGGATCAAACGTCACGTTTCAATCGATATCGTGTGCACCCCGGCGACTTCACCGCACGACGTTCGACCCACCAAATACACTTTCACCTGAATCATGTCGAATCGAATCACGCGCGGCTCCACCAAACGCGCGACCAACAAATCTCGCAATGCCTTGTATCGCTCGCCGTCCGGTCCGGTCAAAAGAATAGGCGTGAAGAATTGCTCGAATATGCGCACTTCGTAAACCGTTCCCGTCGGCAATCCGAGAAGCGCGCCAAGCTCGTTCGGAGCGACCGGACCCGTCCCCGGACTCGTCTCCATGAAGACCTCCCACGGATTGTCACCTTCACTCAAATACAAAAGACCATCCACAGCCGCAGCGAATTCATCCTGCAACGTTTTTCCACAATATGCCGTCGAACCTCCGCCCTGGCCCCCGGCGCCCATACCTCCGCCTCCGTCACCACCGGCGCCACCTTGTCCGGACGAACCGGTGGATCCAGTCTGTTCCGGCGGAGCGGCCGGGTCGCATCCCAGCAATGCGAGGTTCCCCAGGGTGGCTAAAAGAAAGCTTCGACGCGGAAGATTGTTTGTCATGGCGTTGTCGTTTCGGGGACCGAGGTTGCTGATGAATGAACGGTACCGTGCAGTATCGCAAGAGCCGCGAAGAACGTAAATAGAGAAATTTGGCCCCGCTCGCGCGATGGTCGCCGTATGCGCCACCAATTCCATCCCAGCTCGTTTGTCCGGGGTTCCCACGCGGCCGTCGGGATCAACGCGTCTTTTCCTGACGTCGGATGAATTCTCCAGGGGGCGGCGCCTTTCCGGTCGCGATCTGCGATGCCGCATCAAACCAACCTTGACGCCACGCCCGCCCAATGCTCCGCCGCTCCTCCACCGCCGACCCGATATCGCCATTGCGTAATTCCATCAATGGCACGTCGTACGCGAGGTAATACCTCTTCACGTCTTCGTCGTAGACGAACGAGCTCCGCACACCACGCTCGAAATACCCGCCGACGTTCTGATTCTCGAGCGCTTCCAGCATTTGATTTGGAGCCAATGGAGGCGGGGTCGGGCCGGCAATGGGAACGCGAACTTGAAAATACCCGTCGCAAGGGTCGATTTTTGTCCGGTAACGGATGTCGAACTGCTCTTGCCCCAAGACCCAATGGTCGTCACCGCCGGGAAAAGGTTTGGCCTGGCCATATTCGGCGTTCAAAACCTGAAGCATCGCCTCCGCACGAGCTTTCATCGCAGCGCGACTCATGCCACAACCATCGAACTCACTCGATGTGACATGCGCCAACGACAACAGCGTCCCGCCGACCGCCAGACAAGCACTGAATACGACCGCAACCACAATCCCCTTGCCAAAAAAACCTCGGCTCCAAAGTTCACGGACTTTGTCGGCAATGCGGCGACGAGCGAACATGAAACACGAGCATAGACGGAAATTCGCCGAATGTCAAGGGGAATGTTACAAAGACGTTTGCTCCGTACATTGCGGTTGCCGCGAGCAATTCGATCAAGGTATCCTCGCCCCATGTCGCCTTCGTTTCCCGCCGGAACCATCGGTCATTGCTTGGCTCACGGTGACGACGCTTTGCTCGGGGCGAACGTCGTCCATGGCTCGACATCGCTGACCGTGAGCAATACACTCCTGACGTCGAAAGAGGTTTTACCGGGCGTCATCATGATCGCGTACGGTATTTCGATCGTCGTCATCCACGGCGATACCAAGGAAACCATTGTCCTCGAGAAAACCGACCACCAAGGCATTTTGCACGATTTGTTGCATAAAAAGATCGAAGTCCACGAAGACACCCTCCAAGAGCAGCTTCTCGCCTGGGCCGAAGCCTATGATCAATATTTTTCATCGCAATCGACGGATCCCATCTCTTGGGTGCTGAATGCCCATAACGAATTACCGAAACTCCTTGTCCACCTGCTCCAAGATCCCCGTCCGGGATCGCTCGTCGCCTGGGCGCAAAGCGCATGGAATGAATCATCCTTCAAGCCGATTTCCGCGACCTATCGAGGACACGCGATCGTGCTCGAGCCTCACGCGTACGCGCCTGCCGAAGTGTCGCTCGGAATGATGGAAAGTACGCTCGGGTTTACCGTGCGAACGACGCCGGAGCGCGAAAAAGACGCCTTCTGGGGTGAGCCGTGGATGTCGCTGGGATACGTCGCCGACGAATGGCTCGAGCGAAAAGGGCCGACAACACCGGAAGATCTCGCCTACGTCGAGAAACTTTTGGAAGTATGGCATCGCGATACGAGCCGCTACCTGCATTGGTCATTGGCCAAAAGTGGTTTTGCTTCATTGTCCGCCGGCCATTGGCAATTCAACATGCCCACCTTTTGGATTTTTGATTTGCTCACCCATTATCTCGAACATGGGCCACCTCCCGCGCCTCCCGTGCCCGATTGGACACCTGCGGACATTTCGCGAGCAGCATCATTGGTAAAATCCGCGAGCGAATCCATAAAAGCGGAAGTCATGCAACAATTGGGAAAAGATTCGTCACGACCTTTCGCCATATACGACGTAAATGGATATACGCTGGTTTTGGCCGATGACCTGACCCGCCCGATTCCGCATTATGCGTTTTCGATATTTTTGCGTGCGCCGGGTGACGACCATTTCGCAACCATATTGATGAACGACGTGTGGAATCCTCGAGCCGCGCGGGTCATCGATGGAGATGCATTTGCCCTGCGCAGATTCGGGCAATGGCTCCGAGCGGTCATCAAGAAAAATAAATTGAATGAACGCGTGGTATTCGAAGGAGAAGACGACGATGCCGAATCAACGAAAACCTCGCGTGTTTGGATCACCGATTGGTTGCTCTTCGGTCACCCCGAACCGCACGAAGATTGCCTCGTCGATTGGCGTTGCCAACGTTATGTCGTCCCGGCCGGTCCGGACCGAGGGACTCTGTGTTTTGCTGGCATTTACGGGTTTGGCGAGGAACTAAAGCGTCGCATCGTGGAAAAAGATATCCCGATATGGCGACGATTCTTGCGCGAAGTCATCGATGCGCGATTCAACTATGCATGGGGATGAACGCGGACGCAGGATGCGCCCACGAATGGGCGAAATCGGTTTTACAGTGAACCGGCAATGGCTCCAACATGTTGGGCGTTGCACCGGTCTCGACCCGAAGACCGACCGAAAAAGTGCCCGCCACCTTCTCGCGGACGCAAAACGGCCACCCAAAGTCTGCCGAAGGGTGTTGCATCGATGCAAGAGCGCCGCCCGAAATGTGGTGAAGGGGGTTGCATCGATGCAGGAGGGTCCGCGGAAATCCGGCGAACGGTGCTGCATCGATGCAGGAGGGTCCCCAGGAATGTGTTGAAGCTTGATGCATCAATGCAGGAGGGTCCCCAGGAATGTGTGGAAGCCCGATGCATCAATGCAGGAGGGTCCGCGGAAATCCGGCGAAGGGTGATGCTTCGAAGCCGGAGGCTCGACAGGAATGTGTGGAAGCCCGATGCATCGATGCAGGAGGGGGGCAGGAAATGTGCCGGGCACCTTTTGAAGGAGCCCAATCTTCCGAATACAAAATGCCAAACGCCATCGCGAGGTGCCTCACGATGGCGTCTGAAACTGCGAACGTTTTTGCTCAATCCTGATTCGTCAACGTCGCGCTGGGCTTCTGCCCTTCTTCCATCTCTTCAACGGGCGGAGCCTCCGCCTTCGCTGCCAAGAAGCGCGTGTCTTCACGAACGATTGCGAGCGGCGGGTCGCCGATCAAGTCGAGCTGCGTGGCGAGCCACTGCTCTTCCTCGATCAACAGCTTCCGCTTCGGATCCGTCATGTCGCCTTGCCAGCGATCCAGCTCGGCATCCACGTCCTTCAAACGAGCGCGGACCTTGATCACGTCCACGTCGTCCTTGTTGATGAATCGTTCCGTCAACAGCAGCGCCTTGTCGCCGATGACCTCGACAAACCCGTGCGCGACCGCGTGACGGTGTTCCTTCCCGGCCTCGTGGTAACTCACGATGCCCGTGCGGAGCGCCGCGAGCAGCGGAACGTGGCCCGGCATCACACCGAACTCGCCCGCAACGCTCGGCGCAGTCACGTCGGCGACGTTCTTGCGCAAAGCAATCCCGGTAGGGGTAACGATCTCCAGCAAAATCGAATCGGACATCGGTCAGGTACTCCTACGACCCAAGCTCAGCTCTTCGCCGCTGCGGCACGCGCCTTCACTTCGTCGATGCCACCGGCCATGTAGAAGTCTTGCTCGGAGATATGATCGAGTTTGCCCGAGAGGATCTCCTCGAAGCTCGCGATCGTGTCTTTCAAGCTGACGAGTTTGCCGGCGAGGCCCGTGAACTGAGCGGCGACGAAGAACGGTTGCGACAAGAACTTCTGCATCTTGCGCGCACGTTGCACGACGAGTTTGTCGTCTTCGCTGAGCTCGTCCATACCGAGAATCGCGATGATGTCCTGCAAGTCCTTGTAACGCTGAAGCGTTTGCTGCACGCGGCGCGCCACGTCGTAGTGTCTCTGGCCGACGATTTGCGGGTCGAGCATCGTCGACGTCGAATCGAGCGGATCCACGGCCGGGTAAATCCCAAGCTCCGAGATCGCGCGCGAAAGAACCGTCGTGGCATCCAAGTGGGCAAACGCCGTGGCCGGGGCAGGGTCGGTCAAGTCGTCGGCGGGCACGTAAATCGCCTGCACGCTGGTGACCGATCCCTTCGTGGTCGACGTGATGCGCTCCTGAAGAGCACCCATTTCCGTCGCGAGCGTCGGCTGATAACCGACGGCGCTCGGGATACGACCGAGAAGAGCGGACA
>CAYSYX010000359.1:0-9698 GCA_964435055.1 uncultured Polyangium sp. | reverse complement strand
TGCGAGCTTGGCAGTCCGTATCCACTCCAGGGCAATCCGTCGCGGCGAGGCACTCCACGCAGGCCCCATCTCCATTGCACAGTTTGCCGCCATTTTCATTGCACGCAGATCCGGCGCTCGAAAATGGATGATACGGCGTTCCGTTGACACAAACCTCGTCCGTGCATTGAAGCCCATCGTTTGCCGGTGGATCGTTGTTGTCCGGTCCGGTCGTGATGCTCCCCGCGCCATTGCATTCCGATTGTCGACAATTACCCGGGCCGGCGCCGTCCACGAAGGTCCCCGCAGGCGCATTTTGCACGCCGCAGGTGCCCGCCACACAGGTTCGAGTTTGACAAACCGTATCCATGCCCTGACAATCCGCGGGGGCATTGCATCCCACGCACACGCCCTGGCCATTACACACGAGGTTCATGTTGGCCCCGCATGGGGAGCCCGCACCGACGTTCGCGACCACCGGCGAGCCATTCATACAGGCTTCGGTCGTGCATTCGAAGCCATCATTGGGCACGTCGATATCATCGGGGCTCAATGTGTCGATGCCCTGCACACACATTGCTTTCTTACAATCGCCCGCGACATCCAATACCCCGGGCGTCGGGACGCCGTCGAGGACCACAAATTGACAAAACCCTTGTTCGCACGATTCCGTAGTGCAAGGATTTTGATCGTCGCAAGCTTCATTCATAATGCACGAAATGGGCCCGCCACCGGATCCGCCCATTCCGCCCATTCCTCCGATACCACCGGAGCCGCCCATGCCGGCCAGGCCTCCCGCACCAGCCATACCTCCTGCACCGGCACTTCCACCGCCGCTCGAAGAACTGCTTGACGATCCCGTCACGATGTCTTCTTCGATTTTGTTGCGATCCACCGTGGCAATCAATTCGCAGCCGGTGGTGAGGGGCAATGTGGCCCAAGCCAAAGCGAGACGCGATGCAATTCGGCGGTGTTTCATAAGGCGCTGCCGAGAGCCTATCATGAACCCGATCAACCGTCCAAATTGTCGACGGGAAAATCACGCCGATACGTAATTATTGCCCGATGTCCTTGCAGCAGCGAAACCCCAAGTGATAATTGCCGTGGCTGTTGTAATCCATGATCTTCGTCGCGTGCCAATCCGGAGCGCGCCAGCGGCAATCGTCTTCATGCGCTTCGTAATTCGAGAAAATAAACCAACTGCCCTTCATTTCCGTCTCGCCACGCCCCCCGCGACTCATCAGTTCCTCAGGCCGCAGCGGCAAATTCATGTGCTCGGCGACGTTGCCGTGTTGATCGTAAATGCCGAGCGGGCTGCGACATTCCGGAAAAGATCCCGCAGGGAATGTATTCGATCCACAGCGTTTCCAACCGCTCGATGTGCATTTGTCACTTTTATGGCTGGTCGTTCCGCAAAGCGCGTGATTCTTCTTGAGCCCATAGGCCCAGGTGATTTCACGATCCCGATTATGATAATATTTTCCGTCTTTGCGCTCTTTGCCGAAAAAGTATTCGTCTTCAGGGGCATGCACCGCGCCCGCGCAAGCCCCCTCCCATTCGTGCGCATCGCATAATCGTTTTCCAATCGCCGCACATAACTCCACCGCTTCGCGCGCCGACGCGTACACGAGCGGATGTTCGCACGGAATGCCCGGAAACTCATAACGATCCATGCATGCTTTCGCCGTCGCCGCCGTTTCGCCCATGGTCGGATCGTATATCGGCGCCATGAAAGGAGCCCCGCAACGAGGTTCGTCGGGTTCGAACCCTCCAAGCGAATTTCGTTTTTCCCGGCACTCTTTCCGAGTCAACGGGTATTTGGTCACCGGCGGATTGCCCTGACCCATCAGCGTCGAATGCTCGATCAACGTTTTGACCGCGGCGAGCTGTTCATCCGTCAAGCGCAATACCGGGCCCATTCGCCGCAACAATGCCGCGCGTTGCTCCTCCAGTGTTTCCGGATAAACCTCTTCCTCGGGCAGCGGCGACATCGGCACGAGCTGCGGAGGAGGTGGCGGATCGGTTTTTGTGGGCGGTGTTTGCCCTGGAGCTGCAGCGGCCTCGGACGAACCCGACGTCGCCGGGGCTGCGGATGTCGAGGCGCTCGGTGCGGAGCCGGCGGACGGCGTGTCATTGCTCGAAGCTGAGCTGCACGCGCAAACGCCGATGGACAGCGAGAGAAGAACGGCGAGGGTTTGAAAAGGACAAACAGCTGACGCGTGCATGGGACGGAGTGTGGGGTTTGGAGCGTCGAACGCTGCAGACGAATCGAGGCTCCGAAGGTTCAACGCGGGCGGAGCGTGATCCGTTCGGCTCGCGCGGTCAAGGCATCACGGTGAGAATCGGCAGTTCGTGGATCTCGAACGACAGACCAGCGTTGGATCCCGAGCCATTTTTGTCGCAATAAGTCCAGCTCAGGCCGTCGCGTGTGAAGCGGTATACGTACCGGAACGAACCCGTCGTCATCGGGGCGGCGAAGGTGGCCATGTATTCGTCATCGTTGCCGACCTGAACGTTGAAGGTGGCCGGGAAAAACTGGTACCCGCTTTGGTATTCGGGATTGACGTTTGCCGGACCAACTCCGACCTCGGCGGTGATCAATGCATTCGCGCCCATGGCCGGGGTAAAACCGGGTTCGTATACGCGCCCGTAAATCGGCGGCGTCATTTGGCCCGGAGTCACCTGGATCGTGGTTGGAAACTGGACGTTACAAAAGTCCATTTCGACGGGAATGTCGGACTCGTTCGTCGTGCCATTCGCGCTTCCGACGGGACAATCGCATTGTTGCGTCGGCGTCATACCATTGCGAGGTGCGGCATTGAGCAATTCCGTATCGACGCTGTTCGTGACGCTGTCGACACAGCCGCCGGCTTTGCGGAAAAGTGCCTGCGTGAGCGTGGGCGCATTGGCCGGCATCGGTCCTTCGGCGCAATTCGCGGTCGCGCCATACCCAACGAAGTCCATGACCGCGCCGCCCATGGGACAAGATACCATCAGGAACGTCGCATTCGTCACGAGGGCCAATTTGCCCGCCGTTGGTGAAAGATTGTTTGTCCCGACTAAACTCGGCGTCGGCAACATCGCCCCGACCGATCCATTGGTGCCCAATTGAATCAAGTAATATCCGCCGGGAGCCATGATCCCCGAGAGCGTCGGACCGCTCCAGGTCGTCCCCGTGGCGCTTGCGTATTGCACGGTCCAGCCCGTGACGTCGACGGGCGTGTTTCCTCGATTGTGCAGTTCCACATAGTCAAACGCGTATGCTGCCCCGGCCAAACCTCCGGAGGCGTACACCTGGCTGATGACAATCGACCCCGCGCAGGAAGACGGCGGAACTTCCGTAGCAAATCCCATGGCTTGAGTGTAATTCATCGCCAATGCTTTGCCCGATTGATCCTTGGCTCCCGTCGTGACGCGGACCTTGTAGGTCGTTCCGTAGGAAAAACCAGGCGCCGGAACGACCGTCGCCGTTTTGTTGTCCGGGGTCATCGTCGGTAAGGCCGAAGCAAAGGGATAACAGGTCGTGAAATCATCCACGGACAATTGAATCGAGCCCGAACACGGTCCGACCGAGGTTTGTCCAACCAGCGTCGTCGGATCCATCGTCCCCGAAAACATGATCGCAATCGAGTTCGTCACGGAAATATTCGTCGCCGCATTCGTGGGGACGATCGACACGACCTCCGGCGGTTGACAAACATTCATTGCGCAAATGGTGCTCGCACATTCACCACCGACATTGCATTCCACGCACGCGCCATTGCCGTCGCAAACTTTTCCACCATTCTGATTACACGCTTTGCCGATGACCGACGGTGGAAAGATGGGCATTCCGACATCGCAGGCTTGTTCCGTGCACGGATTGTCATCATCGAGCGGCAAATCCATCGCATCGGGGACCTGCCTGAGTCCTCCCATGCCGTCGCATTCGGTCACGACACAATCATTGGCCGTTTGCGCCATGATTTGAGTGCCTTCGGCGACGAAATTGTCGGTGCACGTCATGGCGACACATGTCGGCGCATTGCATTCCGTCGGGGGACCGCAATGCGCATCCATCGTGCAACCGACGCAATTGCCCATTCCGTCGCAAATCGTATTCATCACGCCGCACGCCGTACCCTCGGGTAAATCGGGCGTCGACGGCGTGCCCATGGAGCATGCTCCCGTTTTGCATTGATTCGGAGCCGTCGGGACGTCGGTATCGTCATTACCCGTCACGACTTGACCTGCGGCATCGCATTGTTCACTTTTACAATCGCCGGCCGTGGGATCGCTGATCTTCGTTCCCGGTGCGGCATTGGAAAAACCACACATTCGCGCGCTACACACACGAGTTTGGCACGCCGTACCTTGTGGACAATCGGCTTCCGTGAGACATTCGACGCAATTCCCCAGGCCGTCGCAGACCTTGCCATTGCCGTTGGCACAAGCCGTTCCGGCGGCTTCGACCGTGGTCGTGCATTGGGTCGCATTGCAAGATGGCACCGTGCAATCGTTTCCCGTCGCCGGGCAATCGCTGTCGAGCAAACATCCGATTTGTCCCGACGAACTGCTGCTCGATTGCGAACCGCCCCCTTCACCGGGAATGTTCTCGCGGTCTACGCGGGCAATGGCTTCGCAACCGACAGCGGCGGAAAGAATGGTGAGCGCAAGAAACGAAATTGAGCTGCGAGCGTGCATGGGCGTCCTCTCGGGAAGGATGTGTAGCACGATTTCTACGTGGATCGGGAGTTTTCGAGGTGAAGTCAGCAAAGAGCATTGGGGCAGCCGCGAGGCGGAAATGGCTGATTCATCGAGGTGGAGACGTCACTTGAAGGTTCGAGTGAGGTTCGCGGTTGACGGGCACATGTCGATCCAAAGCTGGATCGGGGTCTACCTCGGGTGCGAAACCCGATCTTGCGAGTCTCGACCGAGAGCGCGAAAACCGCAGTAGCGCATGTCGATTGCCCCGCGATACAATGGCCCGATGCAGAACCCTCACGGTGCGTCCCGTATTCGAAACCGAGCCCATTTGACGAGCCTTGCTCTGCTGGTTTTTCTTGCGTTTGTCCAAATCGGTTGCGGCCCCGATGGCCCTGTGAAGGTCGCTATTTTTATGCCCGTCGTCACCGATCAAGCGGAAACGACTCCGCCCGCGCTGCAATGGGTCGCCGATTCCGTCAATGCCGCCGGTGGTATCGATGGTCGAACGTTGATGTTTGAATCGACTCCTTATGATCCATTGCCGGGAGACGATAACGTCGTCGCGGCGGGCGAAGCTCTTGCGGCAAACGACGAATACATCGCAGCGCTCGGCCCGGGTACGTCGGAACAGCTTTTTTTGGTCGCCGATTCTTTTCTGCAGCATAAAAAACCGCTCATTTCCTTCACTTCGGCCGGTGCGGAGCTGTTTCGCGCGTATGGAGGCAAAGGTTTTTTATGGCGCACGCGAGAATCCGATATTGCGCAAACCGAGCTGCTCGTGCGCTTGGCCCGGGAACGAGGTGCCGAGCGTATTGCGCTCGTCAGTACGCTCGATCAAGACGGTTATAGTTTCTTTTCGTGGTTTGGGTTTTTCGCGCGCGAGCTAGGTTATGCCAATGACGCAGTGACCATCGAAGCCCTCACGGATCCCGCGAATTGCCTGCAAACCGTGACGAAAGCGCTGGAAAATAATCCCAATATGGTTTTTGTCGCGGTCAGCAATCCCAACGAAGTGCAATGCGTCATCGAAGCCGCATCGCCCATGCCGCCGATGATGGGCGTGATGCGCCCCGCCATCGTCATTGCCGATACGGGCCTCGATTTGCCGCGGCAATTTACTGAAATGGGTATGCTTGCCGAAGGAATCGAAGGAATGAGCCCCGTGCCATTTGCGCCCGAATTCGAGTCGGCGTATGTGGAGCATACCGGACAAACGTTGCCTCCGCATGGAGCCGGTCAATACGACGCCGCGCTTCTCGTGGCGTATGGGCTGCAATTCTCGGCAGGCGAAGGAGGCCAGGCTTTGATCGATGGCATCAAAATGGCCGTTGCGGGACGCGATGGGGCGTACGGTTGGGATGCGTCGGGCATTCACGGAGCGCTCGAAGCGATTGACGATGAAAAATGTCCCGATATCTCGGGGGCCACCGGCGCGCTCGATTTCGATCCCGATTATGGAATGGATCTCGCCGCATCGGCATTTTCTCATTGGACCTGGGAAAAAGGCGCACGCGTGTTTCATGAAAAATACTGGACCGGCGACGCCGAATTTCTCACGAGCGACGGGGTTCTCGTGGCGCCCAAGCCCGGCGCACTCCCGGATTTGTCGGGCTCCGGTTCGGATTTCGTGCCGACGACGGGAAAAACCGATGTCTGGGCCGTGATTGCCGCATTGTCGTCCGGCTGGACCAATTATCGGCATCAGGCCGATGCTTTACGCCAATATCAGATCTTGCGGAGCAACGGCGTACCCGATGATCACATCGTGCTCATTGTCGCCGACGATATCGCGTCGGCCAAGCAAAACCCTCGCAAGGGCGAAGTGCGTAACGAGGTTGACGGGAAAAACCTCCGTACCAACGCGCAAATCGATTACGATCTAAATCTCACGGCGGCCCAATTCATCGATATCCTTCAGGGCACCAAGACCGCGGCGACGCCGGTTGTTGTGGAATCAACAGCTTCGAGCAATCTTTATGTGTACCTGGCCGGGCACGGAGGCGAATTCGGCATGATGATCAATGCGAAAACCGCAGCCGATGGCCTTTATGGTGACGATCAATGGCTTCTCACGCCCGCGATGCTGCGTGACGCTCTGTGCAATTTGCGCAGTCAAAATCGAATGCGCCGGGCGGTCGTCGCCGTAGAGAGCTGTTATGGCGGGGTTTTTGGGGATGCGGGGTATTTGGGCATCGAAAGTGGTTGCGATGCCGGAGCAACGCCGCTTTGGGGCGTCACGTTGCTGAGCGCTGCGAATGTCACCGAGGTATCGTTTGCCTCGTCGTATGATCCCAATGTTCGTTCGTGGGTCGGCGACGCATTTTCCCAGCGTCTTGCTGGAAATCTGGAAGGCTCGCTATCCGCGTCGCTTTCGGATGTATACAAGGACGTTTATTTGGGCGTGACGGGCTCGCACGCATCGATCTATAATCTTTCGGCTTCGGGGAAAATCGGCGGCATCACGTTGGACGAGATGTTTACGCCCTGACGTGCGTTTCGAATCGTACGAGGCGCGTTCGTCAATGGCGCGGCTCTTGCTTTGTTCGACGCGGCTCCGCCTTCATGCCGGAGTTGACGGAAAGGATCCATCCATGGTTGACGCCACGAAAAAGAAAATCGCCATTCCACTGTTCTCGATGGCCTCGGCGCTCGCGTTTTCACTTGTCGCTCTGGGGTGCGGCGACGGGGCGGGGGTCGATTGCGCGGCAAACCCCGACGATCCCTTATGTGCGCCTCCGACAAACGCTTGTGCCACGACCTCGCAAGCGCGTTATGTCGTGCATCAAATCACCATGCCCGGAGGAACCAATCATTTCCCTTATGATGTCGATGGAAATGGTTCGGCGGAGAATAAGATTGAAGATGTCGTGACGGGGCTCGAAGGGGCGGGATTGAGCATTCAAGCGGCCTTCGACAGCCATTTGGCCGACGGCGACGTGTTGATGCTGGTGGACGTGCAGGGGGGAAGTTTGCAAAATGGTTGTGCGAACGTGATTCTGCGCGAAGCCAAGCCCGCGGCAATGCCGCCCGCATACAACGGAATGGACTCGTTTACGCCGAATCCCGATTACACCGCGGTCAAGCTCGTGGGAAATTTGTCGAATGGCAAATTGACGACGACCGCGCCGAAGAATCAGGCTCCCGCGTCGTTGGGCGTGCTCAAGCTCTCCGTGCCGATCACACTCGATTACAAACTCCCGCTGATTCTTTATGGAGCACGCATCGAAGGGCAATTGACGGCCAATGGCATCACGACCGGACGTTTGTACGGGGCGCTCAAGAAGGTCGATATCGAAACGTATTCGTTCCCGGTCGTGGCTCAAGCCATTACGCAGCGGATCAACGAGCTGCCGAACGACGCCGAGGAAGACTTGATGATCTCGATTTTCGAGAATCAGCAGAGCTCGATTTCACAGCAAAAGTGTGCCACGACGCCCGCGAAGTGTTGCAAGACGAACCCGTTGACGTGTGAGATCACGGCCGAAGAAGTGGGCGCGTGTCCGCTCATTCAGCAGCTGATTTCGCCGGATTTGCGCATGTTCCAGGGGGAAACATGGTCTCCCACGCCGGGAGGGTCGTCGCCGGAATCGTTGTCGTTCGGCATTGGGTTTGCCGGCGTCAAAGCGTCATTTTGACCCGAGGCCGCCGGCGCACCCCTATTTGTATCCGCTACAATTCGATGACCTCGTCAATGCCGATCGCCGCCAAAAAGTCCCGATCGTGACTCGCCACGACAAGACCTCCCGGCCACGCCCGCAAAGCATCGGCCATGGCCTGTCGACCCACCAGATCCAAGCTGTACGTGGGTTCGTCCAGGACCAAAAGCTCCACCGGCGGAGACCGTTGAAAGAGCGCAATCAACGCCGCTCGCGCTCGTTCTCCCGGGCTGAGCGACCGCAATGGCCGTTCAGCCAGGGCAAACGGAAATTTGTGCGCGACGAGCATACTCGCGATTTCGTCTTTGTCTGGATGAACCGTTTGCAAGCTCAAATAAGCCAGCAACGACTCGTCCAAGAGCCAATCCGTTCCACCCTGCGCAATCGTCCCGATTTTCGATGGATCGCGGAACGCTTTGCCTGCCGTGGGAAATCGCCGGCCGACCATGACGTCGAGCAGCGTGGTTTTTCCCGCTCCATTCGCTCCGACGGCGGCGATACGTCGTCGGCCGATCTGCAAATCGAGCGGCGGAAACACGACGCGTTCGCCAAGCGTGACCGTTGCGCCCTGTAAAACCACGATATCGTCGCTCGTATGATTCGGCAAAACCGGAACATGCAGCTTCAAATCGAGGTTAATCCTGAGCGCCCGGCGCGTCGATTTCGTCCATTGTCGAGCGAATTCGAGCGTGGCTTCGCGTTTGCGTTTCATTCGGCCGTGATACACCTGAGCTTGCCCGCGTTTCGTATTGAGCAAAATGCGCGGCGTCGCCCGGTCGAGCTCGCTGCATCGGCCATAACGCTTTTTTCGATCCCGTCGTCGACCGATGTATTCAATGTGTTCCTCCTTCTGCACGAGACGTTGCAAATTGCCGGCATAACGTTCCTGCGCCTCGCGAGCGTCTTTTTCCAATAGCGTTTGCACTCCTTCCAGCGTTCCCGAATAAGCTCGACAACCCGATTCGCCCGCAATGAAGAATTGGTCGAAATCCGCGAGAAGCCTGTGATCATGCGAAGCCACCACGAGACATCCCGGCCAGGCTCGTAATGCATGGCGCAACCAATTCACCGCCGCCTCGTCGAGATCTTCCGTGGGTTCGTCCAGCAATAAGATCTCCGCATCCGACGCCAAGGCTCGAGCCAACGCGAGTTTTCGCTGTTCTCCATAACTCATGAGCACGGTATTCGCAGCGACCCTTTGAGGCACCCAATGGACCTTTCCCAGAAGCTTGACGCGCCCCGATTGCACATCGGCCACGCCGGCCAAAACTTCGAGCAGGGAAGACTTTCCCACTCCGTTTCGACCGATCAGCGCCACGTGTTCACGTGACAATTGCACATTGAGCCCCTCGAAAAGCGGGCGTCCACTTGGGGTCG
>CAYSYX010000358.1:0-9703 GCA_964435055.1 uncultured Polyangium sp. | reverse complement strand
CCTCATCGCTTCGCTCAAACAGTGCACTCTGCCCGTACCCGTGGGCCCGACGCATCCTACGTGGACCGATATGCCTACGACAAACGAAAACTTACCCATCAATTGCGTCAATTGGTACGTGGCGTTTGCTTTTTGCGCCTGGGATGGCGGTCGGTTACCAACTGAAGCCGAATGGGGTATGGCGGCAGGCGGTGGCAGTTTGGAACAAAAATTTCCTTGGATGGGCACGACAATCAATAACAGCTACCTCACCTACAATTGTGACGGAAATGGAAACTCTCTGATTTGCGAATTGGCGGATATTCATACCGTTGGGTCGAAGTCCACCCAAGGCGACGGCCGCTGGGGCCAAACCGATCTTGGCGGCAGCATGTTCGAATGGGTGCTCGATGGATATAACCCGGTCTACCCAAGCCCATGCACCGACTGCGCGGAATTGGCAACCACCGCCACGCGCGTTCGACGAGGGGGAGGATGGCGAAGTACGGAAAATTTCGTTACGACTTCGGCTCGACGCGCCGACGACCCTCTGTCCAACGACGACATCGCCGGAATTCGCTGCGCACGAAATAACAAACTTATCGGAAATTAGCCCGATTCCTTCGGGAAAAACCGGACCTACCAGCGTCCCCCAATACCGACCATGGACGGACTCATCAACACATTGGTCACGTGAATACCGGTATTGCGCTTGGTATCCTTCTTGCCGACGATTGAAATGGCCATCAACGTGACGCCTGCCGCACCGAAAATGCTCCCGGCAACCAGACTCGCGGTCGCGCCTTTGGCGAAAGAAACCGCTTCGGTTCGTTTTGTAAAACCGTCTGTGTCACATAAACCTTGACCATTGCAATGCGCTTTCGAAGCGTTGTTTCGCGAAATCGCCAATCCGCCCAAAATCCCCCACGCCGCAAGCCCCACGCCGCCCACGCCCAGCGACACGATCCCCGCCATACGCATCCGCGCAGGCCACGTGGCCGACACGACGATCACCTTCGGCTTCGGTTTTTCCCAACCGGGCGTGATCACGACCTCGGTCGAACTTTGTAAAACGAGTTTCACATTTTTCGTCCACGCCGGCCGATCCACCGCCGTCGCTTCGATCTCGTATTCACCGGGATCCAGCGGCATCGGTCGCCCCCACGTCGCCGCGGGTAATGGTACGCCCGAACGCGTCAAGGCAAACCCCGGCATGGTCGCCACATCCTCGGGAACGCGAATCGTCAGTCGAGGAACTCGTTTGTCCAAGTCGGCCATCGTGGCCTGAAGCTCCGCCAGCTTCTGCGTATCACCTTTCTTTTTCGCCACGAAGGCGACTTTTTCGAGCACATCATGGGCGGCGGCGGGTTTTCCCCATTTGTCCAGACAATCCGCGAGCGTCAACCCCGTGCGCACGTGATCCGGCAAGATCTTCCACGCCGCCTCGAATTTGGGACACGCATGCGCGTAATCGTCGTCTTCCAGATCTTTGGCCCCGTCTTCGTACAGCTTCTGCGCTTCAGCCCGGGAACGAGCATCCGCCTGCTGCGCCGCTACCGCCCCGCTCGTCAATGACAAACCAATTCCCAATCCCACCGCAAATAATCCACGGATTCCCCGATGCATAACAAAACGACCGTTCGACACAGGATTCATTCGTCAAATCCCTTCACTTTTTTCTTTTTCGTCGACGTCGTCGCCGAAGCCGGCGCGCTCGCCGTCGTCACGGGCGGCGACGTCTTCACCGTCGTCACCGGGCCGTCTTTCGCAGGCGGCGACGTATTGGCCCCCGACGACGACGCAGCCTGCACCGGGATACTTCGGGCGGCAGTTGGAGACTCCGGCGTATTCGACGCCCCCTCCGCCGTTTGGCGCGTACGCTCGACGCTCGATACCGGCGTGATGGGCTCCTTCGTTTCGCCGCTCGAGCTGCCCAGAAAAACCAGCGCCACCAAGCCGAGCATCGCGACGGCGCCAAACGCAACGATCATCATCCACTTGCGCCCGGGAGCAACGGCCTTCGTGAGCGACGGCGCGGACTTCGCCGCAATGGTTTCCTTGTCCCAAGCCGTATCACTTTGCGCCCCGCGAGCAGGTCCGCCCATGCGTAAATCGGCCATGGCTCCTGCCGGCACGGCATCGCCTTCGCGAATGAATGGTCGCAATGCCGCGAGGAATTCGCCGGCCGACGAAAATCGTTTGTCGCGTTCTTTCTCCGTACACCGCTGCACGATCGCCTCGAATTCGGGCGGAATATCCGGACGCAACGTGCGCAGCGGCGTTGGCTGGGTCGACAAGACCTTCGCCACGATTTCCGGCATGGTCTCCGCATTGAATGGCATCATGCCCGTCACGAGCTCGTACAGGATGATCCCGAGCGCCCAAATGTCACTTCGCGGATCGACGTTTTTGCTGTCGATCAATTGCTCGGGCGACATGTAATGCGGAGAGCCCATGATGGATCCCGTTTGCGTCAGTTTTTGCGCCCCTTGATTGCCCGCCGTAATGTCTTTGGAAATTCCGAAATCGAGCACTTTGATACAGGACGAACCATTCGCCCGCCGCGTCAAAAACAAATTCGCCGGCTTCAAGTCCCGATGCACGATGCCTTGCGCATGCGCTTCAATCAATGCTTCGGCCACTTGCGCCACATACGCGGCCGCCTGTCCCACGCCGAGCACCCCGCGTGACATCAATTCGCGGTCGAGATCCTGCCCTTCCAAGTATTCGAGCACCATGTACGGAACGCCGGTTTCGAGCGTCCCGACGTCGTGCACCCGCGCGACGTGTTCACTACGCAAACGCGAAGAAGCCTGCGCTTCGCGCAAAAATCGACCGATCGCTTCCGGATTGTCGAGCATCTCCGGGAGCATGATTTTGATCGCAAAAAGGCCGCCCAAGTGCAGATGTTGCGCCGCGACGACCATGCCCATGCCGCCTTTGCCGAGCACCCGATCGACACGGTATTTCCCGAGCAACGTATCGCCGGGCTGAAGCGGAAGGGCTGAAGGCGGAGGAACGGTCATTCGAAGTCCAACGACGCCGAGCCTACACCAACCGAATCGACGAACACAAGATTTCAGCTCACGTTTCGGAACCAAAGCAACCACCGCGCCGACAGCCAACACAACCATCGAAAAAGCATTTTCAATTTCCCCAGGGTGGGTTATCCCTGCGCCGAGGCACCCGTGCAAACACCCAACGAAACCACTCCGGGCGATTGGCGTAAAGGCGGTTATCGAGACGGTTATCAGCAAGTCCCTCCGCCACCTCGTAAACCCGGTCCGTTTGCCAAGGAATTGATTCATCATTATCAAGGCTCCCAAAAGTTGTTGCGCAACATCGGGCTCATTCTTATCGCAACTTGCATTCTCCCCCACCGTATACTCGCGCAAGGCATTGCGACGGACGTCGCCCTTGATTTATGGGCCGAGCCATCGCTCGCCACCGTAACGACCACGAGATTACTGCACAATGGAAAGATGGCGGCGACGAGTCCAACCGAAATCATCTATCGTTATCAAATCAATGGCATCACGTATGGAGCATCGTCATACACCGATGATTCCAAGTTTTTGCAATTCATGGTCCCCGAGACGGAGGTACCCATCGAGATCCTCTCGAGCGCCCCGTCGTGGTCGCGCATCCAAACGACAAGAAGCGCGCCGACCCCCTTCGTCGGTATGCTTTTTCTCGCCATTCCGCTGCTCGGCGCAATCTCGTTGCTCGCCGCATATCGCTCGAATCGCAATAAAATTCGACCGTTTCGGGATGGCATCGTGACCAAAGGAAGAATCGTCAAGCGCGGCGAATACACTGCGTTTGCCGTCAAAGGATACCCGGTCTTCGAAATCGTCTGGGAATTCCAAATTGACGGGACAAACTACAAGGGCAAACTCAGTCACATGGACGCCTCGATCATCAATCGAGCGTTTCCCGACGACGAAGTCACCGTGCTGTACGACCCGCGAAACCCGAAAATCAATACGGTTTGGGTCGAAGGATAAAGCCGATGCCAATGGGCCGACAGGTGACGCCCGCATTCACCTCGTGCTACATCCGCGCCCATGTCGTCACCCGACGTCGTCATCATCGGAGCCGGCCCCAATGGCCTCGTCGCCGCCAATATCCTGGCTGATGCCGGTTTCTCCACCCTGGTCGTCGAAGCCAATGCTCGCCCCGGTGGAGCCGTTTGGACCGAAGCATTCACCCTCCCCGGCTTCCGACATGACGTCGGCGCGGCGTTTTTTCCATTCGGACAAACCAGCCCCGCCCTGAAAAAACTCGACCTGCCCGCCCACGGTTTGGTCTGGAAACACGCCCCGTTCGATACGGCCCATCCCTCGATCGACGGATCATGCTCCGCCGTCGGCCGAGACCTCGAAGCATCGATGCGCAACCTCGGCGTCGACGGCCAAGCCTGGAGAAAACTCGCCACGTGGCACGCCCGCACCCGCGACGAATTGCTCGGCGCGCTCCTGTCCACCCTGCCCGCCGTCAAACCCATGCTCCAGTTTGGTATTCCGAACCTCCTGCGCCTCGGCTTGGTCGCGTCTTCGTCCGGACGAACTTTCTCCGAGCGGCATTTTCGAACGGATGCGGCGCGACGCATCATCCCGGCCTTGGCGTTGCACACGGACGTTGGTCCGGACGATCCTTTCGGCGCCATCGTCGGGTTCATGTTGACCATGCTCGCGTCGAGCGGCGGGTTTGCCGTACCGGAAGGCGGCGCGGCGTCGATCACCCGGGCGCTGCTGCGACGCCTGGAATCGAAAGGCGGTCGAGTTTTCCTGGGGGCCCGCGTCAAACGCATCGTCGTGCGCGAAGGCGCAGCTCGAGCCGTCATGACGGACAAGGGCGAAGAAATTTCAGCCAACCGCGCCATCATCGCCGATACATCCGCCCCGGCGCTGTACCTGAAACTGCTCGATCGCGCGCTCGTCCCCTCGCCCATCGTCGCCGCGATGGAACGTTTTCCCTACGGTTTCGGAACGTTCAAAATGGACTGGGCGCTCGATGGTCCCGTGCCGTGGTTTTCCGAAGAAGCAGCCCAAGCCGCCGTCGTCCATACCGGCGACGATGTCGACGATCTGGCCCGATTCACCACGCAGGTTCGTCAGGGCGAACTGCCGGAGAATCCCTACTTGGTCATCGGTCAGCAGTCGATCGTGGATCCGACGCGTGCGCCCGCGGGAAAACACACGCTTTGGGCGTATTCACGCGTGCCGTCGAACATCGCCGGAGGATGGAAAACCCACGCCGCGCATTTCGCCGACCGCATCGAAGATCGTCTGGAAAAACTTGCTCCGGGCTTCAAGAAACGCGTTCTCGCCAGGTTTGTCGTGACGCCCCCGGACCTCGAAGCCATGGACGAAAACCTGGTCGGCGGAGACCTGGGCGGAGGCTCGGCGCAGATTCAGCATCAACTCTTTTTTCGCCCTGTATTTCCGTATTTTCGTTACCGCACGCCGATCCGCGGTTTGTACCTCGGTTCGTCGTACACGCACCCCGGCGCGGGCGTCCACGGCGCGTGTGGATACAACGCGGCGTTGGCCGTCATCGAAGACGCTCCGCTTTGATCTTCGGCGACGTTCAGCGTCGCCACTTCTTCTTGGGCGGTGACCAATACGTCACGAGATCCGCGAGCAACGTCTCGGAGATTTGCGCCAAGTGCGCGATGTGATCGTCTTCGCGCTCGCCGCGATAACCACGCACGTGAAAGTGTCCCTTGTGCGCTTCGCTGCGCTGTTCGAGCCAGCTCGTCTGCGCCATGACCTTGCGAGCCAAAGGAAAAATCGGCCGATCCGGCCAATCCGTCGCACGTTCGCGATAAGCGCCCACCACGCGGATCAACGCGTTCGCCGCTTCGGTCGTGGTCGCGTAACGAAACTCGTTCACCTCCGAGTGCGTCATGACAAATAGTTTGTCCCCGGCGGCGGCTTCTTGGGCAAACTGTACGAACGGAGCGATCCGCTCGAGATCGACATCCCGCGAATACGGATCCTTCAAGTTCGAGTGCAACGCATCGGCGAGCAACACAGCCGACACATTCTTGGCGCTCGTCGCTCCAGGCTCTTTCGATCGCCGCGATTGCTGTTCGAGCAGGCGCAACACGGCGCCATACCCGGCGCTCCAAGCGCCCAGCGCCAAGCGCCCCAAGCGCGCGTCGACAAGGCCCCTCGAGGAGACGATCTCGGCGACACGCCGCAGCTCGTGAGGAAACAACGCCGAGGCGCCGTAATGCGCTTCGTACGCGCCGGAGCCCGTCCCCACGTTGACCACGAGCACCAGGGCATTGAGGCCCGCGGCGGCGACGCTTTGGGCCACGAGGTCGGTGTTGCCGTGAAAAAAAACGAGCAGGTCGAAGAGCCCATCCGCCGAGTGAAAACTGGACGGGACAAACAGGATGCCGGGACCAACGGGTGACGATCCCGAACGATCGAGATGAGCATCCGCACGGCCTTCCGGCGCAACGCTGCCGGACGACGCCGGAGGCGCTGCGGAAGGCGCCGGCGGCAGGACAAACCGCGACCGATGAGCCGCCAAACGAACTTCGGGCGTGGGCGCAGCCGCCAGGAACAAACTCGCGGCCGTGATCACGATCGGTGCCAGGACAAACGCTGCGGCCCGGGCAAACCCAATCGAGAATTTACTTTGCGGCCTTCTTGTCACCGAGCGATCGAATGTACTCGGTCGCCGATCGGACGCAGACGATAATCGCGGTGATGTTGTCGTGTCCGCCTTTGTCGTTGGCCATTTTGATCAACTCATCGACGGTGCCTTGCGGGTCTTTCATCTCGACGAGCATCTTCTGCATCTCGTCGTCCTTCAGCATCTTCGACAAACCGTCGGAGCACAAAAGATAGATGTCGTTGGGGCGCGGCCGTCCCATGATGAGGTCGATCTCGACGCCGGGCGTCGTGCCGACGGCGCGATGCAAACGGTGCGCAAATGCGGCGCCTTTGAAGCCCAACGCCGCCATCGTGTGATCGGTCGTGATCTGATCGAGCTTGTTGTCGCGCAAGCGGTAACAACGGCTGTCTCCGACGTGTCCGAGGTACAACCGCTGCTTGTTGAGCATGAAGCGCGCGGCGATGACCGTCGTGCCCATGCCCTTCAACATCGGATCGCTCTGCGACTTCTCGAAGATGGTCTTGTTCGCCGTTTGAATGGCCCGCGCCACTTCGGCGCCGCGACGAGGAACGTTGTCGTACGTGGGACCTTCGAACTTCTGCGTCGTGAACGCCTGCTCGATGAGTTCGACCGTCAACGCGCTGGCGACTTCACCGCCCGCATAACCGCCCATGCCGTCGGCGACGATGTACAACCCTTGGTCGTCGAGGACGAGGAAGCTGTCTTCGTTGAACTTGCGCCGCTTGCCGCGATCGGTTTGTCCCGCCGCACTAACCAAGAAATACGGCGATGTTTTCGTGGGTTCGTCCTCGGCGGCGTTTTCGTCGATGACGATGGGCGTGGCGGCGATGTGACCGGTGACGACGTTATCCTCTTCGTCGTCATCGAGCTGCATCTTGGACAAACTCGGCAGCGGCTTGTTCTTGTCGGCCGCGGGGCTGAGCGTGATCGTCGTGATGTCGTTTTCTTCTTCGGCCGCTTCTTCGGCCGTACGAAGACTGGGCAAACCGCTCAAGTCCGCACGTGGTTTTTTGGTCGTGCTGGGCGCTGGTTTGCTGGGAGCAAGCTCCGCATCCGACATCGCGTCATCGAGCGCCGGCTTGGGGCTGCCCTTGCCACGCATGAGGACAAAGCCAACGATGGCGAGCACGACTCCGGCAATGACGGCAATGACGATCGTATCCATGGAATGGTCCCCGGACGAACGGTCGATGTCGAGCCCGTTCCCTGTTGGCTTGTACTACGGACAGGTGCGTCGTCGTGAGAAAAAAACCGGTGGGGTCGTCGTGATGGAGTTACCGGGCGAGATGCGGAACGCTCACGCGAGCGTCAATCGTTGGACACCCGGGTCGCATCGAGCCTCGCCAAACGGCGCAGAATGCGATCCCGCAGGACATTGGGGATCTGCGCCGCAAGCTCCGACGCCCGTTCATAATGACCACGCGCCGCGTCGAACCGCCCGCGACGAGCATCGGCCATGCCCCGCGCTTCGATGACCTCGATTCGCTCTTGACCCACCGAATACCACTTCGCCGCACGTTGCTCGAGCGCATCCCACGCCGCGTCTTGCGCATCGGACGTCGCCAATTCGATCATCGAGCACAACACGTCTTCGGAAGGCACGGCAAGCTGCGCAGCTTCACTTCCCCGCAAACGTCGAGCCAGCAGCCGCGCGTGATCGAGGTCCCCGCGATACAGCGCGATGCGTGCTTCCAGTAAAACCGTCTCGGGACGAAAACCTCCCGTCGCCCAACGTTCGTTCATCGCGTGCGCCCGTGCGACATGCACGGCGGCTTCGTCGAGTCGTTCCATCCAATAGAGAAACTCGCCGAGATTGTAGTGACCGGAAAACTCCAAGTAGTACTGGCCAAGCTCGCGACCGAGCGAGATGACGCGTTCAAAATCCGCAACCATACGTAAGCTATCGCCTTGGAAAGCGCGGAGAGCTCCGCGACTGTTCATCGAACTGCCAAGATGCAAGGCGTCACCATGGGCTTCGCAAAGCGATACGGCACGATCGAGCACAGTCTCGGCACCAGGCAAATTCCCGAGTCCCAGCT
Source organism: uncultured Polyangium sp. (assembly GCA_964435055.1). Taxonomy (GTDB): domain Bacteria; phylum Myxococcota_A; class Polyangia; order Polyangiales; family Polyangiaceae; genus Polyangium. The sequence goes on along the minus strand of CAYSYX010000358.1, from coordinate 1,031 downwards.
GCAATCCCCCCAGCAAGAGCAAAGCTACGACCTGCGTTTCGTAACCCTCTTCGCCGAGCGCGGCGGCTTCGTGCGCAGCACATTCCAGCTCCTTGACCGCATCATCCAGGCGGGAAAAACGAGCGTTTGACCGGCCAATCGCCAAGTGCAAACGCGCCGAAAGCTCGGGCGTCGCCCGCCCATCCACGAGTACTTGCGCCGCCAAAGCCTTGTCCCGCGACGCCATGGAATCGCCCATCCAATCGAGCGCCGTGGCTTCATCGAGCAAAATTCGGGCATGATCGACGAACGCCGCCGGGTTTGTCTGGGCACGAACCTCGACGAAATCCAGCAACGCATCGTGATTGCGCCCCACGCGATAACGCATCAACGCTCGCCCGTGAAACGCATCGCGACGATGGTTACGCCGCATCGAATCCACTCCGCTCGCCCCTGCGCGAACCGATGAAACAGGCACCGCATCGGGTTCTTCCTGACGAACATTCGACCCTACGCGCGCCTCGGACTGCTCGATGGCCAGCGTGTACAGGCGCTCCGCATCCACGTACGCATGTCGAGCTCGCGCCGCGTCCGCCAACTGCAAATACGCTTCTTCGGCCACCGCGTCGTGCCCGGCTCGCGCCGCATGATACGCAAGCTGCTGCAAGCGTGGCTCATCGGACAAACCATCCGAGCCCCGACGTTTGTCTCGGTAATATTCGACCGCGGCCAAGTGAATCTGGCGCCGCAAATGTTCCGGAACTCCGCGAACAATCGCGTCCCGAACGAGCCCGTGGCGAAAACCGACGCGACCGTGACGCTGACGTCGCAACACGCCCGCCCCGAGCAGCCGGTCGATGCCGATACGCGCGTCGAGCGGGAATTCCGCCGCCCCGCCGGAGTTTTCGAGTCGCCGCAAAATCCCCGCCACTTCCTCCGGATTCACTTCGACGCCGACCGTCGCCACAAGACGCGCATGCGCCCGTTCGGCAGGAGCAAGCGCATCGATCTCGCGATGCGCGAGCCACTCGATGAGCGGCAGATCCGGCACG
>CAYSYX010000357.1:0-9710 GCA_964435055.1 uncultured Polyangium sp. | reverse complement strand
GTCATGTACGTCGTGGGAAGACTCTTGATCACGGTCGAAGCATGTTTGGAATGAATAAATCCAATCGCCCTCAATCCAGCAGGGTGAACTCCGGAAGGTGATATTCTTCAATCGGTGTGAGTTCGACGTTCTTCAAGTCGTAATCATCGCGTAATTGCCGCAGACGATCGGTCACGAGCACGGTTCCCGGAAAACCCCACGCACGAAAGATGTCTTCTCCGGTCCACGTTCCTTCTTCAATGGCAAAACCGTTCACGCTCTTGAATTTCTTCATCGAGCGGCACGTTTCGCACGTGATGATGCCGCCGTAGGTAAAATGGCTGCGGGCAAAGTCGATCTTGGCCCCGTACAATTGCGGCGCAATCACGTAATACACGGGCGAAGGTTTGCCCAAGCGCGCCGGACGGACGCGAATTCGTTCCAATGGCGTGAATGCCGGAATGCCCTTCAATTGACGCTCTTCCCATGCTTTGCGGAATCGTTCGGAGACGAGCAGGCTGCCACCCACGCCATGCGCAAGGTCGCCAAGCTTGCCGCCGGTCGCGTCGATTCGTGCCCGGAAAGGAGGTAGCCAAACCAACGAGCCCACGTATGTTTCACAGTCCGGGCATGTTGGCGCATCGCCCTTGTGATCGGGTTCCATGGGCAAGAACGATGTCTCAAAAGCTCCGATCGCGATTTTTCCAAGTACGTAGAGCGGCATCATCGGTTTGCCCCCAAGCCATTGGGAAAACGCTTGACAAGGTCGGGTTGCTTGTAGCGTTTGTAGAGCCACGCGGCAAAGTCTTTCGCGCTGCGAAAATCATTCGCTTTAATCTTTGCGACAATTTCCTTGTCGAGTTCCTCATGCCACTTTTGGTAGCCATTGTGTGCTTCTTGGTTGGCGGCCCGGGCGGTAAACTGAGAATCTCGCAGTTTGAACGATCCTTTGAGAATGGGGTTGTCTTCCAGGGCTTTGAATACCCGTTCCGAGATCGCATGATGCAATTGCCCGTTGGGTTCCGTCGCGCCGGCGATTGTCTTCGCCACCGAGGGCGCAGCGTTTGTCCCGACCGTTGACGGGGGCGTTTCCGCCGCAGACGGCTTTACTCGTGTAAATGTTCGGACGGCGGTTTCCGTCGTATTTGCCTCGGTCGCGGCGGCGCCGGCAGTGGCGGTCGTGGTGCCCTGCGCCGATGCTTGCGGTAGGCGTTTGAGAAATGCGCCGCCACCCCCAATTGCACTTGGCAAGAAGACCGGCATGGCGCGCACGCGCCCCAATGCCAATCGCAACGCCTTCGCCGCTGCCGTCTCCATTGTGACCGCAATGGGTCCCGACATCATGAGCAAGGCGGTACAGCTCGCCTCAACCAGCGCAAACTTCGCCTGCACCTTCGCCAAGCTCTCGCCATACCCTTGTTCAAACGCCGCGAGCGCAATACCGGCGAGTTCGGGATCCGTGTACTCCGGAGGTACGGGAATCTCATCCAGTTGCCCCGTGATGTGACGTTGAACGGTCCCAATAACCGCAGGGTCCTTGGCGAATTCTTCGCGAAAGCGTTCATTGCCACTCGTCGCAAATCGGTTGTATCCCGCCAATGCGCTCTCGAGTATGCGTCCGACCTTTTGGCCATAGAGCAACGCTTCATCATGTGCCTTGGTTTTCGCCGCCTCCCGAATCAGCGTCTCGCAATTCGGTGGATATGCAACGCCCGGCAACGGTTGCAACCACGGACTTCGGGTCGGCGCCGAGGATTGCCCCAAAAACCGCACGTCGGGCCGTTCGTCACCCAAAATCTCTTCGACAAACCGAGCCAACCCTCGCGGTTGTCTCAATACATCCGATTCCGCCGTTTCCACCGGACAAGGGCTCTGTTTTTCCTGGAATAACACCGTTGACGCCGGCAAAGCCCTCGTTCGCTTTTGACACGACAACCCCATCGACGACGGAAGAACATCAATACTCGACAATGGCGCAGCCGGATCGTATTCGAGAAACACGTCCGCCGCGGGAGCGAACAGCTTAATCTCCATTTCGTCGTCATCGGTGACAATCCGTTGCGTATTTCTCTGATACGCAATGATTCGTACGCCTTCGGGCACTTCCCGAGGAAATGCACAAATGCGGCCCGCGTAGGCATCCGGATTACGCGCCTGCAAATCCGCAAGCGTCAACGTGCTGCAACCTGTGCTTACAAACAAAAGCAGCAAGACGAGGGCCATCCGTGAACGTTGGACCAACGACGTCATGAAAAATATGAGTACAGGCATGCAACGACCACATCATAAGACGCCGGAGGGCGTCAAGTTTGCGGGTCCCGCGAACCCATCGCGTTCATTGCTCAACGCTCCCGCGACGCCCGCAAACGCGATCAAGTCCAACCTCAACGCCTCCGCGACACCCGCGAAGCCGTTACGCAATTCACGGAACGTGTCCAATACTACGTTCGCAACGATTCGCCGCCCCGGGAACGTGTCCAATACTACGTTCGCAACGATTCGCCGCCCCGGGGAACGTGTCCAATACTACTTCAAACGGGCCGCGGCGCTTGCGGAATGCGTTCGCGACAGTCGTGAACGCGATAAAGTCCAGCGATAACGTGTTCGTGTATGTCGCGAGCAGCAACGCGACATACCAAATGCTTGACGGCTGGACCACGACGACGGTAAGGTTGAGCGCTTTTTCGTCTTTGACGGAGGGAACCAAGCGTGAGCAAGAAATCAAAGCAAGTCGAACAGCGCATTCAGACCAGCGAATACGTCATGACGGCCGCAACAACGCATCGCGATCAAATCGCCGAAGCATTGGCGAATCGAGCCGCCGTGGCGCAGGGGGCCAATACGCTCATTACCAAGACCGTTGCCGGAGCATTGATTGATTTTCTCGTCGCCGATTTGAAGCTGAATACCACTTGGCTGGATGCCGCCGAAATGCGCGTCGTCACCGAACGAGCGGATGATGTGGGATTGCGTGAAACGCGAGATGCGGCGACGGGTCAATTGCAAGTCGCGGCGGTACGTGTCCGATCGATGGTGCTCGATGCGCTCGGCCCGGTTGGTTTGTCGAAGTATGGGCTGGAGGGCGATACGCCGCGAATCACGCGTGATTTGGTGGTGCATGCGCAATCGGTCGCGCAATTGATGTTGGCCCACCCGTTCAATGTGACGGTCGACGGCGTGACGTTCGACAGTGCGGCGCTCGCGGCAAACTTGCAGACGAAAGCCGATGCGGTGGAGAAGTCATTGGCGGATTTGCAGCGCGAAGAGCAAGAATTGGTCAATGAATTGGGCAATCGTCACAACGCCATTGCCGATTGGGTGGACGTGCATCAAGGCGTCGCCGATACGTTGACGGGACTATTTCGTTTGGCTGGGCGAAAAGATCTGTCCGAACGGGTACGTCCATCGCCTCGGGCTTTGGCCGGCGAAGAAGCACCTCCGGCGGAGCCGCCCGCGACGCCTGCGACACCCACCTGAAGACAGCATGACTGGGTTTCACCCAGACCCACGAGGGCTCCCCGCCCTCGACTCGGCAAGGGCCCAAGCCCTTGACCCGGGCATTGATTTGTCCTGCGGACAAATCAAATAGGGGTATCGGCGCCTTGCCAACAACAATCTCGGTGCTGCTTTCGGTGGACATTCGTCTTGACCGAACCTCATGGAAAGCCTGTGGTGCGGTGACGAGCACTTGGCGTACGTGGGGCGAGTGCAAAAGATTCGCATGCTCGGTGCGGTGGTTCTTGCAATGGTGGATCTTTTGACCGATTCTATGACTTAGGAGGAGTCTTATGAGGATGAGGGCGACGACTATTCTTGGTGTGCTGGTGGCATTGTCATTGGGCGGAGCGGCTGCGGTTGCAGGTTGTTCCGGGGATACGAATCAAACCTCGGGCGGCACCGCCGGCGCAGGCAATGGCAACACCGGGGGAAGCGGCAACGGCAGTGGTTCCGCTTCGGGCGGCAACGGCGGAGACGGCGGTTGCATCTTTGGCAATTGCGGCCCCGACGACGGAGGTATCAATGAGGAAAACGTGTGCGTCGGACAAAGCGCCGAAGCGACGCTCGCGAAAAAGCCCGTCGATATCATTTTCATCATCGACAACTCGGGCAGCATGACCGACGAAATCATCGGCGTGCAAACGAACATCAACAAGAATTTCGCGCAAATCATCGATAGCAGCGGTATCGATTATCGCGTGATCATGATCGCCGATCATGGTTTGGCCGACCCGAACGAAAGCGTGTGCATCGAAGCGCCGTTGTCGACGATTCCCGCCGGCGGCTGCGCAAATCCCCCGGCCACACCCGGAAACAATCCGCCGAAATTCTACCACTTCAACGATACCATCCTGAGCACCGATTCGTGGTGTCGCATGATCGAGTATTACAATCAGCCCGACAACACCGGGTCGACCCAGGTCGGATGGAAAGAATGGCTTCGTCCGGACGCACTCAAGGTTTTCGTCGAAATCACGGACGATCGTGTCAGCTGTACGGCATCGACCGGTCAATCGTTTAATGACGGCAATGTGGATGCCACCGGTGCGACCGCCGCCACGGAATTCGATGATGCCTTGACCAAATTGGATCCCCTTCAATTCGGTTCGCCTCAAGCGCGAAATTACATTTGGTACAGCATCAACGGCGTCGCGTCGAACAATCCCGTCACCAAAGCTTGGGATCCGGTCGACCCGATTCAAACGACGAAATGCACGTCAGCCGTCAATGCCGGTTACGGGTATCAGCACTTGAGCGTCATGACGGGGGGACTCCGATTCCCGCTCTGCGAAATCGGTTCCTACGATGCCGTGTTCCAAGCAATCGCTCAAGGTGTCATTGCCGGCTCCAAGGTGTCCTGCGACTTCCCCGTTCCGCCCGCACCGATGGGACAAACCGTCGATCTGAATACGGTCGAAGTGCAATACACGCCCATGTCCATGGGTTCGCCGACGAAGTTGGCCAAAGTTGCGGACGTGGCGGCCTGCGCGCCGAATTCGTTTTACTTGGACAAGGCAACCAAGACCGTCCATCTGTGCCCCGACGCGTGCACCGTCGTGCAAAAAGACGACAAAGCCAAGATCGACGTCTTCTTTCTTTGCGAAATCGGCGGCGCGAACTGAATTGACCGCAGCTCGCCGGGGTTTCACCCCGGACCCGACGAGGGGCTATCCGCCCCTCGACCCGGACCAGCGAGCGCTGGACCAATATTGATTTGTCCGCTGCGCGGCCAAATCAATAAGGCTCATGCCTGCCATAGCCTCCTGATACGTGTTGGGTTTGGCCACGCAGTGGACAAACCCATGCCCGGGTCAAGGGCCTGGGCCCTTGCCGGGTCGAGGGCGGGGAGCCCTCGTGGGGCGTGGGGCGAAGCCCCACGTTGCTTTCGGCAATGGCGGTTAGGACAAGAGCGAGCGCTTGATACCGCCCGCGAGCGGCGGCGTGTCCCACCCGGAAGGCAGGAGCGTCAAGGCCGAACGGATTCGGCCCTGCGCGGCCGACAAATCCGCAAGCGAAATGCCTTCGAGCGCCGTCGCCAAATACGACGGCAAATCGTCGGGGGCCGGATCCCCATGCGGCATGACCAGCATGGCCCAGGCCAGCAACGCCATCGTTTTGTCATTGCCCGACAAACCGGAAACTTTGCCGCGCAAGGTCATCATCGTGCGCCGCAGTTCAGCTCGGAACAACCCTTCTCGCGCCGTGTGGCCTCGACCAACCAATGCCGCGACCGCTGCCAGTGTCGACGCAATGTCGCTCGTGAATAAACCGTCGGCTTTTTGATTGAGCATCAGTGCGCGCAATCCGGCATCGTCGTCGGTAAAGGTGACGCTCTGCGGCGCCGGCTCCGGTGCTCGGGCCAGTGGCGCAGCCATGGGCGGAGGCGCGCCGTATAGCGCAGCCGGGGGCGGCGGAGGGCCCGCAAACGCCGCCGGCGATGCCGGAACAGGTGGCGGGCCAAACCCTGGCGGTCCGGCAAATCCCGGCGGAGGTGGTGGCGGGCCAAACCCTGCCGGAGGCGGTGGTGCCGCGCCAAACGCTGGTGGCGGGCCAAACCCTTGCGGAGCTGGTGGTGGCGGGCCAAACCCTTGCGGAGCCGGTGGTGGCGGGCCAAACCCTGGCGGTCCGGCAAATCCCGGCGGAGGTGGTGGCGGGCCAAACCCCGGTGCCGGCGGTGGCGGCGCGTAACGAGCCGCTGCGGGAGGCGCTGGGGATCGTACGCCCGGGGGAGCCGGCATAGGCTTCTTTGCGGGCATGGGCGGCATTCCCGCCATGGTCGATCGCACGGCTCCACCCGCAGGCGCTGCAGCCGATCGCATCATCATCGGCTGACCTCCCACACCTTCGGATTGATTGAGCGGTTGAGGCAAGACCACGGGCACACTTCCCGATACGGCGCTCTGTCGTTCGTCCGAATGAACCCCGATCAACGCCACCTGACGATTGACCACGCCAAACGCTTGGCCGAGCCCTTCGAGCGTATCGTCGTCCGCCGGATCGAATCGATAGGTCAATCGTCGATTACGCAAAAGCGCCCACGTCGTGGCGGCACCTTCCGCTCGCGCATCCGGGGGAATTGCCAATTCGAGCGCCACGCGTTGATCTTCGCCTTCCGCTTTTTGGCCCAAGAGAACGAGTTTGTCCCCGGCCTGCATCGGGCCTCGGAATGCGACCAATACGGGCTCTGCCGCAAACAAATCCAGCGGACCGGCCGGTTCGAGCATTTTCGGCGCTTTGCGTTCGCCATCGCGTTCGACGAGCACACGAATGCCCGTCCACAACGGTGCCGTAATGGCATTCTTGAGCCGTACGAGCCCTTGTTCGAGGTCCTCGTTTGTCGCGACGGGTGTGTAGGTGCCTCCGCCGGCGTCCGCCACTTCGGCCAACATCGCGTGATGGACCGCATCGCCGATTCCCAGCACGTGCACGCGCGTATCTCCGAGTTTTTCTCGGACACCACGCAATACGGTCGCTGCATTCGCCACGTCTCCATCCGTCATGAAGACAATGACCTTCAATCGATACGTTTGATCGGGCGGAGGTTGTTGACTGATGGCCACGGGAATGCGGTTTTCCAACTTTGGCGCGATCGCCGCGAGAAACGCTTTCGAAGCTTCCGTACCGCCGCGGGCGCGGATATTGGAAATAAACGTATCCGCCGCGGAGAGCGTCGCGTCGTCGAAGGGCAATGGCGTCAAGGCCAAAGCTTCGAGCTCGTTGTCGAAAGCAATGATGTTGAATCGATCCTCGGGCGTGAGCGATCGTAATGCACCGCGTACGGCGCGAATGGCCGACGTCATCGGACCGCCGTTCATCGAGCCCGAACGATCGACGAGAAAAATCACATTTCGCGCAATCGTCGGGCCTTCCTCGGCAAATGCCGGAGGAAGAATGGCCACGGCGGTCGTCGGGCCATTGTCGTCCGGTCCATTGGTTGCATCATGACGAACCCACAAGGCTGGTTTTTCTCCACGCGGTCTATCGGCGATTTCAATTTGCAAGTCGCGATCGAGAGGCGCTCCGCGCAGGGAGACGACCGTGTCTTTGTCGCCCGATTTCGTCGTGACCGAATGGGATGCGCAACGGATCGTCGAGGGTTTGCCTAGGGGATGCGCAATATGGACATCGACCGTTGCTCGAGCTTCGAGCGTCAAAGGTCGAGGTCGATCGACGGCGGCTTGTTCGGTGGTATTGGTTTGACTCGTGCCTTCGATATAACGCGGCATGTACGTGAGCGGCACAATGAGGCGGTGGCCATCGGAAATGGGCACGAGGGTTTGATTGATGGAGAGGGATATTTCGACATCTTCACCCGGCTCGATGGGCGCTATTTTCAAACGCGCCAAATCTTCGCCTTCGGATTCACCGAGCACGGCGGATTGCCCCGCATCCAAAGCTCGTTTGTATTCCGCTTGCGCTCGACCGCGGCCGCGGATTTTACCCACGATTGTCCGGGAACCAATCTTGGCGACGAGACCGCGTAATGCGGCCATGGGAGGCAAAGGGAAGACCAAATCGCCTTCGATGGTTCGTTCGAGGTCATTGTGGAACGTAATGACGAGCGATAACGACGCCAGCGGCCCGTCGACTTTCACATCGGCGGAGACGCTGCGGACGGCGAGGAAACGATCCGTATCGGTATCCGATAGATTCACGGATTGATTATTCGGCGGTTTGACTTTGCGTTTGGAGGTCTTTCGTTCGCGTACGGAGGGTTTGCCCCAGGGGCCGGAGCGCGGGTTTGTCCAAACAGACGGCGGTGCATTGAGGTACAAATACATGCCGCCGATTTCAATGACGTCGTTGGGGGCCAGGGTCACGGACGTGGCGACGCGGGTGTTGTTCACGTACGTGCCATTGGTGGTGCCTTGGTCCATGAGGTTGAACTGGCCATTGGAATACGTGAGCAACGCGTGTTTGCGTGACGCACCGCTCGAGGGAATCACGACCTGGCAAGCTTGGCCGCGGCCGATGTCGATGCTGGAGAGCGACATGGGAAACGTGAATTGGCTTCGGCTTCCTTGGTCGTCTTCGAGGGTGATGGTGAATGTCGACATCTGCGGAATCCTCCGATGAAAGGCATTTCAAAATCGCGGGCGTGTGTCAAGCGTATTGCGCAGCGCGGGGCGATTTGCGCGGAGTCAGCTGTTCAAATCGGCGCGATAGGGGGCCAGGACTTCGCGAAAACCATCGGTCCAGGGAACGGGACGTTGCGTCGTGGGGTCGACACGCACGATTGTGCGCGTTCCTTTGGCGTAGTCGTTGTCTTCATCGGTCGGAAGGACGCGGAAACCGAACGTGAGGCTCGTGCGCCCGAGTTTTTCCACCCAAACGCGCACGCGTACGTCGCAGACGCCGATGACCGGTCGTAAGTATTCGACCGAGTTTGCCCGGACGAGATGAAACTGGTCGGGATTTTTTTGCGCGTCGAGCACGCCGCCCCAACCAAGGTGCTTCCAAAACGAACCGATCGTCCGTTCGAAAAGGAGCAAATAGCGAGCATTGTGAAGGATTTGAAATGCGTCGAGGTCGTCGAAATAGACGCCCATGTACGTTTCGTGAAAGCGGGCCATAGCGCGCGAGCCTAGCACTCGTTCGGTGAATTGCGACGCCCGTCGTCGGTGAAATTGTGTGACATGCGTCGCTTTTGCACGAGCCGTTTGGTGGTGCTTCATGACGCACCCATGGCGTCGATGATGCAGAAGGCTCGAAATGAGTTTACCTGACAAACCAATGAAATTGTCTCAATCGTCGCGATGTCGATCCTTGACGAACCGTCGCCGCGCTTCGACGTGGTTTGGATCGCAGAGAACCTCTTTGGATCTCATGCAAATTTTGCGTACGTGCTTGTGTACGGTTACAGTGCTCGTGCACACATGGGGGTGCACACAATCGCGCGAATCGGCGGAATTCGTCGAAAAGTTGCTTTGCTTGTTGCCGATTCCATTTCGGCTTTCCGCGAGGTTTCAAATAGGCTTGACGTCTCTTCGCCAATGCGTGTAATGTGCACGGTTTGAGCGTGCAAAACCTGCGATCGCATGTTCGTTTGCGCGTGAGGCGCATCGTGCGTGTCAGGAGCGGGAGCGGCATCCAAGCGTTGAGGAACAAAGGACACATGCGGACGAAATCGACATCTTGGTGGCTACAGGGGGCCGTAGCGGCGACGCTACTTACAATGGCTTCGACGGGTGCGGCACAGCAATCTCCGAATTTGGCTTTGAGCCGATTCCACC
>CAYSYX010000356.1:0-9722 GCA_964435055.1 uncultured Polyangium sp. | reverse complement strand
GTTTGTGGCCAAAAGAATCACGCCCGTCACCAGACTCGCCACACCCACGCCGACTGCACCTTCGGCGATCCCCGTGTACAGGCGCCCTTGATCCGCAGTCGCTTTTGCCGACGGCGGACACGTCAAGTCCCCGCCGCATTTCTTCTCGAGTTCATCAATGGTGGTTTGTCGCGGACCAAAAAACAGACCGGCTCCGGCCCCGACAAACACGACGCCCAAACCCGTGAGCACAATGCCTCCCACGCTCGGACCAGGCGGAGGAGGAGGCGGCGGCGGGGGCGGCGGTGGTGGGGGCGGCGGCGGGGGCGGCGGCGGAGGCGGACCGTCGTCTTTCTTGTTGGCGATGACCTCGAGAGACTTCTTCTCTTTCTCGGCGATCGTGATCGTTTCGTTGAAGATCTCGCGTTGTCCGACACGGCCGATGATCGTGTGCGGCCCTGGATCCACCGGCATTTCGCTGCCGACCTGCGTCGCTCCGAGTTCGTTACCGTCGAGTTCGACCGTTGCCGCTTCCGCCCCTTTTCCGCGCGTAATGGTGAATTTCGGAATGCGTTCTTCGATCGCCGCGATGCGCGGACCTGAATTGGTCGCGACATCCTTCGCTTTGCGATCCCCGGCCGCCGCACTCTGCGCGAGGCGATAGTTGCCGAGCGCGGACGAGAGCTTGCCGAGTTTTTCCTCGCATTCGGCAATGTTGAAGGCGACTTGCGGCGTCATTTTCACCGCCGCAACCGCCTTGAACTTCACGAGCGCGCCGGCGCAGTTGTTCGCGGCACTCAGCGCCAAACCTTCACGAAAGATGGCGCGTGCCTTCTTGAGTTCCTCGTCCGATTGAGCCGAAGCATCGACGTGGGAAAACAAGCCGACCGCGATCACCGCGCCCATCATCGCCGTTCGGCCAACATTCACGCGCCACCCGCGGGCGTCCGTATTGCCTTGCAACTTCTTCATCGAACTTCACTCCGACGCTCGACACCCTCGCGGCCCCGAACGTCGCAATAGTACACGAACCCTCGAAATCTTGAAACTTCCACGACGGTTCGAAGTGGGGTTTGGGGCTCGGGACGCGTTACGCGATCCCAAGCCCCAAATGTTCAACCAGGGTTTCGAATGTACAACCCGGGTCCTATTTCTTCTTCGTCGGCAGGTTGAATTTCGGCGTCAAGGTCGGCGCAGTCAGCTGAATATGCGGCCGCTGCGAGCCCCCGCTCGAACTCGATGACGACGAACTCGACGACGAACTCGACGACGAACTCGATGAACTCGACGAGCTCGATGAATGCCCTCCCGACGACGAACTCGACGACGACGAACTCGACGACGACGAACTCGACGACGAGGTCGTCTTGGGTTGGGTCCCCGGCACTTGTTGCGGAGCGACAAACTTCACGCGTTCGTTGATCGGAATCTTGTCATCGCCGAGCAAACACATCTTGCTCGCGCCATCGGAGAGGCTGTCGCAGATCTTGTAGCCGTCGGGGCATTCACCCGAGCCTTGGCACGTACGTGAACAGAACCCCGGTTCGGCGGGCGCGTCCGCCTTCTTCACGCACAAGCCGTGATCGCATTCGGCAGCAGTTTGGCAAGCCGAACCAACTTTGCCCCCTTCGGCTTTTGCGCATTGCATGCCGGTGCCGTTGTCGAGGCCCCGACAAACCAGGTTCTCTCCGCACTCTTTGTCGTGGGCACAAGACTTCGAACAAACCTTCCCGTGACTCGCACATTGCTGGGACTCGCAATCCGCATCCGCAGCACAGGTTTGTCCAAACGCTTTGCGTTCCACCTTTTGCGGTTCGGATGAACTGCACCCCGCACTCATCAGTGACCAACCGAACAGCACACCGAACGTTAGTGCTCCAAGTGTTTTTCCCAGCGATTGCATCGTGACTCCCGTTGCGGCTCGACGACGTGAACCGCGGATCGGTCCTACCACAGGCGTTCTATGAGATCGCAATCTTCGACGTCATTTGCATGGCGAGCGTGACGCGAATGTTTGGCTATGATGGCGCCGCCATGACCATTGCGTTTTCCGAACAAGTCCCGCAAACACGCGTCCGCGTCGAAGACGATCGCACCGGTATGCATCCGGTGGTGTTGCGTCGCGCCTTCACCGATCACATCCAGTTCTCACGGGCCCGGGATCTCGATAACGCTACGAACTTCGATCGCTTCGTCGCCTTGGCACTCGCGGTGCGGGATCGACTCGTGCAGCGTTGGTCGCAAACGCAGCGCGCGTATTACGACAAGGGCGCCAAGCGCGCGTATTACCTCTCCGCTGAATTCCTCCTCGGACGCGCTCTGCAATCCAACCTGCAAGCCCTCGGCATCGAAGGCGAATACCGGGCGGTGTTGCGAGATCTCGGCATCGACTTGAGCGAGCTCATCGAACAAGAGCCCGATGCAGGCTTGGGCAACGGCGGCCTCGGACGACTCGCCGCATGCATCCTCGATTCGATGGCGACGCTGCAATTGCCCGGATACGGCTACGGAATTCGTTACGAGTTCGGAATATTCGAACAGGCGATTCGAGGCGGATCGCAAGTCGAACGCGCTGATGAATGGCTCAAGTTCGGCAATCCCTGGGAAGTCGAACGCCCCGAATATGCCGTCACGGTGGGTTTCGGAGGACGAACCGAAATGGTCCCCGACGGCAAAGGTGGTTTTCGCGTCTTGTGGCATGCCGCGGATCACGTCCTGGGCGTTCCTTTCGACACGCCCATCGCCGGATTTCAGACGAACACCGTCAACACGTTGCGACTTTGGGCTGCTCGCGCGCACCAAGACTTCGACTTCAGCTTGTTCAACGCGGGTGACTACGTCCGCGCCGTGCAAGCGAAAAACCACTCCGAAGTCATCTCGAAGGTTCTTTATCCGAACGACAACTTCGATGCGGGCAAGGAGCTTCGGCTCCGACAGGAATATTTCTTCGTCGCCTGCTCGATCCACGACATCGTCTGGCGTCACGCCAAGACAAACGAAGACTTTTCGAATCTCGGCGAGATGGTGGCGATCCAGCTCAACGATACGCATCCGGCGATCGCCATCGCGGAGCTCATGCGCGTCCTCGTGGACGAACACGCGCTCACGTGGGAGCTCGCGTGGAAGCAAACGGTCGCGGCGTTTGGCTATACAAACCACACGCTCATGCCCGAAGCGCTCGAACGTTGGCCGGCGAATTTGTTTGCGCGCCTGTTGCCGCGGCATTTGGAGATCATCCACGAGATCAATCGTCGCTTCTTGCGGGAAGTCACCGTTGCGTTTCCCTACGATCAAGGCCGTGCCGCGCGTATGAGCATCTTCGAGGACGGACCTGAACGCATGGTGCGCATGGCGCATCTCGCCGTCGTCGGATCACATTCGGTCAACGGCGTCGCCAAGCTGCACACCGAGCTGCTCAAGGCGGAACTTCTGCGCGATTTCTACGAGCTTTGGCCCGAACGTTTTACCAACAAAACCAATGGCGTCACGCCGCGTCGTTGGCTCCTCGGATGCAACCCGAAACTCGCTTCGTTGATCACGTCGCGCATCGGACCGAAGTGGGTGACGGAGCTCGAGCGCTTGCAGGACCTCGAAGCATTCGCTCGGGATCCGGAATTTCTGGCGCAGCTGCGGGCGATCAAGTTCGCGAACAAGCAAGCCCTCGCCAAACTCATCAAGAGCGAGCTCGAGCTCGACGTAGACCCACGATCGATCTTCGACGTGCTCATCAAGCGCCTGCACGAGTACAAGCGTCAGCTCCTGTGCGCCGTGCACATCGTCGCGCTGTATTTGCGGTGCAAACGTGGTGAACAGGTTCAACCGCGAACGTTCATTTTCGGAGCCAAAGCGGCCCCGGGGTACAAGCAGGCCAAACTCATCATCCGCCTGATTCACGCCATCGCTTCCGTCGTGAACTCGGATCGCAACGTCCCTCATCTGAACGTCGTTTTTCTCCCGAACTACCGAGTTTCTTTGGCGGAGAAGATCATTCCGGCGGCCGACGTTTCCGAACAGATCTCCACCGCGGGCATGGAGGCCTCCGGCACGGGCAACATGAAGCTCGCGATGAATGGAGCTCTCACGATCGGCACGCTCGACGGAGCGAACATCGAGATTCGTGAAGCGGTTGGTCCGGACAACTTCTTCTTGTTCGGCATGACGGCCGACGAGGTCCTGGCCAAACGCAAAGCGGGCATTTTGGGCCGAGCTTCTTATGAAGAGGACGCCGAGCTGGCCGAAGCGATCGACTTCATTGCATCCGGATTTTTCTCCCCGGACGAACCCAACCTGTTCCGTCCGCTCGTCGACGAACTTCTCGGGCCGGATCGGTACATGGTCACGAGCGATTTTCGTTCGTATGCCGATACGCAATCGACAGTGGCCCAAGCGTTCGCCGATGAAGAGGCGTGGAGTGCCAAGGCGGCGCTGAACATCGCGCGGGTCGGCGGTTTTTCTTGTGATCGCACCGTTCGCGAATACGCCAAGGAAATCTGGAACATCTCGGCTGTTCCAATCGAACTCGTTCCCGTCGTCGGTGGCGGCGAGTAGGGGTCGATCGCCCCGGTTCGAGCATTCTTTGCGGCGGCGGATTGTTTTCCCTCCCGTGCGAGCATGAAGTCCTATCGGCTGCTATCCTCTCGCCGCCCGCAGCCATGCCCAACGATCCGAGCCACAGAGAAGACTTCGACGGCGACGTAGCGCTTCAGCCCAAGCGAAAACTAAGCAAGGCGCCGCGTTACAAAGTCGTCCTGCACAACGACAACTACACGACGCAAGAGTTTGTCGTGGAGATCCTCATCAAGTTTTTTCATCGCACCGAAACCGAAGCGACGCACATCATGCTCAGCGTGCATTACAAAGGCGCCGGAGTTGCGGGGGTGTACACCAAAGACGTCGCGGAAACGAAAGTCGATCAAGTTCACGCTTACGCCAAAGAACACGGCATGCCCCTCAAGCTGTCCGCGGAGCCCGAGTAGTCCCTATGCGCACGAGTCCTGAAGTCGACATTGCGATCAATTTGGCCACCCGAGAAGCCGTGGCTCGACGTCATGAATACGTGACGGTCGAACACCTCCTCTATGCATTGACGTTCGATGAAGAGATCGCTCGCATCATTAACAAAGCGGGCGGACAAACCCAGAAATTAAAAAAACGCCTCGAACAATTTCTCGACAATGAAATCGAGCCGCTTCCCGAGCATGTCGACGCAGCGCCTCAGTTTTCGCTCGGTTTTCGCAATGTCGTGGGACGCGCCGCCGTGCACGTTCAGACGAGCGGCCAAAAAGAATTGAAAGGCGTCAATGTCCTCGTGGCGATGTTTTCCGAACGCGATTCGGCCGCCATGCAATTGCTCGAAGAAGCCAATTTGACGCGGTTTGACCTGGTCAACTTCCTTTCCCACGGCGTGACCAAAGACGGCGGCAATGAAGATGCCCCCGAGGACGCAAGTCAGGGCGTGGGCTCGGGGGATCCCGAAGCCGAAGGTGAAGAGCAGGAAGGGCAGCGAAAAGACCCGCTCGAGGCGTACACGATCAACCTGAACAAAGAAGCCGAAGCGGGCCGAATTGATCCTTTGGTCGGTCGATCGCTCGAGCTTGAACGAACCATTCAAGTGCTGGCACGTCGGCGGAAAAACAATCCGTTGCTCATCGGCGACGCGGGCGTTGGAAAAACCGCCATTGCCGAAGGTTTGGCGATGAAAATCGTCAAAGGGGATGTGCCGGAACCCATCAAGGATTCCACGATTTTTGCGCTCGACATGGGCGCGCTCATTGCCGGCACGCGATATCGAGGCGACTTCGAGAATCGATTGAAGGGCGTACTCAAAGCCCTGGACAAACGCCCCGGCGCGATTCTCTTCATTGACGAGATTCACACCATCATTGGTGCTGGTGCGACAACCGGCGGAACGATGGACGCGTCGAATCTATTGAAGCCGGCGCTCGCGTCCGGGCGATTGCGTTGTATCGGAGCGACCACATTTCAGGAATATCGCGGGCACCTCGAACGCGACAGCGCCTTGGCGCGACGATTCCAACGCATTGAAGTCGTCGAACCGTCGGTCGCCGAAACGACCCTCATTCTGAAGGGTTTGCGCAAGCATTACGAAGAATTCCACAAGGTGCGTTTTACCGACGAAGCGCTCGAGGCAGCGGCCAAACTCAGCGATCGGTATTTGCGTGACCGCCGTTTGCCCGACAAGGCCATTGATTTGATCGACGAATCCGGCGCCGCCGCTCGATTGGCTCACGGCGACGGATACACGATCGGCGTGCCGGACATTGAATTGGTCGTCGCGAAAATGGCTCAAATTCCGCCGCGTCAAGTGTCCACATCGGACAAGGCGCAGCTCAAGGATTTGCAAAAAGAACTCCAAGGCGTCGTGTTTGGCCAGGATGAAGCCGTCACACAATTGGCCAGCGCCATCAAACTTTCGCGTGCGGGGCTGCGTTCCCCGGAAAAACCCATTGGATCATTTCTTTTCACGGGCCCGACCGGCGTCGGAAAAACCGAGCTTGCCAAGCAGCTCGCGAAGACCATGGGCATCGAATTCTTGCGCTTCGACATGAGCGAATATCAAGAGCGTCATACCGTTTCGCGCCTCATTGGTGCTCCTCCGGGATATGTCGGATTCGATCGGGGCGGGTTGCTCACCGAGGCCATTGCAAAAACGCCGCACGCGGTGCTTTTGCTCGACGAAATCGAAAAGGCGCATCCCGATATTTTCCAAATCCTTTTGCAGGTCATGGACCACGGCACGTTGACCGACAACAACGGCAAGAAGAGTTCGTTCCGCCATGTGGTGCTGATCATGACGAGCAACGTGGGCGCGCGGGATCTCGCACAATCGCGCGTGGGATTTGGGGATCGCGGCAGCGCGGGCGACGACGACCGCGCCTACAAGAACACGTTCAGCCCCGAATTCCGCAATCGCCTCGACGCGAGGATCATGTTCAAACCGCTCGATCCGAGCATCATGGGGCATATCGTCGACAAGTTTGTCAAGGAGATCGGCGCCCTCGTGGCCGATCGCAACGTCAAACTCGAAGTCACCGAAGCTGCGCGTCAGTACCTCGCGAAGAAAGGTTACGACCCGACGTTCGGCGCGCGTCCTTTGGGCCGCGTGATCGAACAGGAGCTCAAGCCGCGGATCGGCGACGAGATGCTGTTTGGCGAATTGGAACAGGGCGGCAAAGTCGTGGTCGATCTGCGCGACGACAAACTCGACTTCACGTTCGTCCCGGAAAAACCCACTTCGGACAAACCCGAAGACACGACGACGACACCCGAAGCGTAATCAATTCAAGTTGAACGGCATCGACAAGGCGAACGACGCGATCTCCGCATCGAATTGTTCGCCGCTCGGCCGATGCATTTGATAACTGCCGCGCATCGATCCTCGCGGCGTTTCGAGCACGCAGCCGCTCGTATATTCGAAGTGTTCGCCGGGCTTGAGCACCGGTTGTTTGCCGACGACCCCGGGACCGCGAACTTCTTCGACTTTGCCCTTCGCGTCCGTGATGATCCAATGACGCGATCGCAATTGCGCCACTTCCGCGCCTTCGTTGCCGATGCGCACGGTGTACGCGAACACGTAACGTTTCTCGGTCGGTGATGACTGAGCCGGCACGTAGACCGAAGTAACTGAGACTCGAATTCCGTTGGTGATGGCGGATGACACGTCCAAGCCGTGCCACGCTTATGATTTTCGGACAAGTGGGGACTGCATGTTGACAGGTCGAATCGTCGTTCGCAGGTTGGCTCGACTGTGAGTGACTCGGACGACGAGGCGGGTGCCATGACGACGAATAGTGCTGTTCCGCAAAAGTCTTCTTTCATTACGGTCGGCGCTTTTCCGCATTCCGACGCGCATCGTTCCCCTCCGGCAAACTCGGCTCCCACAGCAAGTCCGCTTCCCGGCCTCACAGCCATCGGGCCCACGGATCAACGCAAGACGCGCGAATGGGCGCTCGTTCTTCAATCGATGTCGGTCTGGCACACGCCGCGGTACATCCCCGGAGGCTGGGTGCTCCTCGTTCGCGATGAAGACTATGTCCGCGCATCGACCGCGATTGATCGGTACGAAGTGGAAAATCGCGATTGGCCCCCTCCCCGCGTGCGCGAACGTCCGCGCCATGCGCCATCCGTTGTCGTTCCCCTGCTATTTGCCGCATTGGCCGTGTTTTTCCTGATCACCGGTCCCGTTTCGACAAACTCTCTGTGGTTTCAACGCGGCCGAGCCGAAAGCGATTTGGTCCTCGGAGCCGAACCTTGGCGCGCTCTGACTGCATTGACGCTGCATGCCGACAAGTCTCACGTCCTTGGCAACGTGATTTCCGGGACGATTTTCGGAGCGGCCGTGCAACGTCGTCTCGGTCCCGGAGGCGCGGCGCTCGCGATTCTCACGTCGGGCGTGATCGGCAATGTGGCGAATGCGGCGGCTCATCACGCGATGGGTTACGGCATTCATCGTTCGATTGGTGCATCGACGGCGGTGTTCGGAGCGATTGGCATTTTGGCGGCGACGCAAATCGCGCTCGATCACAAGCATGCCGAAGGTCGCCAACGTTCTTGGATGGATGTCGTCGCCCCGTTTGTCGGAGGATTGGCTCTTTTGGGATCGCTCGGGGCCAGCCCGCAGTCGGACCTCGGAGCGCATTTGTTCGGTCTTTTGGGTGGGTTTGTCGTAGGTTTGTCCGTATCGTTGGTTCTCGGAAAAACCCGTCCCTCACCACGCCCGTGGTTGCAGCTTGCGCTGGGTCTGTTGACGGTGGGACTATGTTTCGGCGTGTGGAGATTCGCCGTGCCGTATCGATTGATCTGGCCCTTCTGATCCCAGCTTGAACAAAGCCCTCAGTCGGCCGGCCAGATACCGATGGATCCACCCACCCACGTGAAGTTCTTGTTCTGATCGACGCCGAGCATCTTGCCTCGAGACAAACGCACCAAGTTCAGCGCCAATCGCGGCGATTCTTCTTCAGGCGCACGCAAGAACATCATCCGCACTTCCGCCTTCACGCCATTGCCGTCGGGCATGACGAGGCCCGGTTCGTACGTGATCTTTTCCTGCAACAGCCAACCCGATCGCTGTTCATCCGGCACCGAACGAACATCCTCCGGCGTCGGATCGACTTTCACGCCCGAGCCCGCGAACGAGAACAACGGTTTGAGCACATACCGTTCGAGATCGGCCGGGATTTCCGTCACATCCGACAGATACCGTGCTCGAGGTACGGCGGGATGATCGATGTACGGCAGCGTGTATTTCGACCAGGTCCAGTACCAATTCGGATGGGAGACCCACGTGATGTCGAGTTCGTCGCGGTAATCGAACGGCAATTGAATTTTGCGCACTTCGAGTTCGTCGAAGACGACGCGGTTGTAAATCCTTCGAACTTGAACGAGTTTGCCGTCGACTTTGCGGAAGAGTTTGCGCCCGTCTTTGATGAGCGTCGTGGGACAAACCGGATCGATGCCGACGAATTCCTTGGTGATCAAAAAGTCCGGATAGGTTTTTTGGTTTGGCGGGTCGATGTCGAGCAGCACGACCGACGATGGATCTTCACCGGCAAGAACGACGTGGCGCAATCGATCGAGGAACTGTTCGCGATTCAATCCGCCGAAGTAGATCGACCA
Source organism: uncultured Polyangium sp. (assembly GCA_964435055.1). Taxonomy (GTDB): domain Bacteria; phylum Myxococcota_A; class Polyangia; order Polyangiales; family Polyangiaceae; genus Polyangium. Next base: position 107 of record CAYSYX010000356.1, on the reverse strand, counting down.
GTTGCGATCGAGCCCGGGCATCTCTTTCATCACTTCGGCCATCACGTCCGTTTGCGCGACCATGAGCGCATAAAGCGACGGAAATGCTTGCAGCTCGACGACGCGGC
>CAYSYX010000355.1:5961-9758 GCA_964435055.1 uncultured Polyangium sp. | reverse complement strand
GATGTGATCAGCGCCGCGGCGCAAACGCTTTGTGCTCATACCATCAAGGTCGATCATGGTTTGCCCCTGGTCGCCGATACCTGCGGCACGGGCGGCGATGGTCATGGATCGATCAACCTTTCGACCGCCGCCGCGTTTGTCGTGGCCGCTTGCGGCGTTCCCGTCGCCAAACATGGCAACCGCAGCGTCTCGAGCCGCTCCGGAAGCGCCGACGTGATCGAAGCGCTCGGGATTCCCACGGACGTCGACCCCGACAAACAAGCGGGCATTTTGCGCACCGCGGGCATCGCATTCTTGTTTGCCCCGACGCACCATCCGGCGTTGCGCCACAGCCAAATCGCGCGCCGCGAACTTGCCGTACGCACGATCTTCAACGTGCTCGGACCGTTGGCGAACCCCGCCCACGCGACGCATCGCCTGCTGGGCATCTACGATCGCGCGTTACGACCCACGCTGGCGCGCGTGCTCGTGGATCTGGGTGTACGTCGCGCGTGGGTGGTGCACGGCGAAGACGGCTTGGATGAAGTGAGTCCGTTTGGCCGGACATACGTGACGGAAGTCGCCGATGGTCGGCTTCGTGAACGGGTCGTGCATCCGGAATCGTTTGGGCTCGAACCATCACCTCCGGGGGCCATCGATGGCGGTTCCCCCACGGAAAACGCCGCGGCGATCCGAATGATCCTGGAAGGTCGCCCCCATCCGGCACGTGGCGCGGTGGTCCTGAACGCTGCGGCGACGCTGGCGGTTTGTCGGGGAGTCGACGACGAAGCGCAGTATCCAAAGCTCGCCGAAGAAGCCGCCGATGCGCTCGATACGCGCCGTGCTCAACGCAAAGTCGAAGCGTTGCGTCTGACCGCAACGATCGCGCGGGCTGCCGCATGAAACGCGTGCTCGAAGACATCCTCGCATCCAAGCGGGCCGAGCTCTCCGCGGCGTCGACGTTCAAGTTGGAAACATCGTACGCGCCCGAAGGGTTTGTCCGCGAAACGTTGCATCGTTTGCCGGGACAGCCTCTGCGCCTCATCGCCGAGATCAAGCCGCGTTCACCGTCGGCGGGTCAGTTGTCCACAGCGCTGAGCATCGAGGATCGGGCGCATGCGTACGCCGCAGCGGGCGCCGTCATGATCAGCGTGCTCGTGGACAAACCCTTTTTCGGAGGCTCGTACGAACATCTGTCGCGCTGTCGCCAAAGCCTGGATGCGCGTTACGGAACGGCGAGGCCGCGGTTGCTCTGCAAGGAATTCATTCTGGATCCCGTGCAACTGACCTGGGCGGCAGCAGCGGGAGCCGATGCGGTGTTGCTCATCGCGCGCATCGTAACGGCTGAAGAATTGCAGCAGCTCGTTGACGACGCCTTGGCGCGGGGCCTCGAACCGCTGGTGGAAGTGACGACGGACGCGGAATTGCAGAACGCGCAAGCGACGCGAACGCGCATGATCGGCGTCAATGCTCGCGATTTGAATACGCTCGAAATGAACGTCGAGCGAGCGGCCGAGGTGCTCGAGCGGGTCGATTCGAGTTACGTGCGGGTGTTTTTGTCGGGATTGGTTTTACCGGACGATGTGGGCCGAATCGCTCGAGGTTCTGCGGACGCGGCGCTCGTGGGCGAAGCATTGATGCGTCAGGACGATCCGACGGCGTTGCTTTCTGAAATGGTGCGTCGAGCAAAACGTTGATGTCTCGAACGCGGGCGATTCACGGGACCACGGTGCATTTGCCGGCGGTGCACGCCGGAGGATTGGGCAAGTTACAGGCGTCGCAATTGGCGAGACCAACGCAATAATCGTAGGCATCGGCGTAATCGGATTGGTATTTCGGCAGGTCGCTTTTCGCAAAAGCCCCATATTCACAACCGCAGCCGCAAACATCCCCCACGAGCTGCACGACGCAATCATCGGCGGTCGTGCAGGATTGATCGTAATCCTCCACTTCCATCGTGCTGCAACCGAATGCGAGCATTCCGAATACGAGAACCGTCAACGCTGCTTTTTTCATCTGGAATCTCCCGAAGGTGTCTCACTCAAGGTACCGCAGTGCATTTACCAGACAAACACGCCGCGGGACCGGGCGGCTCGCAAGCGGCGGCACAGGTCTCCTCGGTAAAGCAATGGTCATTCGCGGCCGTCGCATCTTCTTGATATTGCGGTAGGTCACGTAGAGCAATGGCATCGAACCTACACGCGCAACTGCAAAGACTGCCCACGAGCACCACGGCGCAATCCGCATCTGCGTTGCACGATTGATCGTAATCGGTGGCGTCCACCGACGTACTGCAAGCGGAAACAAGCATTCCGAGCAGGAGAATGGTGAAAGCTGCTAGTTTCATGGCGTCTCCCGAAGTTGCTCGAAGTGAATCTGGGTTTTACGAAAGCTCACAAAGGCGTGAGGCCGGGCTCGGTTTCCGGCTCGGGGTTTTTCGGGATGATCCAAAACGGCGCGAAGTTGATCTCGAAATCGAACGGCGGCAACTTGATGCAGTCGTTTTCTTCAGCCGTTTCGATGAGCACCGGGCGCCCCTGCATCGATTGGTACACCTCGACGAGGTACAACTCGGGATCAATCAGCCAAATCCATTCGACGCCAGACCGCGCATACAGCGGAAGCTTTTTGCTTCGATCCTTGCGTACGGTCGACGGCGACAGAATTTCGCAGCAAAAATCAGGAAGGAGCGTAATCGGAGAGCCGTCCGGAGGATCAGGACAACGTTCGACGCGCCAACCGGCAATGTCCGGCGACGTCGTCCGATCTCCAAAGCGTACGTCAGGCTCTTGCTCGATCCACCAACCCGTACCACCAGAAGCCAGGTCGGCAGAGCCAAGCGCACGGTACAATTGCCCTGCCGCACGTCGGTGCTTGCTTCGAGGCCGGGCCATCGTGCTGATGACTCCGGGCTCGAGAATCTCGCCCGTTACGCCCTGAGGCAACTGTTCGATCTTCTTCCACGTTTCTTCGAACGTCGGAACGGATCGAACGCGACCTTCGTCGAAGGTCTCCAATTTTCTCGCCGGCTCGCCCATCGCGGACGAGCCTAGCATAATGACGACATCTGCAAGAGGGGTTCAACAGGCGTCGCGAGCGAATCAGGGCTAGGGAAGCCGATCCGAAGCGTACTTCAGTACGCTGAGGGAGGCTGACCGACGCGTTGATTTGCGCAGCAGCCTGTTGAGCCCCTCTTACCGCTTCAACAAATTCGCAAACGGATTGTTCGTGAACTTCGCTTGCTGCTGCTGACCTTGTTGCCCTTTGCCGAACGTTTGTCCCTTTTGCTGCTGCGGCGGCCCGCCCCTGCCCTGCTGCGGCGCATTTTGCGGTGCTTGGCGTGTGTCCGGACGATCGTTTTTCCGGGCCGATAACGAAATTCGCTTCCGCGCCATGTCCACCTCCATGACGCGCACTTTGAGCTTATCGCCCACTTTCACCACATCCGCGGGATCTTTCACGAATTTGTCCGCCAATTGCGAGACGTGCACGAGGCCGTCCTGATGCACACCGATATCCACGAATGCCCCGAACGCCGTCACGTTCGTGACAATACCCTCGAGCTCCATGCCGAGCTTCAAATCCTCCATGGTCCGCACGTCGTCGCGGAACTTGGGCGCCTCGAAAACGGCACGAGGATCTCGCCCCGGTTTCTTCAACTCGGCCACGATGTCATTCAACGTGAAATCACCGACGTCATTACCGACATAACGTTTCGGATCGATTCGCGCGATGAGCTTCATGTCGCCGACGAGCGACGCGACGGGCACGCCCAAATCCGTCGCGATCTTTTCGACGAGCGCGTATCGTTCGGGGTG
>CAYSYX010000355.1:0-5951 GCA_964435055.1 uncultured Polyangium sp. | reverse complement strand
GCACGGCGCTTCCATCGAGCGGATGTTCGCCCCCGCGAATACGAAGAAATCCCGCGCATTGCTCGAATGTTTTCGGCCCGAGACCTTGCACGTCGAGGAGCTTTTTGCGGCTCGAAAATGCGCCGTGCGTATCGCGATGGGCCACGATCTTCTTCGCCAATGACGGTCCGATACCCGCCACCCGCGCCAAGAGCGGAGCGCTCGCCGTATTGAGCTCCACGCCGACCATGTTGACGCAGCTTTCCACGACTTCATCGAGCTTTTTCGCCAAAAGCACCTGATACACGTCGTGCTGATATTGCCCGACACCAATGCTCTTGGGATCGATCTTGACGAGCTCGGCCAATGGATCCTGCAATCGACGCGCAATGGAAATAGCCCCGCGGACGGTCAAATCCAAATCGGGGAATTCTTCACGCGCCACGTCGCTCGCCGAATACACGCTCGCTCCGGCTTCGCTGACGGACAAGCAGATAACCTCTTTCAAGCCTTCCGCGACGAGGACATCCCGGACAAACGTTTCGGTTTCCCGACCATGCGTGCCATTGCCGATCGCGACGGCAAACACTTCATATTTTCGGCACAAATCCCGAATGGTCTTTTTCGCTTTTTCAACGGCGCCATCACCCTGGACCAAATAAATGGTTTCGTTGGCCAAGAGTTTTCCCGTGTCGTCCACGATGGCGCATTTGCAGCCCGTACGTTGACCGGGATCGATCCCGAGCACCGTGTGCCGTCCAAACGGCGCAGCCAAGAGCAATTCGCGGAGGTTTTGCGCGAATACGTCGACCGCCGCGCGATCCGAGATTTGTTTCATTTCCACGCGGACGTCGATCTGCACGCTCGGCGCCAGCAGCCGCTTGTACGCGTCCGCAACAGCCTTTCCAAGCTCCGCAGCCCATGGCGATGAACCATCGAGGCCCGCCATTTTGCTAATCGGTCCCAATTGCTTTTCACCGTCGAGCTCCACGGATGCCCGCAATACGCCCTCCGCTTCGCCACGACGAATGGCCAAATATCGATGCGAAGGCATTCCCGCAATGGCCCCTTCGAACGTCGCGTACGTATCGAATTTCGTCGCTTTGCCTTCGTGTTCCTCGTTTTTCTTCACGTGGATCACGCCGTCGCGCATGTACGCTTCACGCACGAGCTTGCGCACGTCGGCATTTTCCGCGATACGCTCGGCACAAATATCTCGAGCGCCCGCCAACGCCGCAGCGGCATTCGGAACTTCTTTGGCCGCATTGACGAATTTTTCGGCCTCCTGATCCGGATTGCCCTCTTTCGCTTGCGACCAAATACGATCCGCCAAAGGCTCGAGGCCCCGCTCCTTCGCAATGATCGCGCGTGTGCGGCGCTTGGGTTTGAAAGGCAAATACAAATCTTCGAGCTCGGCTTTCGTCGCCGCACCGAGGAGCTTTTTCTGAAGGTCCGCAGTGAGTTTTCCTTGTTTGCCGATTTCGTCGAGGACAGCTCGGCGCCGTTCGTCGAGTTCCACCAAATACGTCCGACGTTCCTCGATGGCGCGAATTTGCACTTCATCGAGCCCGCCGGTGGCTTCTTTGCGGTAACGCGCAATAAACGGGACCGTTGCACCTTCCGTCAGCAGGGCGACGACCGCAGACACGCCCGAACGCGGCAAAGACAGCTCGGTGGCGAGCGCCGGAACCGGATCGAACGGGGGCAACGTGGGAGCTGAAATCGAGGTGGCGGAATTCGTGTCGGTCGTGGCAGTCATGAGGCGGGGCGGTTTAGGCAGAAACTGGACGGTTGTCCAGGAGAAAATGATGCGATCTACCGTACCGTCGTGAACAATTCGGAGCGTTTGACCGGCGGCGCGCCGTCGGGGACGGGCTCCCATTCGCTGATTTTGTCGAGGTTGACTTGACGAGTACCATCGGGCAATTCGAAGACGATGTCCTTGAAGCGGGCATTCTCTTTGATGTCTTCCATCGCGTACGAAAAACGCGCGTGAATGGTTTGTCCAAAGGTACTGTCCAGACCCGTGAGGATCGCCAGGACTTCAATGCGCCCTTCGACCATCTGGTCAAACGTCATGCCGTGCAGCGGACTATGTTCGTCAATGGGATGCATGACGGTCCACGTCATGGCGAAAATGGGGTTTTGACTGCGCAACAAGGGCATATCGTAATATCGGCGCATTCGTTCGCCTTCGGTGGTCACTTCGAACTTGAGGACGCTCAAACGAATGCTCGCTTCGACGATTTGGTTCTCCCGCGCATTAGCCACTCGAAAAACCAAGTGGGGAACACCATTACGCTTCGTCAACAGGGCCACGTCGCTCCAGGTCACGCGCGCCGTGGGTCGGGCGAATTTGGCAAATACGATCCCCGTGGCCAATGCCGTGCCGAACAATCCGAGAATGGCTTCGACGGTCACGAGCAAGTGCGCGTAGGTGGTTTTGGGAGCCATTGCGCCGTAGCCGATGGTCGCCATGGTTTGCACGCTGAAGAAAAAGACGTCCGAAAAAGATCCGGGCGTCGCGGAAACGATACAATCACCACCCAAGAGGTACAATCCGGCAAAAAATACGTTTGTCAAGACGTAGGTCACGGCGATGAACACAAGGACGACGGACCAGCGTGCATCCATGACGAAATGATAGAAGTCGTCAACGAGGCGTGTTTTTCCGGAGATAGCAATGCTCGAAAAATCGCCGCCACGGGTCAACGTGCGAATCCACGGCGTCGAAGGAGGCGAAGGCTTTCCGTTTGATTGCGATGAAGGAGATGCTGAAGGCGATGTCGGGGACAACTGAGTCACGCGCGGACTGTAGCGCAACGATTGCGCCGATGTCCACTGCGGTCGAAGCCGGGTTTCACCCAGACCCGAGCCGGGCTCCACGCCCCCGCACCCGCGCCAGGACCTGTCCTGGACCTGACATTGACTTGTCCTGCCGACGAATCAAAACGGAACGGGTTTGTCGAGCATGCATCATTGCGGCAGGGCGAGAAGGAACGTCTCGTAATAGCCGGAGCCGTAGGTGGGGCCAAGGCCGAAATCCACCACGCCAAACACCGATCCGGCTACGTAAACGCGATCGGTGCCGTCCACGACCACTCGATACGAAGATTGCCGCTCGGTATCCCCCCAACCCTGTTGATAGCTGGGTTCGAGATTCGGACGAACTCGACCAATGAATGCATCCGAATTGCCTTTGGATGCAATGCTGAGCGGTCCGAATCCAAGGCCGCCATAGAATTCACCGGCCACGTACACATTGCTGCCGGCATCCACAGCCAGGCCATACCCGATATCGGAATTCTTTTGGCCGTACAAACGGCTCCCGAGGTATCCGCCGGTCGTCACGAGGGCCAAAAGAAACGTATTCGCGTCGTACATGTCCGACGCAGTCAATACGCCCCCGCCCAAATCGACCGATCCCATGACTTGCCCGGTGATGTAAATGGTCGGCTCTTTCGGCGCCATCGCAATGGCCGTCACGAGATCCGAATAATCCGGCCCACCCACGGTGCGGAGCCATTGCGGTTTTCCCTTATCGTCATACACCGCCACAAAGCCGTCTTGTCCCCCGTTCGCAAGGATTTTCGGCAATGCCCCCACCGCCATTTCGTCATTGTACCAGCCGCCGATCGCAATCGTTCCATCCACCGGATGCACGGCGACATCGGAAATGTTCGTCCAAACCTGGCTCTCGACGATGCTCGACCAAACGGGTTCGCCGTCGGCATCGATCCGCAAAACGAATCCATCATTCGACGTCGGGTAAGCATTTCCCAAGCCGTCATCGAACGTTCCGGACGTCGAACCAACGAGCACCGCGCCGCCATCGGAAGTCACGGCAAGCGCCGTCGGTCGTTGCTCACCCTGGCCTCCGAAGCGCCGCGACCAAATGGTTTTTCCGGACGGATCGAGCTTCAGGACAAACATATCCGTGTCCACCGGGGTCACGATGCCCGTACCAAAATCCACGGGCCAATTGAAGGTCCCCACGACGATCACCGAACCATCCGGCAAAGCATCGACATCCACCGCTGCTTCGGCGAATTCATTGCCGAACGACTTGCTGTAAATATGTTGCCCCGAATCGTCGTATTTCGCGACGTACGCTTGGTAATTATCGTTCGGGCTCGGTAAATTACCCCCGCCGAAATCAACTTCGCCATAATAACGACCGGCCATGACGACGCCGCCTTCGGCCAATCCGGCAAGACCGATCATTTCGGCATCGCTGCTGCGCCCCACGCGCCGCAACCACGATGTCAGATGTCCGCCATTCGGCGTAGGAGCAGGCGTGATATCCGATCCACAGCCCGCAAGAAATACCGCAAGACCCAGAAAGCAAGCTCGGGAAGAAAGCATGAAGCACCTCGATTCCCGGCAAGTTTAGTGCATTTCTCGGACATGAGCCCGCAAAACGTCCGCTGCCGGAACGGAAACTCGCCCCGCCCCCAGCACGCGATCGATTTCCGGAGAAGCCTTCAGCGCCGCTTCGACTCGTAAATACGCAGGCAAATACACCATTTCGCGCGCCAATCCGCCGCCGCGAAAAACCCGCGCCGCAATTCGCAACGCATCGTTCAACAAAGCTCCGCGTTCGACCAACCGCGGGACGACATCGACGAATTCCGCCCCTTGTTCCACCTGCCGGGCCGCAATATGCCGCAACGCAAGCTCGCGACGACGCGCATTCGTCAAATGGCCCGCTCGTCGCTCGATCCCAATCGCCCGCCCTTCTTGATCATCCACGCCAAACCGCGTCCCCAACGCAAAAATCCCCAAGCTTTGCTCATTGGCTCGACATCGCGGCACGACGTGCCCCTCGATTTCGTGCAATACCGTGCGTTCGACATCCGCAATGGTCATTTTTCGATTTTTCGCCACTTGCACGAAAGAATCACCCGTCGCCGCCAATGCCGATGCATCCCGCGCCACGACGACTCGAAAAGGCAATTTCCGCCACCCAAGCTCGACACGCAACCGAACCAAAAGAGAACGAGGATTCAAGTCGTCATCGCTCGAGACGAATTCCTCCGCTTCTTGGGCAGGTTCGAGACATGGTTCGTCCAGCCAATCCAATGCGAGACGATCGGCGGGTTCGTCGAACGCATCACGCCGGGAAAAACGCCGGCGCGCGGCGATCCGAAACGCGGGCGTACCCACGGCCGAACTTATGGCAGCTTCGGCGGCCATTTCCCGCGCCCGGTCGGCATAGACGCCCCCGATGGGGCCTTCGTGGACGAGTTTGTCGGCGAGTCGCTCCAAAGCATCGATCAAGTCGCGATGATCGTGGCGTGGAGGAAAATCGAATCGCGGCGGACGAACATGGCCCGCATTCCAAGAAACGAACAATCGTTCGAGCTCACCGGCCAAATCGACGGGCGTCGTGGCCGCGATCATGCGCACACGTGAGGATGCTTCCCGCAGGACTTTTTCGGCGGGTTGCAACCAGGTGAGCATTTACAGAAGATTCGCTGCGAGTTCCGCGAGCTCGCTGCGTTCGCCTTTGGCGAGGACCACGTGGCCCGCCAAAGCCACCGGTTTGAATCGATCCGCCACGACGCTCAAACCATTCGATGTGGAATCGACGTACGGATTGTCGATCTGGTGCGGATCGCCGGTCAATACGATTTTGGTGCCTTCACCCGCGCGCGTGATGATGGTCTTCACTTCGTGCGGCGTGAGGTTCTGCGCTTCGTCGACGATGAGGTATTGATTCGGCAAACTTCTTCCGCGAATGTACGTAATGGGTTCGACCTGCAAAACGCCGCTCTCGAGAAGCTGCATGAAGCCGCGATTGTCGCGCGCTTTGCCCGTGGTGGAATTCGAGAACAAGAATTCGAGGTTGTCGAAAATCGGCTGCATCCAAGGATTGAGCTTTTCATCGACATCGCCGGGCAAATAACCAAGATCGCGACCCAACGGAATGATGGGCCGGCTGACGAGCAGGCGTGAATACACGCCATCGT
>CAYSYX010000354.1:0-9850 GCA_964435055.1 uncultured Polyangium sp. | reverse complement strand
CCGCTCGTGCACGCGGGGGCCCACGTCGTTCGTCGCGTGCGCTGCGTTCATCCGGGCGAGGCCCACGTCGTTCGTCCTGACCACCCGGTCGTGCGCGCGGAGGTCCACGTCGTGCGTCGCGAGAACCAGGGCGTTCATCGGAACGCGCGGAGGTGCGGTCGCGGCTCACGCCACGGTCATCTCGACGTTCCCGATCCGGTCTGGCGGAGCGTCGTTCGTCGGAGCTTCTGCGTTCAGATCGAGCGCTTGCGGCGCCTCCGGAAGGCCGACGTGGTTCCGGACGTTGAGGTTGTTCCGGCCTGGAACCGCGTTCATTCGTGCGTTCTTGTGCCTCGTGGGGCTCGTTCCGGCTGGTTCGACGCGTCCGACCATGCGCCGCCTGGGCTTCGTGTCTGCGACTCTTCACGCAGCGCGCGATAGCAGACGCGCGCGTGGGCCTCAAACGCTCCGTCACCTTTCTCTTTGTCGCGGTCGTTGGCGAATGGCGTCGACCAGGGGTACAAGCGACGCATGACCGCCGTGTCCGAACGTGCCGAACAACGACAGGAAGCCCCGATCTTGAAGAATTCGGAGCGTTCGAAGGGACCGGCGAAGCAGGACATGACCACGCGCGTTGCCGCGTACGCATTCGCCTCCCTCATGTTTTTCGGGACGCTGGCGAAAAGTGGCATCTGGGATCCCTACGAGCTCGACGCTGCGGAATTTTCACGTCGCATCGCGATACATCTGTTTGGTGCGCAAAACTTGGCTTTGCCCGACGCGCTCAACGTGATGCCCACCTTGAGCGATCTGCGTATGGGCGAACTGCCTTTCACGTCCATGGCCTTGGGATTCAAGCTCCTGGGTCTGCGTGATTGGACCGGCCGTTTGCCGCTGGCGATCTGGGCGCTCGCGGGGGTGGTTGTTCTTTACGAACTCCTCGTCCGTTTGTCCGGACGCAAATCCGCTCTTTACGGCGCCGTCGCGTTGGCCTCGATGCCCCTGTATTTCATGCATGCGCGAACGATGCTCGGGGACATCGTCACCATGTCGGCGCTGACCATGAGTTTTTCCGGACTCACGGGCATGCTCCTGGATCGTTCGTCGGGGCCCGACGGTGTGGAAGCCTCGCGCGGTAGAACGTTGCAAGTCAAACTGATCTGGCTCGTCGTCGCCGCCCTTGGTCTCGTCGCCGGTTATCTCACGCGAGGGTTGCTGATCGGCGTCGCGATTCCGACCCTTGGTGCGGGTTTGACGTGGCTGGCCCTTTGCCAAGGAGCTGCGCGAAAAGTCGAAGAAGATGTGCTCGGCGCGCTCGTCCTCCTGGGAGGCGTCGTTGCTTCTTATGCTGCGGTCAAGTTGGTCCTGACGACCTCGCCGACGGCTCCGATCCCACGCTCATTGGCCATGGTTCTCGTGGCCAAACCCGGCGTCGAAGTGACGTTTGACCGGACCATACGGCATCTCGGACAAGCGATCTTTCCGTGGAGTGCGTTTGTCCCGTTTGCCGTGGGCCGTCTGTTCCGGGCTCCCGCGGGTCTCGAGGACGAACTGACGCGTCGCGAAACCGGTTTGCGCGTCGCTCTCTTGGTCGGCGTCGCCGTTGCGTTTGCCGCCTACGCGTTCCTCGCTCCGTTCGCCGTGTTTGTCCCGTTTGCACCGGTTGCGCTCTTGGCGGCGATTGCCGCCGTCGCGATCGCCGACTTCGATCGCGGTGCCCCCGCATCCCGCACGATCGCGCTGGCTACGTTTCTTTTGGCGATCGTCTTGTATCGCGACATGACGCTCGAACCGGGCCGCATCTTCAGCGTGTTCGAGGTTGACAAACCCTCGTTCCCGAAGAGCTTCGAGGACACGGCGAAGAGCTACATGCTCGTTTCGACCCTTGCGTTCTCCGGTCTCGTGGGGATCGCGTGGTTCGAATCGAACGTCGAACGAATGCCGTCGGGCTTGCGGCGTTGGTACGAAGAACGCGTCGCGAGTTCTCGCGAGTTCATCGAGACGTTGGCCGAAGTTTGGAATGGCAATCTTCTCTTTGGGATGACGGTCCTCGAAGCGGCGCTCGTCGGACTCGGCGCGATGCTTTATGTCGGCACTCGCTTCGGCTGGGCATCGACCCAAAAGTTGTCGAAGAACTTCATCGAAATCGGATTGAATCTCTGGTGGCTGGTGCCCCTCGCGAGCGTCGCCGTGGCCATCCTGCTCGTGATGGTGCGCGACGCTTTCCGCTGGTTCTTCGAGCGCACGCGTTTGTCTCGCGGAACCGGTGTCTCGATGGCCGCGATCGTCGTCGGAGCTGTCTTGTCATTTGGGTATTTTCCGGCGCTTGCCGCCCAGATCTCTCCGAAGGAAGTGCTCGACGCCTACGCTCGTTTGCAGCGCGCCGGTGAACCGCTGGGTCTGCTGGGCGTGCGCGCACGGTCGATCGCCTACTACCGCCACGGCGGAGAGGTTCTTCCGTTCACCGATCAAACACGAGCGTTTGATTGGCTCACCGAGTCCGATGCCCGACGTTGGTTGATCTTGCGTGCCGAAGATCTCTCCAAACTCAATTCGATGCATCGGAAGGCGAAGGGGAAAAACCTTCCGATCCTCGATGCTCGTTCGAGCCAAATTCTTTTGGCTTCAAACGATTTGGCCGGAGCCGCCAACGAAAATCCGCTGCGATCCGTTCTGTTCGACGAACCTCCGAACCCCGCCCAGAAGATCGACGTGATGTTCGAGGATCAGCTCGAGATGTTCGGTTGGGAAGTTCGAGACGAAGCGGGAAACGTTGTGGATTCCGTGGTACCCGGGCGCAAATTCCACATGCGGTTTTACCTCCGCGTGGTCAAACCGGTGACGGGGGCTTGGAAAGCGTTTTTGCACATCGACGGTTTTCAACGTCGTTACAACGGCGATCACAACGTTCTCGACGGCAAGTACGCGATCAACCTCTGGCAGCCCAACGATGTGCTCGTCGACGACTACATTTTCGAACTCGAGCCGCACTTCACCCCCGGCGACTACACCGTGTTCATGGGCTTTTTCTCGGGTGACGCGCGCTTTCGCGTGACGCGTGGCAATCAGCAGGACAATCGAGTCATCGCCGGACAGCTTCATGTGCGTTGACGACGGGCTTGGGCAGAGTTTCCGGAATTGTCTCGTTTCCGAGGAATCTGTTGTCTTTGTGCGGCGTTCGATCCCTTGGCGCGCGCGATGAAAACGATTAGGCGAAGGATGCCATGGTGAATCGAAGCGACGACTCGATGCGAGACGGAGCCCAAAGCGCGGCCGATCTCGATTCCGATGAGATCAACGGTTGCTTCGAGCGACGATCGTCCACGAGGTTCGACGTGACGTGGTCGGTGGACTGCGAAACCGAGGACACGTTTCTGTACGCGGCGATCACGAACATCTCCGAGCTGGGGATCTTCGTGCAGACGACGGAGCCGCTCGGGAAAGGCACGCAGCTCATTTTGCGGTTTGTCCCGCCGGATGCGTCTGAACCGTTTGTGCTCCAAGGAACTGTCCAGTGGGTCAACATCGTTCGTCCGTTGCGGGACAATCCCAACCCAGGCATGGGGATTCGCTTCGTGAACTTGACCCCGGATGATCGGGAGAGGTTGGTCGCGACCATTCGCACGATCGCCTATTTGCGCGAAAGCGCGGCAACCGAGTCGTTCTCGAACTGAACGGCGCAGCTGTTACAAACCGGTCGGCAACGGAAAGCGCCGTACGTACACGCCGTGGTGGCTTGCGTTCTTGTCTTCCCAACCGAAGGCGACAAACCCCGCGCCGCCGATCGCTACGGCGGGGCCGACTCGATCGCCGGGCATGTTCGCCGGGTCTGGGGTGGATGCGACAAACGCATCATTTTGCCCGGTAACGCTGTTGTATCCAAAGCCGGATGTGCCTCCGACAAACCGGGCGGAGATCTTGCCGGGGGCGTCTTCCCACGCCGTCGCGAAAAACCCGAGGCCCGCGGCAACCACCGGATGCTGCTGGACACCGTCGGCGCTCGTATTGAGCAGTCCTTGTTCGTCAGGCCCAACCACGCGTGTTCGCGTCGCGTCGTAGTGTTGGAAGTGAACGTCATCGCCGGTTGCGGAATGCCAAACGACGATGGATCGTCCGTCTTCGAGCATCGCGACGTCGGGTTGGTCTTGGACACCCGTCGGATCCTCGTTGACTCGAACCGGCGTGGTTCCGACGTCTCCGTTGGCCGAAACCGTTACCATGAAGACGCCGTCGCCATCGCCGTCGCCGGCTCCTTCGTAGACGACGACCCAGCCGTCCTTGTTTCCGGCTACGCGTGGAAACTTTGCGTTCGTAGCAATGGGGAGCTCGTTCATGTCGAGGCCGTTGGCTTTGCGCCAGATACGTCCGAACGTCGCTGTTCCACGATGCCAAACGATCAGGGCCGCATCGCTCGGGCCCGCCGCAATATCGGGACGCAGCTCCATGTCGCCCGTTTGCGTCGTGATCTTGATCGGCTGCGCATCCGCACATCCCCACTCGTTGTGGACGTTGAGATAAACATCGAAGTTGTTGGCTCCGTTCTGATCGCTCGCGTAGGCGATGAGGAAGCGATCGAGGCCGACGGAAGCAACCGCCGGGGAGCGTTGGATGAGCGGTGAAGACGGACCTCCCGGGTTCGCGCACAACGCAGGTAAGCGAATCTGTTGCGAGAGCGGGGAGGGGCTGTCGATCGTGTAGAAGTCGTCGCGCAACAGGCGCATGTGCACGTCACCGCCGCCGACTTCGGCCGTATTGGTGTACACGGTGCGAAGGGCGTTTTTGGTCGCGTCGAGTCCGGGACTGAAGGCCATGGCGAGGTCGACTTTCGTCCCGACGTCACCGTTTGTCAGAACAGGTGGTGCCGCGTTGTCCACGGAGAGCAGGATCTCTTCCGCCGTGCAATCGCAGCGACAAACCGCATCGGCGACGATCCCGGCGCACTGACCGCCTTCGGCCTTCAAACACGTACCGGCCGGGCCGAAATCGCATTGTTCGCCCGTCTGTAACATGCCGTCGTTGCAGCAGGCCGGGGGGTTGTATTTCTGGACCTTGATGTCCACGGCCAAAGGATCCTGATCGATCTTCGTGACCGCACATCCTTCGGCGATGATCCCGGACGAACCTTTGGCGACGATGGCGAAGACTTTTTCGGTGCCGTCTCGATCCAGTTCGATTTCCGTGCACCAAGCGGCACCGCCCGCACAACCATCTTTTTTGAGCTCAAACGTTTGCACGCCTTCGCCCGTCGGGATGTTGTCGACATGCCCGCTGGGCAAACACTTGCCCTTCGCCGAGTCGAAGACGGTCAGCGACACGGTCTTGGCTTGGTCGAGAAGTCCCAACGGATTGCGCAGGACAAACCCGACTTGCACGGGAGCATTCGTGCAGGCACCGATGGCGGCTGCGATGGGAAGCATAGGAATGAGACCAAGCAAGAGGCGTGAACGACGCATGAAGGCGAGTCTAATACAGCTCGTCACTTCGTAGGCGTTGCGCGTGTACGCAGCGAGCGTCCGACGATCGGATCAGAATCCGTATGCCGAGTTGACGTCGGCGTTGCGTTTGGGAGCGGCGGGAACTGCACGTGAAGGACCGCCACCGGGGGCCGAGGCTTTGGCTTTGCCGCGTTCGGCTTGCTCATCGACAGGTTTGGATGCCGGTGCGGGAGCGGCGGCGGCTCGACTGGCCACGACGCCTCCTGCTGCACCTGCCGGGGTTGCCGTCGCGGTGCTCGTGTCTCGAAGCGCGTCGTCCGCTCGTTGACGGTAGCCTTCGGTCTCTTTCAACGACGAGAACAGCTCGCGAGCTTTGGCCGTGTTTCCAAGGTTTTTTTGACACTGGGCGCTTTCCCAAGTGGCGTCCGCAGCGGCGGACGTTCCGGAAAAACGCGTCGAGATGTCGTCGTAAAGCGGAATGGCCGCGCCGCATCCCGATTGATCCCGCGTGGCGCGAGCTTGTGAAAGAGCACTTCCCGCAGCGTTTCCGTCGGCGAGTTTTTCCTGGGCACCTTTGCCGCGTTTGTCCTCATTCGCCTCGGCTTTGGCCGCGAGCTCGTCGGCCGGAGCGGCTTGAGCTTGTTCTGCAGCGGCGGGTGCGGCTGCGGCGGGCGGCGGCGGGCGATCCGGATCGTCGGGAGAAGGCACGCCACGTTCGGTGACGGCGACGGGACTCGAGGCCATGGTGCCGGGTTTGGCGCGAAGAAGCAGCAGACTCGAGCCGATGACCAGGAAAAACAGTGCGGCCATGGCAAACTGCGGGCGCATCGCGTGACTGCCCGCCCACGCGAGACCGCGGAGAATTTGGCGATGAAACGGGGTTTTTCTTTGCGCCGCGAGCGCTGCGGCGAGGATGCGCGATTCCAAATCCGCGCTCGGTTCTTCGAGGGGCAAACTGGCCCCTTCACGCGTGCTGCGCAGTCCGTTCCAGGCTTCGGAGCATCGAACGCAGGCATCCACGTGTCGGCGTAGAGCAGCCGCGGTGAGCTCATCGAGCTCCCCGTACAGCGCATCCATCACGACCTGGTCGAACTTCTCGCAATCCATGAGCCACCTTGCCCAACGTCACCGCAGGGCTCGAGCATAATCCTCGTATTCGGCGAGCGCCTGTTGAAGGCGCTCGAGGGCGTATCGCATCCTGCTCTTCGTCGTATTCTCTGGAACTCCAACGATCTCGGCGATTTCTTTGAAGGGCACATGCCCTACTTCCCGCAGCAAAAACACTTCTCGTTGCTCGGGCGGCAAATCCTCGACGGCGCGAGTGATGCGTTGTCCGAGCTCGGCGCCGATCGCCATTCGATCGGCTGATGCCGCAAAATGCGCATCGGCAATGCGATCGCCAAGGGTTGGTCCGTCCTCGCCGGCATTGTTGTTGGCCGCTTGGTCGAGCGACGGATGCCTCCGAAGAGCAGCTTTTCGCAAATGGTCGATGCAGACGTTTCGCGCGATCGTGTACGCCCACGTGGAAAAACGGGCTTCGTGTTTGAAGTCGGCCGCGTTCTGGACGACTTTCACGAACACGTCTTGCACGAGATCCTCGGCGACTTCCCGCGAGCGCACCGTGCGCAAGATGAAGTTGTACACCGGGGTTTTGTGTCGTCGTACGAGTCCCGCAAAGGCGGATTGATCTCCACCTTGAAACCGCATCATCAAGACTTCGTCCGCCACCTCCTCACGCGTCTGGGTCGCCATCCGTCACCTCCCGAGTCCGCGATCGAAAAGGCCTCGATCGACCGACGGGGGAAGGCGTGAATGTTCATCACGACGCATGAGACGCGCGAGGACGCTCGAAGTTCTGACGTTGGGTT
This sequence comes from uncultured Polyangium sp., assembly GCA_964435055.1. Taxonomy (GTDB): domain Bacteria; phylum Myxococcota_A; class Polyangia; order Polyangiales; family Polyangiaceae; genus Polyangium. The sequence continues at coordinate 2,568 of CAYSYX010000354.1, read as the reverse complement.
GTCGTCCCTGCACGAGGCAACCTTACCGGATCGTGGCCTCGAGGGGCGACGCGGAAGTTTGGGCCGGACCAACAAGGCAGCTTTTACGACGGTGCGTACGGAAATCCGCGGTTGCGCGTCTCCCGTTCCGAACCATAGACTACGACAATTCCGACCGGGCTAGCTTTGGCTCCGCCGTTTCGAACCCACGACTTTTTCACGGGACTGTCCTTCATGCGCCTTGCGAAGAACACATTTGCTGCGATCGTCGCGGCATCGTGGTTTGTCGTTGCTCACGCGGGAGCTCAAACTCCGCCAAACCCGACACCCGCGCCGGCTGCGGCTCCACCCTCGACGACCACACCGCCTGCAACGCCGCCCGCTGCGAGCCCGACGACGGTTCCTCCCGGATCCACGATCCCCATGCCGGGTCAAGTGCCCGCTCCTGTTCCCGGACAACCCCCGGCGACAGGACAAACCCCGCCGGGACAACCCCAAGGTATGGACGGACAAACCTACGCGATCCGTCTTCGCGACCTCGAACAACGCATCGATGAACTGAAGGAACAGATTCGTCGCAGCCACACGCGTTTGTCCCTACTGAGCGACACAATTTTGGCGGGCGGCAGCGGCGGTGGATCTCGAGCGATCATCAAGTTCTCGAATGAAATCTCCACCGCTTGGAAGATCTCCAAGTTGCTCATCGTGCTCGACGGGTCGGTGCAATACAGCAAGACGGAGCAGCAGGGCGTGATTGCGGAAGCCGGTGAAATTTCGGTGTTTACGGGGACGATTCCGCCGGGTGCGCATACGGTGCAGGTGCTCGTGAACTTGACGGGCACGGGTTTCGGCGTGTTTTCGTATCTCAAGGGGTACAAGTTCGAGATTCGTTCGGATCATTCGTTCACGTCGATCGAGGGAAAAACCACGAATTTGGGCGTGGTTTCTTTCGAGAAGGGCGGAGCGACGGCGCGTTTCGAGGAGCGGCCGGCGGTTCGTTATGCGGAGAAAGTCACGCAAGGTCTTGGGGATTTGCCTGCGGCGGCTGCGCCGGGGACGCCGCGTTGACGGGCGTGATGGGACGCATGAACCGGAGTCGTTTTTCTCGTGTTCGTTCCATGTTTTGCGGCGTGGCGCTCATGGCCGGCATTGCCGCGGGATCGACGTCGGCTTGGGCGGTGGACAAAGACCAGGCTTTGACGACGGCATCGCAGCAGATTCGTCTGGCCGTCAGCGACATGCAGGGCATTGACGAGACGATCGCCCGATCTCGAACGGGGCAACGTTCGGCGTCGCAGATGGTGGGCGACGCCGTGCTCTTGATGGCTTCGCGCGATTGGGATCGCGCCGCCACGGTGCTCAGCAAAGTCATTGAGAAATATCCCGATCATCCGACGGCATTTCCCGAGGCGATGTCGCTGCTCGGCGAAGCGTATTTCTCGTCAAACCAATATCTCGCCGCGCGCCGGGCATTTCGCAAAGTTCTCGCTCGCTCGAGCGAACCGCGATTTTCGCAATACCAAGTTCCCGCCATCGAGCGGCTCGTCGATATCGCGATGCGTATTCGCGACGACCGGGGCCTCGATGACGTCTTCGTGGCCATGAATCGTTTGCCCGCGGCCATGGTCACGGGTGGAATCATGTATTCGCGGGGCAAAGCGCTCATTCTCAAAAAAGATTGGGCCGGTGCACGCCAAGCGTTGATGATGGTCGATCCGCAAAGCAAATATTTGCATCAAGCGGGGTATTTGCTTGGTCTCGTCGCCATGAAAGAGGCCACGCCGCCTCCGGCGCCGGTGGTCGAAGGTGCACCTCCGCCGCGAGTTCCCCGGCAAAGGTACGTTCCGGCCATTGATACATTTTACAAAGTCACGAAGTTGCCGCTCGATACGCCCGAACATGCGCATGTCGTCGATTTGGCGTGGCTCGCGATTGGACGATTGTTTCACGAGACGGATGATCTTCTTCAAGCCGTCGATGCCTACAATCACATCAATCGCACGTCGCCCGAGTTTGGCACGGCATTGTACGAGCTTGGTTGGGTGTACGTTCGACTCGGGGATATGGAGCGAGCCCAGCGGGCGCTCGAAATTTTGGCCGTCGCGGATCCGAAGAGCAAAGACATCGCCGATGGTCTGCTTTTGCGAGCGGATCTGATGTTGCGCGCGGGGCAATTCGAGAAAGCTCTGCGCGTGTACGAAGGTGTCCGGGCCGAGTATGATCCGGTCAGCACCAAGACCGATAACTTCTTGAGCTCCACGATGGATCCTTCGGTCTATTTCGACAAACTCAGTCGGACGGATACGAATGCATTCGACAGCACGGGGGGTTTGCCCTTATCCGTGGTGCAATGGGCGCGGGAAGAAGAAAATGGCGCAACGGCGGCGGCGATTGTCGATTCTTTGGCGCAATGTCGCAAACTGATTCAGCAATCGAACGATATGATCCGCAAATTGAGCGTGGTCATTTCCTCGTCGAACCGCGTGCGAGCATTTCCGGATTTGAAAGCGGGCGAAGAACGAGCGCTCGGGCTGGTCAACCGCATCGCGGTGGCTCGATTGTCCGTGGGGCAGGGGCTCGATGCTGCCG
>CAYSYX010000353.1:6333-9859 GCA_964435055.1 uncultured Polyangium sp. | reverse complement strand
GCATCCGCCAGATGCAGCGCTGAACCCCCGCAGGGTCACTTCGGAACGGCCCGGATGCGCAGGCCACATGCCGCCTCCACCGCGGCGAATGACCAAATCGATATGCTCGTTTTCGGCGAATGAACCCAGAATTCCCGACGGCCCCGATTCATCGGCCCGCAAAATGATGGCTCCACCGCCGTCACCAAAAAGGTAAAACGACAAGAACGAACCCATGGCTTTTCCATCTTTGTTCGGCAATTTTCCCGAATAGACATCACGGTCGATATGCGCGGCAAAGGCATTCGCCCCGACGACCGCAATCGTTCGTCGTTGACCGCTGAGGATCAATTCACGCGCCAGCGTCAGCTGAAACATGGCTCCACCACAACCATCATCCAGCCGCATCGCAAATGCATCCGGGCGCATACCGAGACGCTTGTGCAAAATCATCGCGTCATGGCTGAAGTTGACTTGATCCGGCGTACAAGTCGTAAAAATGAGCCCATCGAGCTCGGCAGGCTGCAAATTCGCCATGGCCAATGCGTCACGCAATGCAGGCTCGGCGACTTGCACGCTGGCCCCCGGATCTTCAATGGGCCCCGGCGGAATGGCTCGCCCGGTTTCGTCGTCGAATTGCCATACATGACGACGTTCGCGAATCCCGGTTTTTTCTTCGATACGTTCGGGCGTCCATCCGGGAATCGCTTTGACGATACGTTCATTGGTGATGACGTGCGGCGGAACGAATCCACCCACGCCCGCAATTTTGACAAACATCGACCTGTCTCCTTCTATGCCGCACAGGAGTTCGTTACAATGAGTTTGGCGCGGCGTATCAAGCCGCGAGCGAACCGGGCTTGACGCCCGCCGGTTTTTGCAGCGCCGCCACGATCGCCGCTTCATAACTGCCTTTGGCGCTCCAACCGAGATCCCGTTTCGTCGCGCTGCAATCGATCTCGTAATCGTAACCCGACACGACGATGGCAATACGCGTCGCCACAGGTTCCCCGGATCGACGCAATTTCTTCCACGCCTCTTCGAGCATCCCCACACCACGGATCATCATGTCCGTCGGCAAATACAGTCGCGGCTCGGGCAAACCGGCATGTTTGGACAAAAGACCGAAAAATGCCGCCAACGAAATGGAGTCGTCCCCGGATACGTTATAAGCTCGGCCAATCGAAACGTCGTTGTACACCGATTTCACGATCGCATCGACGCAATCTTCAATGCAGACGACGGGGAATCGCAGCGATGGACGTCCGGGCAATGCCGTCACCGGCAACTTGAGCAGCTCGACGAGTCGCGGAATGGCATTGCGATCGCGTGCGCCGATCACCACGGAGGGTCGGATGCTCGTGGCCTGAATTCGTTTTTCTTCGTGCGCCCGCCACAAAATCTGCTCGGACATGACCTTTTCGCGCACGTAATGATTCCACGGCTGCGGTTCGAGATCGTACGGCGTATCTTCATTGACGGGTCCGTGATGATCCCGCAGTCCGTACGCCGCAATCGAGCTGATGTGAATGAAGCGCGCGGCCCCGTTTTTCGCGGCCGCATCAATGAGCCGCTGCGTGCCGAGCACACCGGTTTCATAAAAATGGTCCCATTCGCCGAAACTTCCCACGGCGGCGGCGGTATGAACCACCACGTCGATATCTTTGCACGCCCGCTCCAAGCCGGCGGAATCGCTCAAATCAGCACGAAAAACTTCGACATCGACGCCATTCAATTGGCTGATATCGCTCGATTTACGCGCCATTGCCCGCACTCGAGCGCCACGCTGAACGAGGGCTTCGCAAACATGGCCTCCAATGAAACCACTTGCGCCGGTCACCAGAATTCTTTTTGCTTTCTGCGTCACAACGTTTCTCCCTTCGCACCGGCGTGAACCGCTGCTCTGCGGCGCGTCCGAGCGTCGTGTCGCGAGACTTTACGCCCTCCCGATGCACGGGCAATATGACGATCGGCATACGCCGTCGTGCAGTCCCGCGTTATTTTCAGTACAATTCACCGAGGGCTTCGAGCGCTTTGGCAATGCGTTCGTGCCACACGTGACCATTTCCAAACGTGGTGAGAAACTTCGTGGAGGAAAACGCGGGGTGTTGCGCTCGTAATGCACGCGCATGCACGCGTGCCCGTTCGATATCGCCAAGCCACCACGCGCTGGCCACCGCGAGAACCCGCGCAAATGCATAATCGGGCCGAACGGCCAATGCGGTCTCGCAATGTTCGAGCGCATCTTGTTGCTCATTGCGAAGAAAATGCACGACGCCGAGTCCCGCGACATACGATCGCGGGGACAAACGCACCGCGTGACGCATACGCGTCAAACCTTCGTCGTAATGACCTTTCATGGCGAGAAGCTGGGCCAAAAGCGCATGGGCCATCGCCGCGCTGGGATTACGAGCCACGGCCATTTCCAATATCGGCAAGGCTTGTTCGTGCTTTCCGCGAGCTTGATAATAGCGCCCCAAAAGAAAGTATCCTTCGGCCGCATGAGGCGCCAGCTCGACACAACGCTGCGCACTCGCCAAGAGCGTATCGGCGGCAGCATCGTTGCTTTCCCATTGATTGAGAAGTTTGTCGTACTGACACAATCCCAAGCCGAAATGCGCCAAAGGCAAATCCGGATCATGCTCGAGCGCCGCGACAAACCTCGAACGCGCCAGCGCATTGGACTCGGGAGCGCGGGCCGCGTGCAACAACATTCCTTCGTGCGCCAAGGCCCACGCATCGAGCCCTTCCGGATGTCGATGAGCTCCGACGCGAGACGACAGCCCCTTGACGAGCACGTCATACGCGGTGGCGACAATCGTTTCGCAAACTTGATCCTGCACGTCGAATAATTCCCCGCTTGGAAACTCGAATCGTTCCGCCCATAAACATCGACCATCCTCGGCGTCATCCATGCGTACGGCGAGGCGCCAGGAGCCTTTGCCGGCACGTAATGAGCCGCCGACGAGAAAACGAGCGCCGAGGGCGCATCCCAGCTCGCGCGGCGACGAAGTCCTCGATTGGGACGTTCGAGTATGTGCCGCGGTGACGACGGGAAACCAGCACCAACGCGCAAATAGCGTGGACAAATCCTGCGTCATCGCGGCGGCAAGCAATGCGCCATTTTTGACGCGATCGAGCGCATCGAATGCCAGCACGGCAATGGCGGGTCTTTCGAGGACCTTCGTGAGCTGTACCGTCGTTGATTTCCATTCAAAGTACGCAGCGGCAGCTTCGGTGCGATTGGCGACTTGCAGTTCGGAGAGTAATCCCGCCACATGAATTCGCACGGTTCCCGGTGAAACGCAAAGAATGGACGCGATATCGTCGTTGGTAAGTCCCTTGGAGATGAGCTCGAGCACTTCGCGGCGCCGAGGTGAGAGTTTTTCGATGAAGTGATGTGGGGTAAGCGCATTCGAATCGTGACGAAAGGAAGCCATACACCTCGAGCATATACGAATTCGTCACGCTCGAAGCTCCTGCATGGACATAGTCTGACCATGCTCGGCGGCGGCGTTTGCATCCGCGGTCATGCCTGCATACAACG
>CAYSYX010000353.1:0-6323 GCA_964435055.1 uncultured Polyangium sp. | reverse complement strand
CTGTTATTCTTCGCCCGTCCGGCTCGCCAATTTTTTCACGAGCTCGCGTACGGTCTGCATTCCGAGCAGGCGCGTAAACAGGACAAACCCGACGACGGCGGCCAGGCCCGTGAGCCACAACGGAACGTGAAAAATGAGTTTGGCCCACAAGGTCAATGCGTGCTCACCCCACAACTCGCGCAGCGGAAAATCGAAATTGGGTATCGTGTCGCGCTGAAAAATACCGATCACCAAACCCATCGGCGTCAGAACCAACGTCAAGAAGGCCAATACTTGGTTCAGCAAGTCCGCGCGTTTGTCGGATAAGTATTCGTCGATTTCCGTGATTTCACCCTGCACTTCGTCGAACAGGCCGCCGATGTCGAGCGCGCTGCGCAGGCCGCAATAAAACTTGTCGTGCCGCTCTTCGCTGCTCACATGACCAAAACTGAATTTCGCCGTGTATTGCAAGAGCGCCAATCGCAAATGTCCGAAGATACGCCCATCCGGCTTGTTGGACATGCTCGCGCAAGCGCTGGACAATTCGAGCAAAAATAACCGCTCGTGCTCGATCAAGATCCATTTGTAAACATATCGATCGAGCACCATGCCGTCGAATTGCGCCAAGACGCCTTTGGCATCGAGCGGCCAAATGGCCCACGTCACGCCGACGGGTGAAAACATGCACAATTCCTTGGCCGACGGCTCCCACATCGCCGGATGCCCTTGAATCTCGCAATCGAACGCCGACGGTTCAATCGGCTGATCGCTCGCGTGCGCAAGACGCAATCGATAACGATCCGCAGCGTCGGGCAAGCCTTCCACATAAACGACGTTGACCGCCATGGGATTGGGCCAGCTGCCAATGGGCGCATCGAGCAACACTTCGGGAATGAACAAACGGAGCCAATGACGGATCGTCGTGTCTTCGATCTTGGCCTGCTCTCCCATCGCCACGAGAGGATGCGGCTTGGTGTCACCTTCTTTGTTGATGCGTTTTTTCGGCATGCTTTCGGGCAGCAAATGCACGAATCCGCGGCGCACGACCCCGGCATAAAAGTCCATGAACGAAGCCAGGGTTTTACCGTCGGGTTTGACCCCGAACACGACGAAGACGTACCCCGTTTCAATGACGTAAAGCCTCGGCGGCGTCGTGATTTTGCAAGGCAATCCCTCGGGCTTTTTGCTGTCGCGATTCTTGCGCGGCCCCTCATCCTTCGACGGCGGAACGCTGGATCCGGGCGGAGGCATCGACGGGGGCTGCGTTTGCGGCGCAGCGGCTTCACCTTCACCTTCGGGTTTGGCCGGGCCGGGTTTGGCCTCCGCGTCGGCCTTCGACTTCTTCGGCGCGCGTTCGAAAAGCCAAACCGATCGCGGATCGAAGAGGTTCGCCAGCTGCCCCGTGGGTTCGTACGCGCGCAACAAACGCCCGTCGCGCACGTGGATGTTCAAGTGCGGAAGCAGCGCGGGATCGTCGATCTTGCGTGGCTTGAAGTCGCCCTTGGAAAGAAGGACCTTTTCGTACCGCTCGAGGTCGAACTTGCCCGTCAAACCGTCGGGATGACGGAACGAAATGACGAAGAACAAAGTCGACTTGGGACCAATCGGCGGTTCTTTCGGAGCGTTTTTCGCAGCAGGCTCAGCGGGTCGCGTACGTCCTCCGCAAGTAGTCGACGATGTCCGCCGACTCGAACATGTCCACGTCCGTGTTGGGGTCGTGCAGGAAAGGCACCATCATTCGCCCACTTCGCGCCACGAACGCCTGACGTTTGGGACTTCCTTTCGCCACGTTGTGCAAGCGATACGGAATTTCGAGCACGGATAGTTCTTCGCGCACGATGCGACAAAACGGCGAAGCCTCGAAGCTCCACAATTCCAGCGGTTTTGCGGGAGATTTCGACGGACGTGCGTAATGACCGAGCCCCGCACGCCACACGCTCGCGCCGAACGCCGACACATTCGTGACGGACCCGAGGCGCAACAAAAGCGGCACGTCGCCATCGCCGTACATGCGAAAGAGATACTTCACGATCTCGTCGGATTCGTAGAGCGAAATGCCCGAGTTTGGATCAACGAACCACGGAAATTGCAGCTTGCCGCCGCGCTCCTGGACGACCGGCCGAAAGCGTTTTCCTTCGCGCGGACAAGGGTAAATCATCGCGTCGAGGTCGAGGATGCTCAAGGCTTCGCGGACCTTGCGACAGTACGGAGAAGCTTCGAATTCGTAGAGTTCGAGCAGTTTGTCCGGACGCGCTCCGAGGTGCCCGACCATCACGCCCGCACCGATTCGGGCGGAGCTGGCGAGCAGAGACGTGGCGACATCGACCTTACGGTTCATGGTGTTCTCGTTACGTGAAGACGGCGTCGAAGCCAAGATTCAATGTCCGTGATCCCCTACCGGGCCACGATCGTGTTGGAAGAAGAGCCGCGTGTCGCCGTACGCCGAAGCCACCCACGGACTGTCGAGGCGCACCTCACCCACCAGCTCGACGGGTTTGTCGATCGCCGCCGAGGCAAACAGCTTGAACAACACCGTGCCCGCCGGAATCGCCGCCAACGCGCGACGATAATCCGGTACATCTGGACAAACTTTCTTCGCCTCGTCTGTTGGGACAAACTCCAGCCGATCGGGAACGACCGGTTTCTCCGGCTTCGATCCGTCAGCTCGAATCGAAGCGAAGTCATGAAGCGGCAGGTAGATGCCGTAAAGACGGGTCGCGCCCATCGCTTTGGCCGTCTTCTGAAAGGTGCGCTGCACAAGCTTGGCATCGAGCTCCCGCGCCGGTTGCGCGGCGTTCGAGTATGAACTGGACAAACTACGCAGATCGCCTTTCTCGCGGTATTGCGAGGGCAGAACGAGAACGTTTGTGGACGTACGACCATCGACGAAGAACTTGAAGGCCATGGACGGGAGGAACGTGCCGTCACCTTTGGCGTCCGAAAAACGAACGATCGCGTCACCACCTCGTTCGAGCATGCCCGTGTACGGATGCTTTTCGGTGATGCGCAACGAGACCCTCGCGCAGGTTCCGAAGGTATGCACGAGCTTGGGTCTGTCCGGGGGGAGTTCGTCGCCTGGAACGAACGAGCCCTTGTTGAATTCGACGCTGAACAGCTTGAGCTTCGCAATCACCGAATGACCACGCGTGGGAAGCTCGGCGTCGGCATACGCGTCGGAGTTGATGTTTGCCCAGAGCAAGTCGTTCTTTTCTCGGGCGGATCGTTTTTCGTAGTCGGTGGGCAGAGGCATGCGTGTCGAGCCTATCGCAACCCGAGGTCGGTTCGCACTTCACGTTCGCTGCATGTTTTTTGCGCCGTCGTGTAAGGTGCGCCGAAGATTCGCGTTCCACGGGAGGCCAACGACTCAGCGTGAGCCGAATCCTCATGGTCGAACGTCCAATGAAGAGACTTCTATGAAACGTCCTTCGATCCCTGCCCATCACGTCGGCTCCATCGTCTTCATCCTCGCCTCGGGCGTGTTTTTCGGAGCCGCATGCGGCGGTGCGCCGGCGCTCTCGGGCGCTACCGATTCCAAGACGCCGGCCATGGCCGAAGCCCCCGCGCCCGCCAACCTGGACGAAGCTCGAGCGCAACTTGCTCAGGCCGAACACAACGTTTTTGGAGCGTTCGGTCAGTACAAACCCGAGGCGCAAGGCGGCTTTGCCACACCGCCCGGAACCAGCGTCCAGCAACCGACGACGCCTCCACCCAGGGCCACGGAAGCATCAGCACCACCTCCACCACCGAATCCCGATTCCGCCATGACGCACAAGGAAAGCGAAGCGCGAGCCTTCGGAGGCGGCGACGTGCCGGGACAAGCCGCAACGGGCGCGTCGTCGAGTCCTTGTGAAACCGCGTGTCGAGCGCTCGCATCGATGAACCGAGCCGCGATGCACATCTGCGCGCTCGCCGGTGATGACAGCGACTCGTGCACGAACGCGCGTGAACGCGTCCGCAACGCGACCGAACGTGTTCGCCAGAGCTGCTCCGAATGTGCCGGCAACTGACCGCTTCAGTGCCGCAGTAACTTCAAAACCACCGCAACCGCGACGATCACGAACAACAACGCAGCCACGATGAGCGGCGTGTTGGAGCGTTTCGCCGGCGCCCGCGATTCACGCTCCATCGCCCCTGGTTTGTCCGACAATACACGTGACGCTGCGGGAGGATCCGTTCGCGGTCGATTCGTTTCGGCTCGATTCGCTGCCGCTACGAGATCCGCGGGAGGCTTGCCCAGACGCAACGACCCGGGAGCGAGATCAGCTCCATCGGGCGGAGGCGGCGACGGTAGACCTTGGTTTGTCTTTTTGGAAAGCGGTGGATGCAAATCCGCCGGCGGCGGCTGCGACAACCGGAAGGTTCCCGGCGCGACGGGTTCGGGTGGAGGCTGCGAAAAACGGCGCGATCCCGGGGCATTTGGATCCGGAGGTGGTTGAGACAAACGCGGTTTGTCCCCGTCCGCACTCTGCCGCACATAGTCCGACCAGAGCATCATGCCGTCACCCAGATCGATGGGCAGACCGATGTGAATGCTCGAGCTCTCGTTGTCGGCAATCACCGGCAGCGGATGCGAAGCGGCGGGCGGATGATCCGAAGGTCGCAACGCGCTCGTCGATGGATGCGTCACCGCGGAGACTTTGGCGACCTGCGCCGCAACTTCCTTCGCTACCATTTCCGACGTGAGCTCGTCGGTCATCGCGATGACGGGCAAAGGCGCCGGCGGAGGCATCGATCCGCGAACCGCTTGCATCGGCGGCGGCGTGAGCGAGCGTCGAGTCGCCGGAGGCACGTCTTCCGTGAGCGGAGCCAAGGCTTCGAGCACTTCATCCGCCGTGGAAAAACGCTTGCTGAGTTCGCGTTGCAGACACCGATCAACGAATGCAACGATGCGGGGATCCGTGCCTGGAGCGAGCTCGTTCAAGCTGCGGATCTTGCCGGAGAGAACCTCGGCCGCAGCGCCGTACGGGGTTAGACCTTGAAAAACCCGCCGACCGCTGATCATCTCGGCCAACACCGCGCCGAGCGACCAAAGATCGGTCCGATGATCGACCGTTTTCAGGCCTTTGACCTGCTCGGGACTCATGTACGCGGGCGATCCCATCGTGCGTCCCGTGGCGGTGAAGTCCGAGTTTGTCTGGAGCGTCTTGCTCACGCCGAAGTCGACGATCTTGAGCACGACGGCGTCGGTGTCCGGTTCGAAGTGGAGGAAGAGGTTCGACGGTTTCAGATCGCGATGCATCACGCGCGCGGCGTGCGCGGCCCGTAGTCCTCGCGCGGTATCGGCGATGATGCGTAGCGCGACATCCGGGGCGATTTTGCCTTCGCGTTCGAGTTTGTCCCCGACGGTTTCTCCGTTGAGCAGCTCCATCACGAGGAACGGATCGCCGGATTCCGTTTCGCCGACGTCGGAGATCTGCACGACATTGCGATGGACGATGCGCCCGCACGCCCGAGCTTCACGCAGCAAACGGCCGCGGGCTTCGTCGGTGGCTTCGATGCCGCGAATGAGCTTGAGCGCGACCTCGCGTTCCGTCAGTTCGTTGATCGCAGCCCACACGACACCCATTCCACCCTCACCCAAGGGGCGGACAAGGCGATATTTGCCCCCGATCTTCATGCCGGGTTTGATTTGGTTGCTCGCTGCGATGGCGGCACGTTACGCGGGTTGACGGCGGGCGACTAGAGTTCAGCTCGGAATTTTGCGGGGGGCAGGGCTTTGAGGCGATGAGCGCCGAACGCAGCCGCGGGCCGGAACGAACGCGTCCGGGGCTGTTTACACCGACGGACTCCCAGGACCGGCGCGCTCCATGGCATAGTCCGCGCAGGACCCCGCACGACAGGAGCACGGATTGATCGCGATGCCAGCACGATTCGTTCGGTTTGTCGGGGCGGTACGCGCTTTGCCGGCTCCGCCGCTCGACGGATTGCTCGACGTTGCGGACAGGTTGCGTCGATTTGGTTTGACGACCTTCTTGCGGCCCTTGGCGCGATCCTGGTTCCTCGACCGGGACAAACGGACGGCGTTTTGGGGTTGCGTGCTCATCACGTTCGCGTTTTTGACGACGTCGACGTTTCCCGTCGTGATGCTCGTCGTGGGCCCGATCTTGTACGGGATTCCGCATGTTTTGGCGGATCTGCGGTACTTGGTGACTCGACCGGGGTTGCATCGACGACCGCTGGTTCTGGGGGCCATCGCGGTGGGAATCCTGGGCGCGGGCCTGGGGTATGGCGTGCGTGGAGGTTTGGTCGGAGCAGCCTTGGCGTTGTGTGTGGCGCGAACGTCCTGGACGCGACGTATCGCCGGTCTTGCGTTCGTAGGCGGATTGTTTGCCCTGGCGCAACAC
>CAYSYX010000352.1:0-9875 GCA_964435055.1 uncultured Polyangium sp. | reverse complement strand
TTTTCATTCCCCCTCTGCGACGGGCTTTGACGCCGAAATCATGGCGTCATGAAAACGTAGAACGAGCTGCTCGAGCGGCGTTTGTCGAAAATGGTGTGCATCGGACAAACGGACGGACAGGATTACTCGTCTTCGTGTCGACGTTCGAACGTCGGGCATTTCTCGTGGGCGATATGGCGTTCGAGACGGACGATTTACGGGCGGCGCTGAGCAAAACGCAAAATGAAATCGAAGCGATTGTCGGGGCGAAAGACGCGATTGCGCAGTTTGGGCAAGCCATGCGCGCCTTGGGAACGACGCTGGAAACAGCGCTTCCGGCGGCCAAAGACGACGTGAACGAACTTGCGAACGAGGTGGCGGCATGAAACGAAGGCAATTCGGTTTGGGGCTTTTGGCAACCGGTCTCGGATTCGCCGGGTCGCTCGTCGCGAATGAATCGGAAGGTCGTCCGGGCGGCGGACAGACTTTTCGAAAAAGCAGCGGGAGCAGCGACAGCGGGAGCAGTTTTGGCAGCGGGAGCAGTTTTGGCAGCGGGAGCAGTTTTGGCAGCGGGAGCAGTTTTGGATCGTCGCGATCCAACGACGATTCCGATGAAAGCCCGTTGGAGAGGATGGAGCGCGAGCGCAAAGAGAGGGAAAGAAAGGAGAAGGAAGAGGCGCAAGAGCGCAAAAAGAAGGAAGAAGAATGGGAGCGTTTTCGCAATTTCGGTAAAACCACCTCGCCCTCGCCCTCGCCATCACCTTCGCCTTCACCTTCGCCGCAATCGTATTCGAGTCCAACGCCTTCCACGCCCATTCGTTCGTCCGGGAACAGTGGCTCCAATTTTGGCTGGTACATGTTGTTCGGCTTGGGGGCATTCATGATGGTGGGCAGTTCGATCGCGCGGCGATTCGACCGCTTCCTTGGGACAGCGGGTTGGACGGGCGGTCATTCGTCCGCCGATGCATTACATTTGGCGAAACAATTGCAAAAAGTCGCTCAGCAACAAGGAATGGGGGGACCACCGCCTCCGCCGCCACCCAAGCGAGATCTTTACCCTGGCAATCCCACATTAACCTTGAATCCCGACGTGGCGCTCCAAGGGCCGATGGTGCAAACGGCGCTGCATCGAATCCATGCGAAAGATCCGAATTTTTCGTTGATCGTATTCGAGGACTTTTTGTATGCGCTGTACGCCGAAACGCAAATAGCGCGTGGAAAAAATGCTTTGGCGCATCTCGAGCCTTATCTCGGACAAACGATCTCGCAGATTGCGCTGGGTTTCGGGTTGTGCGAAGTGCGTAATGTCGTGGTCGGGGCCATGCGCATCCTGAGAGTGAGTGGTCATCGGCAAGGATTGCCGCGGATACACGTCGAAGTCGAATTCGAGGCGAATTACACGGAAGTATTCGATGGCGGCCGGGAACAGAGTTATGCGGTGATTGAGACGTGGATTCTCGAGCGAGATCCCGACATACCGTCACGTGCACCGGACAAAGCGTTTGTCTTGGGATGTCCGAATTGCGGAGCGTCCCTCGACAAGAATATCGCTGCAAAATGCGGGTATTGCGGGGAAGTGTGTTCGCCGGGGCGATTCGATTGGACGGTGACTCACGTGACGAGCAAGCAGAAGGAAGCGCGCGAGCCGATGCTGACGGGAACGACGGAAGAAGAGGGCACGGATTTGCCGACGGTCGCGGCATCGGACGTGAAACACGAATTCGCGCGGTTGGCGCATATCGATCCGGAGTTTGGCTGGACGGCCTTTCAAGCGCGCGTGACGGCGATTTTCCATGCGTTTTACCAAGGATGGAACCTGCGCGATTTGGCGGGCGTGCGACCGTACCTTTCGGACAATCTGATGACGACGCAGCGGTATTGGATCGAGATGTACAAGGCGCAGGGGTTACGCAATGTCTGCGAAAATCCGCGCGTGATGGCCATTCATATCGCGAAGGTGCAAAGCGACAATGTTTTCGATGCGATTACGGTGCGCGTGTATGCATCGTGCGTCGATTACACGATGGACGCGACAGGCAATGTGGTGGGAGGCAATCGAAACAAGGAACGCCAATACAGCGAATATTGGACGTTGATTCGATCCAAGAATCGGCGGGGAGCGCCGCGCGAGGATCCGGTTTGTCCGAATTGCGGAGCGCCGAACATCAACATCAACATGGCCGGCGTGTGTGGTCATTGCAATTCGCACATTACATCAGGCGAATTCGATTGGGTGCTTTCGCGTATTCAACAGGACGAAGTGTACGAGGGGTAAAACCGTCCAAAGGTCGGGCGGCGAGTATCAGCCCATCGTGTCGCCCGACGCCTTTGGCGCCACGCCATTCTGATCGACGAACCTCCGTCTCGTGTCAAACAAATCGAAAAAGAATGACCGGCGAAACGTTGGCGCACGGGCAATCGCCGTGTCAAAGTGGTCACTTGCGTGCGCATGCGGTCGAGCTACGTGTGGCGCCGCCATAGCCAACGTGGATGGAGATTCGATCAATGCGCGGATTTGAAACGAAAACGGGGTTGATTGCGACGCTTTTGCTGGGAATTGCCGCGTGTGCCACCGGCGCGACCGATCCGCCGACGAGCAGCGGCGCAGCAGGCGACGCGGGCTGGGGCGGCCAAGGGGGAAACGACGCAGGCGCGGGCGGAGCGGGCGGAGAAGCCGGTTCCGGTGGCGGTCAAGGCGGCGAAAGCAGTTCGTCGACCGGTTCGACGAGCAGCGGTTCGACGAGCAGCGGCGGAATGAAACTGTGTGGGAATGGCGTAAAGGATCCCGGCGAATATTGCGATGGGAATGATTTCGGCGGCAAAACCTGTGTCGACCTCGGTTTGGGTTCGGGGACGTTGTGGTGCAATCCATCGTGCGGGATTAATACTTCGAATTGTTTCCCCAAAGAATCGTGTAATGACTCCACCGACAATGACGAAGACGGTTTCGTCGATTGCTCGGACAATGAATGCTTCGGCGAACCAAACTGCCTCGATTCGTGCATTTCTCCGCAACTTTTATTCGTCCCGGCATCGAGCAATGGGGATACGACCGGCCGTCCCGATACCGTCGCCGCTTCGTGTTCGCCGATCACCGGTCCGGAAGCCGTTTTTCGTATCGATTCGCCACTGACGGGTCCGGTCACCATTCAAGTCAATTCCTGGTCGGGCGCGGACTTGAGCGTCTCTTTGCGAACGACGTGCGCCGACAATTCGTCCGAGCTGCTCTGTGTAAACGACATCGGGCCCGGGAATTTCGGCACCGAGATTCTCCATACGGATATCATTGCGGGACAAACGTATTACATCGTCATCGACGGAGCCGACGGGACATCCGGTGGGTTTGACATATTCGTTGATGTTCCGAAACCCGAACAATGGTGCAGCGACTTTTTCGACGATGATGCCGATGGATACCTCGATTGCGACGACGCCACGGCGTGTCAGGGCTCGTTCGAATGCATGCCCGGAGCGGCTGCCGTCGGGGAACAATGTTTCGCCAATTGGGAATGCATGGCCAATGCCAACGACCCGGTGTGTTTGATCGATAAACAGGGTTTTCCCAATGGTTACTGCTCGGAATGGTGCGACATCAATGCGAACGATTGCCCGGGCGATGGCGTATGCACGAACATCGGTTTGCCCAGTGTGAACGGAGTTTGTCTCGACGGATGCTTGATGGATTCGGATTGTCGGCCGGGGTATGCGTGCGTCGACAAAGGACTTTCGAGCAAAGTGTGCGCGCTCGGTCCGGAGAACATCTGCGACAACGAGACGGACGACGACGGTGATTTCAAAACGGATTGCGAAGACGAAGATTGTCAAGGAACGCCGGCGTGCACGGGAGGCGCAAAAGCGGCGGGCCAGCCGTGCACGACACATGCCGAATGTTATTCGGTGAACGGCGATCCGGTATGTTTGTCGGAGATCATATTCGGTTATCCCGGCGGATACTGCTCGGAGTACTGTCAATTCATGAACGACTGCGGCCCCGGATCATTGTGCACGAATTGGTTTGTCTCACCTGGCGGCGCGGGGACGTGTATGCGCACGTGTATGGCCGATGCGCAATGCCGTCCGGGATATGTGTGCCTCGATGTGGGATTCCCGCAAAAAATCTGCGTGAAGTGATACGAGCTCGCGGGATGCCGTTGGAATGACGACGATGCCGCGTGAAATGCGTTTTACTTGCACGTCCCCGGAAGGTGCACATCCAGCCACGCGGTGCGCTCGACGAGCCATTGCTTCATGTAGTCGATTTCTTCGCCATAAGAGTTACCCACGAAATAGTTTGGCCAAACATAACCTCCGATGGTCTGCCACGTGGCGTGATCGCGCGGCTCGGCGATCTTGACTTCTTCGCGATAAGCGTCGATCCGTTGCAAGATCGCCGCGTCGGACAGCTCGCCCGTACGCAGACTTTCCCATCGACAACGCAAGGCTTTGGTGAAGACCGGATCGGCCATCAAGAATAACCACCAATCCGGGATTTGGTCCACGATATCCGAGCAATTTCCGCCCATGTAGACGAAATCGTCGGTGCGAAATCCGTCGCAATAATCGGCGTTACCGAAAGCCAAATTGAAATCCCAGATGGGACCCATGTAAACGCGTCCGCCATTGGCATCGCTTTGTTTGTACATGTAGGTGCTTTTTCGATACCCATCGACATTACGACCAAGCTCGTTGATGATCGCAAAATCGACGAATGAGTCGACATCGATCAGGGCTTGATATCCTTTGGTCGGATCGGCGAAGTTCGCCCCGAGCATCACTTTTTCAAACGAATTGATGTAACCTTGGAGGTATGCATCTTGTTCCGGCGTGATGGTATCGTATCTTGGGTAATGGTATTGCCACGCGGTGCCCGCGGCCGAGAAAAACCCGCCGTTCGGATTGCCCGCTTCCAATTTGACGATGTAACCGCCCGTGATATCCCCGGTGGCCGCATCCGCCGCGACCTGAGGAATGTTCACGCGTCCCGAATTTCGTTTGATTTTTTCCAAAAACACGTAAACGCCGATGTATTCATTGTTCACGAAAACTTCGACGTATTGCGTGCGCGGAGCATATCGACCAAGGGCTCGTCCGAGGTCGTACGTAAGTTTGTCGCGCATGAATGTTTTGTCCGTGTAAGGTCCATAAAGAACCCAATCGCTCTCCTTGGGCATACCGAAAAAGGACACGTCCGTGTCTTGACCCAAAGCATCACGCGTTTCCATGCCAAACGAATTCTTGGGAAAACCCGTCGACGAGCTGCCCCGAACTTCGATTCCGATCGGGCCGTCGAAAACGTGGGGACGACTCGCCAAATCCTTCAATGTACCGTCGTGATCGACGATGACGGCCAAGGTGCCGTCCACTTTGACGTCTTCGATGATTTGCACGCCATTCGTGTCAATCTGCAATACGGGCAAAAAGTCATATTTCACCGGCCAAGCTTCGCCCGTCCCACCCGCTCCCCCCGAACCTCCCATACCGGCCGCGCCGCCGTCGGCTGCGCCCCCCGAACCTCCGTCACCGCCTACGGCTCCCGAACCGCTTGAGCTCGACGTCGTTGGGGCATTGCCAAAAATGATTCTTTCGTCCGAACCACACCCTCCCCAAATAATCCCCGCAATACCACTACAAACAAGCATCAGCGCGCTATGTGTCGTCTTCATGAGCAGCTCTCCCGCGAACGCGCGCAACAGTCGCGCGCAAGCCATGGATGATATCACGAATTCGGCGTTCCGCAATGCGACGGCATGTAATCGCTCGACCGTCCTACTTCGAGCCGCTTTCCCCGTGTGCCAGCCGCGCGACACGAGCGACGATATCGTCGACGTTCCAGGCAAGGATATCGTTGTGGTCCCCGCGCTCGTACAGGACCAATTCGGAATTTTTGGCCCAAGCGCTATTTCGCTCGGCATGAGAACGCACGACCATCGTATCGTTCGCCGCATGCAGCACGAGGGTTTTTCCGGGAAATGCCCCAAGCTTCACGGCGTGATCGAGATGGAGTTTGGCGTCTCGCTCCAGGTCGGCCGACGTGACGCCGAGTTCCTCGGGACGAACACGAAAAAGAATACGCTCGAGCGGGCTCGCGATTCCGCTTTCAATGACGAGGCCCCGAATCGTCGGCGTTCTGTAGGCCGCTTCAATGGCGTAAATCGACCCGACGGAGCGGCCGTACACCACCACACGGTCCGGTGAAACCCCGACGGCCGATAGAATTCGCGGCACGTCGCCGAGCATCGTGACCATGGCCGGTGATCCGGTCGATGCGCCGTACCCTCGATATTCCGCGAAAAACACATTGAGGCCCGCAGTCAAAAGACGGGGAGCAAGGTCTTCCTCGTAATCGGAAACGACTTCGCCATTGCCGTGAAAATGCACGAGCCACGGGGCATCGGGCGCCGAAACATAAGCGGCGCAGCCGAGAACGGCGCCGTCCACGTCGACGTGGACCAACTGTTTCGGAACGCTGCGCGGCGGAAAGAAGTAACGGGAAGAAACGAGCGGGTGGTCGAAGATTGAAATCATGTGCGAGAAATACCTTTTCGCGGGGTATAACACGACTGGGCTGAAAAAAGCAACAGCTTCGGTGGTCGTCTCCCCAAACGGTTCCACGAAATATTTCGATTATCGAATTGTTCGACCGCATGGCGCAGGACCCAGAAAGCGACGCGTTCGAACACGTGCCCGCGTTCAAAGAACGTCCCCATCAAACGCAGCCGATTGCGAATTCAGCCGCTACCGCAAGACGTCGCACCACAGCAATCAAAGTTTATCTTGCACGCGACGCGCCGATCTGTTGAAGTGGCTTGCTTCTTCGCTCTTCACGCTTCGTTCCACCTTTCACGAATCATCACGCCTAAAGGAGATGTCAAATGTCCATACCGACGTTACCGCAGCAAACGAGTCCCGCCGAGCTTGCCGAACGAAATCGGGCAATCGCCTGGGCCCAAACGCTTTATCAATGGGCTCATTCGCATACGTATTCGTATGAAGGCAAAACGCTGGTCCTCGCGCCCATTGCGGTGCTCGAAGTCGATGATGCGCATCCGTTGCCCGAGGGGCAAAACCTGAATGTCGTACAAATCCTCGAGATCCTCGATGTTGGATTGAGTTTACTGAGCAATGCGATCATCAATGTGACGAATCTCGTCAATGCGGGTGCGGTGCAATTCGATCCTCCACCGCCCGCTTCTTTTGGTCAACCTGCGCCTGCCGCCGGCGGGATGATCGCGGCATTTCGCGCCAAAGTGGACGAGGTCGTGGAGGAAGTCGGTCACGTCATCCAGGACGTTGAAAAGGCCGCGCATGCCTCGAGCGACGCGGAGAAACTCGCGAAACTGTTGCACGAGCATCAGGGCGAGCTCGAGGCATTGGGCCGTGATATTCACAAAGCCCTTGCCAAAGGTTCAGCCACGCCAAAAGAAAGTGCTTCATTCAGCGCCAAGCTCGGCGACATCTTGAAACGAATCATCGAAACGGTGCTCGAAGCGGGACTCGCCGATGCCGGTCTTTTCGGGCGTCCGAAAGCAATGACCGATTATGCGGCGCAATTTCAGGCGATCGTTGTGCCAAACGTATCTTCGGTATCCATCACGGATGCGTTCTTCGCCAGAAGCCGAATCGCCGGGCCGAATCCGCTGTTGATCCAAAAGGTCAATGCTTTGCCAAACCATTTTCCGGTGGACAGCGCCCGCTTCGAGGCTCTCACGGGTACGTCACTCGATGCGGCGCTTTCGAGCGATCGGGTGTACCTGGTCGATTATCGAGCGCTCGACGGGATGATTGGTGGAACGTATCCGGCGGGGCAAAAGTACATCTCGCCGGGATTCGCGCTTTTTGCGCTTGATGAAGGTCGAAAAACGCTTCGTCCGGTCGCCATTCAATGCGGTCAAACACCGGGGCATTCGACGCCGGTTTTTTATCGGGACGACGGCGAAAGCTGGGAACTCGCAAAAATCCATTTGCAATCCGCCGACGGCAATTACCACGAGCTCATCAGCCATTTGGGTTTGACGCATCTCTTGGTCGAGCCCTTCGTCGTCGCGACGCATCGCAATCTTTCGCCAAACCATCCGCTGTTCGTGCTGCTGCTCCCGCATTTTCAAGGCACGTTGTTCATCAATCAATCGGCGATCACATCGCTGATTCAGCCCGGAGGCAACGTGGATCGATTGCTTGCCGGGACGATCGAATCGGATTGGGCGACCGTAGCCAATGCGCTCGGGGCGCTCGATTTCAATGCGCACATGTTGCCGAATGATCTCGAAAAACGCGGCGTGGCCAATCGAGAAACGTTCCCGGAGTATCCTTATCGCGACGATGCCGTCTTGCTTTGGTCGGCCATCGAGCGTTGGGTCGGCGATTATCTCGCCGTGTATTACAATGACGATGCGGCCATTGTAACCGATATGGAGCTTCAAGCGTGGTATCAGGATCTCGTTTCCAAAGACGGTGGATCCGTCAATGGGCTCGGCGAGGCGGGACCGCGCGGCGAAATGGGACTCTTCACGTACAAGTATCTCGTGAACGTCGTGACGATGGTGATTTTCACGGGCAGTGTGCAACATGCAACGGTGAATTTCCCGCAACACGAAATCATGAGTTACACGCCCGCCATGCCGCTCGCAGCGTACGCGCCTGCGCCGACGCGAGTGAGCGGGCCGATTTCGCCGAAAACTGCGCTCGCGGAGATGCCGCCACTCGAAATGAGCTTCGTGCAGCTCGTGGTCGGCCAATTGCTCGGCGGAGTGTATTTCACGCGGCTTGGCCAATACGATCGGCATCAAACCAAACCGTACTTCCAGGACCCGCGGGTCAAACCATTGCTCGATGCGTTCCAAGCGAATCTGCGTGAGATCGAACGGATTATCGGGACGCGGAACATCGAGCGGCCTTGTTATGAGTTCCTGCTGCCTTCGCGAATCCCGCAGAGCATCAATATTTAGATTCCCGCCTACGTGTCCTTGTTCTGCCGGAGATCGCCCTCCGGAATTTTCCTTGACATCGTGTGTCAGCGGGTGTTCATGGATCCTCGCCTGAGCCGAAAACCCATTCGGCCTTTCATCACGTTCTCGAGGTGCCCATGGCGACGCGAAAACGAGCAGCTGCGAAGAAATCATCACGAACGTCGTCGAAACAATCGACAACTGCCGGAGAATCTATTCCGGTCGCGGAGCTTCTCGAAGCATTGCAACGGGTCAACGAGGGAAAACCGATTCGGGCGCCTCGTGACGCAAAGCCCGAGGTGGCTCGGGTTTTTCAGGAATTGAAAACGTTGGCGCTGCGTGCAGGTTCGTCCGAGAACGGGCAAGCTCATGCCGACCATCGAGGCAATGGTTCGTCTTTGCCAAAGAATGGCGCTGTCCCATCCCTCGACGAGGCCAATGAACGATTGCGCGATTTGGCGGAGCGGGTGCATGATGCATCCGAGGCGTTGGCGAATGCTCATTCCTATGTGACGGATTTGCCTTCGGGCGAGCAGGCGACCGCGAATGGGAATGAAATGGTGCGTCGTCTCGACGAAGCGCTCGAGCAATGTGACCGCGGGGAAGATGCCGCACTTCGGACGATTTCAGAAATTTATCGCACGAAAGAATCGATGCACTTAGCTGTTTCCGTCATAAGCACGTTAGGGTTTCGCCTCGAATGGCTGACGGGTCAATGTGAAGCGTTGCAGGCATTGATATTGGAATTGAATCTGCTCATGGTCAATGGCCAGATTCTTGCAGCGCAAGCGGGTAAACATGGTGTTGGATTTCGAGCCGTCATTGATCGAGTGGCGGAATGTCGGATAGCGATGGATTCGAATGTTCGTGAGATTCAAGAAATGATTTCCACCATTCGCAGTGAATCGAATGGTGGCATCTCAGCGATAGAAAATCATGCACACAGCGTGG
>CAYSYX010000351.1:3336-9917 GCA_964435055.1 uncultured Polyangium sp. | reverse complement strand
GTGCAGGGGCGCGGAGCCCCTGCCGGGTCTGGGCGGAGCCCAGGGCAGCGTATCAGCTGTTGCCGCGAACGAGGTGAATGCCGTAGGTGGCCCAGAGTTCGCCCATGAAGTGCATGCCGAAGCGGACGAGGTCTTTGGTTTCGGTGATTTTATCGGGCGCGTTGATGATTTTCGTCGTCGTCAGCTGCTTCAGAAAATCGTCGGGGGCGATGTAGAGAATGCCTCGGCCCACCAGCGGCCCGGTCGTGCTCGTGCCTTGCCAAACCGTCACATAAAGCGTCGTCGTATCGGACCAAAGGTCGAAACCCTTGTCGTCGCGAATCACTTTGAATCCTTCGAACCGGTATTGCGTACCGTCCCGAGCTGTCAGGGTCATCTGATAAATCATGTTTTTGACGCCGGGTTCGTTGGGATTGCGTACGAAGAGCGTGAACTTGCCGTTTGTCACGGTGAGCGGTTCGGGGGAAAGAATCGGCGCTTCGACGGACCCGACCATGGTCGAGAGGTAATGTTCGTCCACGAGGAGTTTTTCCAGCTCATCGGCTTGAATGGTCAAGACGAACCGGAAAGCGTGGCCGTCGACTTTTCCGGCTTCATCGGCGGCCTTGTAATCGAGGTCTCCCTTGCTGAAGTGCCCTTTCATGGTTTCGGTGAAACGCACGCCGACCGTCGGCGGTGCGACGTTTGTCCGGGGGCGCGAGGGCAATTCGTAGGAAACGTTCCAGCCGTGTTGGCGAATGGCGAGGTCGGCGCAACGTTCGGCGACGGCGGAAATGGTCAGCAATGGGTTGATCCCGACGGACATCGGGAGAATGGCGCCATCCATGACGTACAGCCCATCGTGAAGGCTCGTGGCATCGGTTCCATTGAAAACTTGGCCTTTGTGATCGACGACGCCGGTTTGAGCGTTATCGCCCATGCAGCAGCCGCCGAGGGGGTGGACGGTGAGCAATGGTTGGCCGAACAATTTGTTCCACATCGGATTGCGCAAATACATTCCGTAATTGGTTTCCGTGGCTTTGGCCAGCATGTCATTGATTTGCTCGAAGATGGGTCGTTTTCCGACGCTCGGCCAATGAATGCGTAGGTTGCCATTTTCGAGTTCCATGCGTCCATCGTCGCCGTCGTGGGCCATGACGAGGAAGGTTTGCGAATGATTGGCCGCGCCGTGATGGGGTCCGCGGACGGCCGAATCGAGCTCCCGCGCTTCTCGTTTGAGCGCGGTGGTGACATCGGCGTTCAAATTTTTGTGTTGCACGACGGATTCGGTGGCCATGGTGGTGGCGGCAAACCTGGCAATGGCGCCGGGAATGGTTCCATCTTCCGTGATGGTGCCTTGCTCCAGAGGTCGATTTTCACGGGCATCGATGAAAGCGGTGATGCATGGTCCGGGCGGATCATTTCCTTCGGGGTTTGTCGTGCCCATACCAAAAGCATTGATGGGATTGGTGCCGTTGTAGCTGAACCCGATCACATCGCCATTTCCGGTAAAACGTTGCCCGAGCAGTCGGGACACTCCGAGACCATTTTCGGCCGAACGCAAGAGGATTTCGGTCGAACCGAGCGCTCCGGCGCCGAGCACGACGATATCGGCGAAAACGTGAATGGGCGGGGCGTCGAAAAGATCGCGTCCGACATTGAGCGGACGCACCAGGACGAGCCAACGATCGCCGACGCGACGCACGGACAAAACATCCACTTCGCAAAAGATCTCCGCGCCGTGGTTCCACGCATCGGGCAGATAATTCATGCGCGTGGTATTTTTCGATCCGACATTGCACCCGGTCACGCAATCGCCGCAATCATTACACGGTTTTTGCTCGACGCCGACGTGGTTGACGCCCGATTCGAACTTTTCGAAGGTGACGTTGATCGGGGTCAAATGGCATTTTTCGCGGAGGTGCTCGGCGCAAGCGCGTAAATGCGATACTTTCTTGAGCTCCGGTCGGTTTGTCGGATAGGTTCGTGGTTCGAGCATGGCTTCGGCACGGGAATAACCGGCCTCCACGCCGTGGTCGAGGTCCTTGCGCAATTCTTCGGGCCAGCGCAAATCCTCGAAGACACGTTTGTCCGCGCGTAATGAAACGTTGGCATTGATGAGCGACGTGCCCCCGAGGCCGCATCCTTTGAGAACGGAGATCTCTTTGTCGACATGGAATTCGTAAAGCCCGGTGCGCGAACCAATACGGTGAATCGGTCCGCCGACTTGAAATTCCTCCAAGCCCTTCGTTTCGGTGTTGGGAAATTCTCCCGGGAGAAACTCCCGGCCGCGTTCCAGCACGCATACCTTGCGCCCGGCGCGTGCGAAGCGGCTTGCGGCAATACCTCCCCCATATCCGCTGCCAATGACGACGACTTCGTATGATCCGCCGAGATGCGTGATGGCCCGCGAAATTCGTTGCATGGAAACCTCGGTGATGAAAAAGGGTGAACGGCGGGCATCGTCGGCCGGATCGGCGGTAAAAGCAAGAGCGTTCGTCGTCGTCGGGCAATTTTTGTACGTTCGCACGCGCGCGATAGGATGCGGCAGACCATTTCGTTGCAGCAGGAACTTGCCATGAGGATCGATTTCAGGCAGAGTTCGCGAATGGTTTTTTCTGCCGAGGCGTTTTTTCAGGAGTCTCGCGAGCCGCTTTTTTCACTGGTTCTTTCGTCGGCCGAGGGGGAGATTGTCGCGGCAAACCCGGCGTTCGCGCGCCTCGTGGGGGTCGAACCTGAGGCGATTGTCGGCACGCCGTTCACCTCTTACTTGGCTCGAACGTCGCTGCCGTCGTTTCAATCGGCGTTTGTCGCGGCACGAACGGGCCAACGCGTACGTTTTCACGTGTTGGTTCGAAATGCGGACGGCACCGAACAGGCTCTCGAAGCGAATGGAACGCCTTCAACCGGATATTTTCATTGTGTCGGTAGACGGGTTCTTTGGGTCGGGAATGACGTGGGGGAACATGTTTCTCGCGAAGTCTTGTTTCAAAATGTCGTTCGAGGTGTCGTCGATGCGCTCGGGCCTCGATACGTGATGCTCACGCGGGCTGTCGGGTGGCCCGTGCAGCGTGCGGAAGTCATTGCCGGATGGGCCGACGGGCATCCGGCGGACCCGTATTCGTACGATGTCGTGGGAATGCCGTGTCAGGGGATCATGCGTGGGGATGCGGTTTCATTTCGCTGTGATGTTCGCAAAGTTTTCCCCAATATACCCATGCTGGATATGCTCAACGCCGAGAGTTATTACGGCGTCCCCATTCGAGATGAAATGGGTATGATTCTCGGTTCGGTGTGCATCGTGGATGATCGTCCGAAAGCCGAAGCGAATGAGGCGCAAATTTTGGGCGTTTTGCGTTCGGCCGGTCGAGCGGCGTCGCGCGAAATGGCCAAAATGCGGGCGGAAATGTTTCTGTCGTCGGGCCTCGACAGCGCCACCTCGCACCTCGAAGGCATCGAATTATTTCATGCCATTACGCGCCAAACCGCGCTGGCCATGCAAGTCGATATGGTTTTTGCCAGTGAATTCGAAGACCCTCCGACGCACGGGCGCATTTTGTCCCTTTGGGACGGTAAAAATCATGCATCCGACATTCGATACGAACTCGACAATACGCCGTGCGGCATCATCGCCCAGGGCAAAGTTTGTCAAATACCTCGTGGAACGCCGGAAATTTTTCGCGGCAATCCGGGAATGGAACAAATGCAAAGCGTCGTGGCCGTACCGCTCGTCGATTCTCGCGGGAGATTGATCGGGACCATGGGAATGGCGGATTCGCGGCCCATGGACGCCCTCGAAGAACGTGCGGTGTCATTGCGACTTTTTGCGGCCCGTATCTCCGCCGAAATCGAGCGTATGCGATCCGTGCGTATCGCCGCCGAAAGTGACGCGCGCTTTCGATTGCTCGTCGAACATGTCGCCGACATGTTATTTGTTCACGAAATGGATGGGACCATTCTCGAATGCAATCGGGCCGCCGGCAAAGAACTGCTGACCGAGCCCAAGGATCTTGTCGGGAAAAACATGGCGGACGTGCGCTGCGGCATTACCGTCGAGGGCGTCGCGGTCGAAGGCGCTTTGTTGGTCGAAGGGATAGCGCGGACGATCGAAACCGAATTTCGGCGTTCGGATGGAACGACATTTACAGCGGAAATGCGCACGGTTCTTTTTGAACACGCCGGTAAGCCTTTGGCCATTTCATCCGCACGCGATGTGACCGAACAAAAACGGGCGGCCGAGATGCTCGAAGCCGCGTTGGCGGCGATGTCCACGCCCATCATCGAGGTCTGGGATAAAATGGTCGCTCTGCCCGTCATCGGCATGGTCGATCGCGACCGCGCCTCGCGCATGATGCAGGCGCTTCTGCAAACGATCACCGAGAAGCAAGCGGAATTCACCATTTTGGATTTAACGGGCGTCACCACCGTCGATGCGGAAACGGCCAACCATTTGCTCGATATCGCGCGGGCTGCGGCGCTCCTGGGCAGCGAATGCTTCGTTTCGGGTATTTCCCCCGCCGTCGCGCGAACGCTCGTCGATTTGGGATCCAGCGAAACGGCCCGTTTTCAAACCTTTGCGACCCTCGAAGCGGCATTGCGTCGCGCACTGGGTCAACGCGGCGTCCGTATCTCGAAACGCGCGTAACCTCGGACATCGCCGATGGCGCGGATGAAGCGGAGTTTTGTCGCCTTTCGTCCGATGATGTTTTTCCTTGCTCCCGTTGCGAGCATCGCCGATCATCCCTCCTTGTCTCTTTCGCGACACGAGTCGCTTTTCAGCACCAGGAGCTGCGCATGAGAAATAGAATTGCTTTGTTGACGTTGCCCTTCTTGGCGGCGTTTTCGATCGGCTGTTCGGACAACGCGACGACCACGAGTTCGTCCAGTACGAATACGACGCCCTCCGAAATGAGCATCAGCGCCGTCATTCCGAACAATGTTTTTCTTGGCCGTACGGTCAGCATCAACATCAGCGGATACGACACGAAGTGGACGGATGCGACGCAAGTCGACTTCGGCGATGGCATTACCCTTCTCGAGAAGACGGTTGCCAGTCCGACGGCGATTGTCGCGACGATCGATATCGGCGCCGAAGCGACGGTGGGCGCACGGGACGTGAAAGTCACCGATGCGGGCGGGACGTCGACCTACAAAGGCGCTTTCAAAATCGAAAGTCCGCTCGACTTGGTCAACACGGGCACCGTCGCGCAAGGTTCCATTTTCGCGACCAAAGCCAAGCAGCTCGATTTGTCGACGCCATTCGATTCGACCTCGACGGGCGACGGATTTTTCGAGCCTCTCGTGTTTACGAACCTGATCGCGCGCGGCTCCGCAGGTCTCACAATGAACGTCAGCGATGTTCAATTGTATTCGGCGGATATTCTTGTGCTCACGGACGTCAATGCCCCGGCCGGACCTGCTGATTTCTCCATTGAGAGCGGGCCTGCGGGAGGAGACACCATTGCATCGCCGGCGCCGAAATCGCTCGACATCGTGGCACGTACGCCGACGCCCATTCCCGAAGGAGCTTCCGTCAAAGGAAAGATCAACGAACCGCTCGAATCGCTGCTGTACACGTTTGCGCCGACGGGCCCCGGGCTTTATATCGTCGAAGCGTCGGCGTCATCGGCGGATGCAAACCCCCGATTGGCAATGCTCCCGAAGAGCGGCAGCTTTGTCGAATTCATGGGCATTGCGGGGAGCACCACGGTGCTCGCGACGAACACCGACCCGTATTATTTCATTTATTGGGATAACTCGGGCACGACCGGCTACTCGATGACTGTAAAAGCGGTCAAAGTCATGACGCCGGAGACCACGCCGAACGATGCGTGTGCAATGGCGCTGGCTGCCGGAGCATTGCCGGCCAATCTCAAGGATATGTACATGGAGAACGATATGGACGTCGATTGGGTTTGGTTCGACGTACCCGCGGGCTCGGAAGGCAAAGTCGTGCACGTGAAAACCACGCCGGGTGATGCCGAAACGGATACCGTGCTTCAGGTATTTCAGAACTGCACGACGGCCCTCGGCGGTCCGAGCGGCGATAAGGACTATCACGAGGACTTGATCAGCCTGCCTATCGTCACGCCGGGCAAGCATTACGTCAAGGTGTCCAATTCCACGTTTGGTTACACGGGCAAACTCTATAATTTGTCCATTGCCATCGAAGACCCCCCGCCGCCTCCGCCGTGAAATGGCATTGCGGTATTTCACGCCGCGGCTCGTTCGTCGAATTCCCGCCCTCGTCGAATCAAACCTGCCATTGCCCCGCGAGCTTCAGGATTTGCCGATGCTCGGGTATACGCTCCAAAAAGCTGTTACGCATTCCCTGGTCCTCGACCTTCTCGGCTCGGGCCAATAACCAATCGCGTGCCTCCCGAATGCATTCTCGAGCGCCATTCATGTCCCCCAACGCTTCGTAGCTGCGCGCTTGCGTCACGTAGGCAAACGCTGCGTACGACCCGTGGGGCGTCGGCTCGGATTTGGCTGCAATGGTTTTCGACGTCAATTCGATGGCCTCTTGGGCATTGCCTCGTCCCAAGGCAATGGCGCCGTGGATCGCCGGCAATCTGGGCAAGAAGGTCACGATGATCTTCCCT
>CAYSYX010000351.1:0-3326 GCA_964435055.1 uncultured Polyangium sp. | reverse complement strand
ATCCCAGGGATGTATTTTGAAATGCGAGACATTGTTCTTCGGCGTCGTCCAAGCGGCCGATATCCACGGATGCCCGAGATATGATCACATGCAATGCCGACTTGATGGCCAGGTTGGATTCCGTCATGGAAAGCGCCTTGGTCGCTTCGGCGATCGCTTCTTCGGCGTCACCACGATTCAACTTGATAAACGTCGTCATGATGCTGTTGATGGCCGTCAGAAGCCCGACAGCTGCGGATGGCGCTCTCGTCTGACCGGCTTGCATCAAAGCTTGTTCGAAGTCGCCGAGCGTCGCGAGCGTCCAGGTCAAACGCGAGCGCGCGAATGCGGCGTTATGCCAATGGCCGATTTTCTCGAAGAGTTCGATACTGCGGCGATAAAGTTGCATGGCGACAAACGGGTTGTCGTTCACGACCTGCTCGTACATGCCACGTGATTCGCAATACCACGCCATCGCCGCCGGATCCGTATCCATTGCCAAGTGGGCCAGGCGTTCGAGTTTGGACAAAAATTGTTTCGCGAAATCGGTTTGGCCGGCGAAAAACAAGGCGTCCGTGGTCAAACTGAGCGGCCAAGCAAAAGCGCCTCGAGCTTCAGGTGTCGGCTCGACGCTCAGCAAAATCGGAATTGCCGCAATGATTTTGCTGGGATCGCCCGCATTTTGTGAATTCGATACCATACCCGCCAGGGCCAGCGTGTGGATCAACGTGCCGGGGTGCGCCAATTCCAGCGCCAGCTCGGCATACTTGCTCGATTCGACAAGGTCGCCTTGAAAGGCCACCGCCTCCGCCTTCAACATCAGCAGTTCCGCACGTACCTCGCCATTGGGTTGTCCTGCCAACCCGCGGTTCGTGCGAGTTACTGCGACGTCCAAATCCCCCAAGTGCATGGCTTGCTGCGCAGCTTTTGCGAAATACCCCGCAGCTCGAACCCCTTTTCCAGCCAGCTCCCAATGTTCGGCGAGCACGACCGGGTCTGTTTCGCCCAAACTCTCGAGCCATTCGGCCGCCAATTCATGCCCCAATGCGCGATCGGCAGCGGTGAGCATCGCGTACGTTCCTTCTCGCAGCAATGCGTGCCGAAATGAATATTCCCGATCACCCGCCAAGCGATTCGTCCCATTTACCCGCAGCACCTCGCGCTCGACGAGTTTGTCCAGGATGCCGGACGCCTCGTCATGACGATTCACGAAAGCGAGCGTGCAAACCCCCGAGGCACAGAATGTTTCTCCAAAAATACTCGCGGCCCTGAGCGCTCGACGCTGCTCCGCAGGCAAAGAAGCAAGACGCGCCTCGACCATTCCAAGCACCGTTTCGGGTAACGTCTCGCTTCGATGCTCGGCGACGGCTCGAATCATTTCTTCCAAAACAAAAGCATTACCGACGGCACGATCGAGGATCTTCGCCAATACCTCGGGCTCGACGTGTTCACCCAATGCGTATTTGACCAACCTCTCGGCGGCTTTGCGTCCGAGTTCGCCCAGACGAATTTCATCGACCGTCCGTCCGGCAAATAGACGCGGAAAAACATCGTGCACTTCCGGTCGCGCCAAGGCAATGATGCACAATGGACGTTCACGTTGAGCCCCCAGCGCACGATCAATGAAGCGTATGCTGGGTTGATCCGCCCAATGCAAGTCTTCGAGCAAAAGACAAATGGGCCGCCGAGCGGTAGCGCTTTCCATGAAGTCGTCGAAAGCGCGACGAATTTCATTGGCCATCGTCGTCGCATCCAATCGCGCCGCACGGAGCATGGGGTCGGCGTCATCCGGAAATGGTTCCCCCGCGACTTCGCCGATAAATACGGCGATGCGCATTTGTTCTTCCGGCCGAACCACTTGCACGAGCTGCAATAGTTTTTCTCGCCGTACCTGGGGCGGTTCGTTTCCCAGAATGCCCGCGGCATGTCGAAGCGTCGATCCCAGCAGAAAATAAGCCGATCCGGAGCGAGCTTGATCAGCTCGACCGACCCAAATGTTCAATTCGGCAAAACGTCGACGCAGCCTGGGCACAATTTCGTAACGAATACGCGATTTACCAATGCCCGGTGGTCCGGTCACGATCACGGCGTGCGCATTTTCATCGGACAGCGTCGCCTCGACAATGGCTTCGAGCGCCGCCAATTCGCGCTCGCGACCGACGCAGGGCGTGGCTTTGCCCAATAACGATCGCGACGATTCTCCAACCTCGCGTTCGCCCAAAAGCTCGGCGCCCGCCGGACCTTCGAGGACATCGAAACGCACATCGAGAAGAGCACGGGTCACATCATCCAGCCATATCGTCGCTCGAGCTTGCTCCTCGAGCTCCGCATCGCTCGTTTGCGTCCGGGCGAGAAAGCTCGCCGCGCGATCCACCACCGGACCGATGGGCAACCGCCCCGACGATTCACCGCGCCCGGTCACGATGACCATCGGTACGTCCGGCAAATGCGCACGCATGACCAAAGCACACCGCGCAGCGCGACCGGCTTGGTCGCTTGGATTGGTATCGCCAGACAAACTCACGAGCAACGTGCCGGCGACTTCGTCCACGCGGGCTTCGAGCGCCAGGATCGCTTGTCGAAGGGCCGTCAGGACAGCGTGAGGAATTGGCGATTGGATTGTCTGGCCAAGCTCGTTTGTCGTGTCGGCCGACGTATCAACAAGCGCGACGACGACGCAAACCATACGTTGTTCGGTTGCGGTCAGGATTGGAATCGCCGGACGAGCCGGCGGCGGTGCTCCGGTCGAATGCCTCACCGCGGACAAAGCCAGCTCCACCGCGCGGCCGTCTCGAGGGCGTTTGTTGCGGTCCTTCGATAACATCCCCGCGACGAGATCCGCAATCGGCGGCGGAATATCGTCTCGGAGTTCATCGACCCGCGGCGCTTCTTCCAGCAACAGCCGCGCAATGACGGCCATGAGATGTTCTCCGGCAAACGCGGGTTTTCCTGTCAAGCATTCGAAGAGCAGCGCTCCCAGGGAAAACACGTCGGCCCGAGCATCAATAGCGGATTGACCTTCGAACTGTTCGGGCGCCATGTATCCCGGTGTGCCCATGATCGTACCCGTGCGCGTCAGAGCGGTTTTGGCGCCGAGGGCCCGAGCAATGCCAAAGTCCAAAAGCTTGGCATCGTGCAATCGACCTCCAGGCAAGAACACGTTGCTCGGTTTGATGTCGCGATGCACGATGCCCAATTCGTGTGAAGCCCCGAGCGCGCCGGCCAAACGTGCCGCAAGCGCGAGACTCTCCGATACACGCATCCCGCTACGCTCCAAACGGGCCGCCAAGTCTTCGCCTTCGAGCCATTCCATTGCGAGCCACGCATCGCCGTCGATCGTTTGTCCG
>CAYSYX010000350.1:0-9921 GCA_964435055.1 uncultured Polyangium sp. | reverse complement strand
ACCTCACGGCCACCGAGGCCGCGTGGAAGAAGCACGAGCCCCGCGCCCGCTCGCATGGCCGCTCGAGCAGTCAGAAGCGACGCGCCGAGTTTGCCCGGAGAACCGGCGATGACGAGGACATCGCCGGCCTTGTGTTTGTGCAAATTCGCTTCGCGCGGGCCGAAATAAGATCCCACGGTTTCGCGACGCAAAACCTCGGCCACATGCCCGACATGCGAAAGAATCGGAGGGTCCGGAACCCCCAAATCGACGACGTGAACATTTCCCGCAAGACGAGCGCCTTCGGGCGTCAGCATGCCAATCTTCAAATGGGCGAACGTCACCGTGTCGTCCGCACGCACGACAATGCCCAAAGGCGCACCACTGTCGGCATCGAGGCCCGAAGGAATATCGAGCGCTACGCGCCTGGCGGGTGATTCGTTGATTGCGGCGATGACATCGGCCAAATGGCCGGTAATCGGTCGATCCAATCCGGTACCGAAAATGGCGTCAATGACATAATCGGCACGATTGAGCGCCGAATGCAATGGATCCAAACTCGAGTCGGGCGGCAATTCGAAGAACGGTCCACCCAAATCGATGTACGCATCGTGATTGATGCGCGCCTCGCCGGTGACCTTTTCGCTTCGACCGGTGAGATACACTTCCACTTCCGCGCCGCGCGCCAGCAAGTGACGGGCGACGACAAACCCATCCCCACCATTGTTTCCCGTGCCGCACACGACGACGACCCGTGCTTCGAGCGGATACGTGGCGGGTTGTCCGGGACTACGGACATGACGAACCGGAAAAGCCCGCGCCCGCGCCGAAAGAGCCTCCGACGACGGGTGGCGCGGCGCCAAATCCGTACGCTCTTGAATCATCGCCGACAGAACATCTGCGGCCCCACGTCCGGCGTTTTCCATCAAGACGACGCCCGGAACGTGGCACGATTCGATGGCATATTTGTCGAATGCGCGCATTTGCGCTCGAGTAAGAACGGGAATCATGGACGTCGTCTCCTGATCAAACCGCTTTGCGATTCGTTGCACCACGAACGATGGCGTACCGCAAATCGCGTACGGCACGATCCAAACCGAAAAAGACGGCATCCGCAATGACGGAATGGCCGATGTTGACTTCGCCGACTTCCGGAATCGCCACGACAGGGCCGACGTTATGCCGCGTCAAACCGTGCCCGGCGGCAACTTCCAGCCCGAGCGCATGCGCTCGCGCAGCAGCTCGTTCGATGCGGCCCAGTTCTTCGGCGACTTTGGCCCCCGTGGCGTGACAATATTCCCCGGTGTGCAATTCGATTTGGGCGACGCCGAGCTCCTTCGAGGCTTCGACGACCTTTTCATCCGCATTGATGAAGAGGCTCATCTTGATGCCTTTTTCTTTGGCCATGGCGATGACCGATTCAATCGCGCCGCGTTGCTTGAAGACGTCGAGTCCCCCTTCGGTCGTACGTTCTTCGCGCCGTTCCGGGACGAGCGTGATTACATCCGGACAAACTCGTTCGGCGATCCGCAGCATTTCCTCCGTCGCGCCCATTTCGAGGTTCAGCATCGTATGAATGGCCGCTCGTAAACGAACGACGTCGTCGTCGTTGATATGCCGGCGATCTTCACGCAAATGCGCGGTAATGCCGTCGGCCCCCGCGGCTTCACAAAGTCCCGCGGCAAAAACGGGATCGGGGTAACGTGTGCCGCGCGCATTACGTACGGTCGCGACATGGTCGATATTGATATGAAGCCGGACGGACATCGGATTCGCCATTTCTACATTCAAGCTCCGCTCCGCCCTTTCCGACGCACCGAAAAGGGCGAAGCGAAGACGTTCACGTCAATCGAGAGGCTCAACCGACCGCGGCGGAGCTGGCTTGGGTGAGGAGGTCCTGGATGTGGCGGACGAGTTTGGCGGGGTCATTCACGACGCCCTCGGCCAAGAGGGCCTGTTCGTAAAGCATTTCCGCCCAAAGCCCGATACGCTCGTTGTCGGCGTCTCGGCCGGCCAGGATATTGAGGTTTTTGACGATGGGGCTTTCGGGATTCAATTCCAGAATGCGTTTGCCGATCGGCGCATCTTCGCCCATGATGCGCATGATTCGCTCCATGTTGACGCCCATATCGCCTTCGGACGCGACGAGGCAGCTGGCGCTGTTCGTGAGGCGCTGCGATGCCCGAACGTCTTTGACGCGATCCCCGAGCGCTTTTTTGACGGCGGCCACGGCATTCTTGATTTCTTCGTTCGCTTTTTCCGCGTCCTTCTTATCGTCGTCGCCGAGATCGATATCGCCGTGCGCAATGCTCTTCAGCTTCCGCTTGTCGTACTCGTGTGTGGACTGGACGAACCATTCGTCGACCGGATCGGTCATGAACACGACGTCATAACCGCGTTTCTTGAAGGCTTCGATGTGGGGGCTCTGTTCGAGCGATTTGCGCGTCGTGCCGGTGATGTAATAAATATCCTTTTGCGCCTCGGGCATCGCTTTGACGTACTGCGCGAGCGAAATGGTTTGTCCGTCCGGCGTATTGAGGGACTCGAAGCGACACAAATCGGCAATGGCTTCGCGATTCTTCCAATCGGTCGACACGCCTTCTTTGAACACTTTGCCGTATTCGCGCCAAATGGCATTGTACTTTTCCGCGTCGGACTCGGCCATTTCCTTGAGCGCCTTGAGCACCAGACGCGTAATCTGCTGTTCGATTTGCTTTACGGCTTTGTCTTCCTGGAGCATCTCGCGCGAGACGTTCAACGACAAATCCTCGGAATCGACGACGCCGCGGAAGAAACGCATGTAGACGGGGACGAGTTTGTCCGAGTCTTCCACGATGAGCACGCGTTTGGCATAAAGCCGAATGCCGTGACGATTGCGTTGGAACAAATCCGGCGGAGCCTTTTCCGGCAAATACAGAAGCGCGTGGAATTGCACCGGCGCATCGATCGACAGATGCAAATGCCACAAGGGTTTTTCCCCTTCGTACCCGCCCGTGACGTGCCGGTAAAACTCGGCGTGCTGTTCGTCGGTGACCTGAGACTTGGGCAACGTCCAAATCGCCGCTTTGCGATTGGCGAGTTCTTCGTTGACCAAGATGGGAAAGTGAACGAAGTCCGAGTATTTGCGAATGATTTCTTTGATGCGCCACGCCTTGGTGTAATCGCGCGCGTCGTCTTTGAGGTGCAGGGTGATTTTCGTCCCCGGATGAGGGCGATCCCCGGCAAGCACCGAGAATGTCCCCGATCCGCCGGATCGCCAAAGCACAGGCTCGGCTCCGTGCTGCATCGAACGCGTTTCGACGTCGACCCGAGAAGCGACCATGAAGGCGGCGTAAAACCCGACGCCGAATTGACCGATCAAGTCGACGCGATCGCCTTTGTCACGACTGGCTTTGAGCGCGTCGGCATGGGCTTTCAAGAACTCGAGCGACCCGCTCTTGGCGATGGTGCCGAGGTTCTGAATGACCTCGTCGCGCGTCATGCCGATGCCGTTGTCTTCGATGGTGAGTGTTCGAGCTTCTTCGTCGAGCTTGATGACGATCGTTGGTTCTCCAACTTGTTCCGAAGCGTCCTTGTGGCTGATTTGAAAGAAGCGCGCTTTGTCGAGGGCGTCGGAGGCGTTGGAGATGAGTTCGCGAAGAAAAACCTCTTGGTTGGCGTAGAGCGAGTTGATGACGAGAGAAAGAACCTGCTGAACTTCCGCCTGAAACGGCAACTCGACGGCGGGAGAAGCAGCTGCCGGCGGAGCGGCGGACGACTCGGCCGGGGTGGTTGTCGGAGTGGATTCTTCAGTCATGGTCGGGGTCCTCTTGGTCCTGGAAAGTTCGGGCACTCGTCTGGTCGCACCGTGGTCGGTTCGACGCGCGGACGAAATGGATCCGGTGAGGTGTTTTCGCAATCCCCCCCGTACACAAAAGTGCACACAGTCGACAAGTCTGGAGAGACGAGCAGACGTCGAGCAAAACGGTTATGCTGCGGCGCCGTGTTTCCCAACGAACGCCCCCGAAGACTCCGCCGCTCACCGGCGATGCGCCAATTGGTCCGAGAAACGACGCTTTCACCATCGGATCTCATCCTGCCGTTGTTCTTCCACGAGCTGCTGGAAGAACCGCGGGCGGTGGGAACGATGCCCGGCGTCTTCCAACTGCCGACATCCCACGCGGCGGAGCAAGCCCGGATGGCCAAGTCGCTCGGTCTGGGCGGCGTGCTTTTGTTTGGACTGCCCAAGGCAAAAGATGCATCGGGGTCGAGTGCGTACGATCCAAACGGTCCGGTGCCGCGAGCCGTCGCGGCGATGAAAGATGCGGCGCCCGAATTGCTCGTGATCACCGACGTTTGCGTCGACGAATATACGGAACACGGCCACTGCGGAATCCTGAAGGCGAACGCTCGAGGTGAGTTCGAAGTCGACAACGATGCGACGCTCGAAGTGCTGGCCAAAGCCGCGCTGGTGCATGCTCGCGCAGGCGCGGATGTGGTGGCTCCGAGCGACATGATGGACGGACGTGTCGGCGCGATTCGTCGCGCTCTGGATGGCGACGGTTTGTCCGGAACATCGATCCTGTCGTACGCGGTGAAGTACGCGTCGAGTTTCTACGGGCCGTTTCGCGATGCGGCGGATTGCGCGCCGAAGTTCGGAGATCGCGCGGGATATCAGATGGATCCGGCGAACAGTCGCGAAGCGCTGCGCGAAGCTCGCCTCGATGAAGAAGAAGGCGCGGACATGCTGATGGTCAAACCCGCTCTGCCCTATTTGGACGTGGTGGCCCGAGTTCGCGAAGCATCGCCACTGCCGCTCGGCGCTTACAACGTGAGCGGAGAATACGCGATGATCAAAGCCGCATCGGCCGCAGGCATGCTCGATGAACGACGCGCGGTGCTGGAGCTGCTCACGTCGATTCGCCGAGCAGGAGCCGACTTTGTCCTGACCTACCACGCTCCGGATGCGGCTCGGTGGTTGGGTTGACGGGATATCGTATGTGGTCCAAGTTGTTTGTCACGGCTGCATTGTTTGTCGCGGCTGCGTTGTTGTCGAGCAGCGGGTGCAGCGTGATCAACAGCATCGGTCCGAACTGCGATCGGTCGCCGGCGAGCAACGAACCGGTGGCATATACGGAAGGACAAACCACGGACGGGGTGTACAAAAGTTCGCCGTGGGGAGGCGAGCTGTTGTGGTTTCCAGGTGGAATGCGTTACGACTTGGTACTCCAAGGTTGGACGCAAGTACCTGATTTCGTTGATCTTTGGTTATCGTTTGCGCAATGCGGGACGAAGAACGGCACGGTCGCTCGAGCCGCCGGTAACCAAGCCGAAGTGCGAGCGATTCGGCACGAGGTCGTCGACGGCGAAGACCGAGCGATCATCGAAGTGGTCAACGGAAGCTGCTCGGATTATTGGCTGCTGGTCGTCGCGGGAAGCGGATCGAATGGTTTGCCGGGACCGACCATGGCGCCCACGGAGAGCGACGGGGTTTGCGAAACGGACGGGGGGACGGACGGCGGAGGGTGAGCGTCACGACGCATCGTAGAACGACGCGTTTTGACGGCGAGGTTTCACAAGACCAACCGCAACGAACATTCAGGTCGGCTTCGATTCGGATTTCGAGTCGGCGGGGCTCAATTGGGGCGGAGTTTTTCGATCCGCGAACATACCGATGGCTCCGGCAACGCCCCCGACACCCGTGACGATCGACGGCAATGGCGTGGGAATTGCGGTCAAAATGCCGACAATCATGCCTTTTCCGACCGCAACGCCCCATTCGTCTTTGTAGGCGTAGCGCTGCAACAGAATACACGGGATCGTCAAAATGAGCGCGACGGCAACGGATACGGTTGCAACGGTAGCCAGGTCCGCAGCAATCAACATGAGGTCGACGACGATCATGGCAAACGCGACGAGAGGGTGCAGACCAAGCTGCCGGAGAACATGCATGCGGTTACTGTCAAGCACGGCGGTACGCGGGTCAAGGCTGCGGCAAATGACTCGAGCCGAACGCGTTGACGACACGTACCAAAACGCACGGTTTTGATTGACAATCCATTACACTCATCGAATTTTCAGCGGCTTGGCGTGTTCGTTATCCTTTCCGCCGTGGGCCTGCCCGGCCGACCGCCGATGACGGAGCGTGAAAACGTCTTCAATTCATGAAGCACGCGGCGTCGAAGCTACGGCACACCAGCAACGTCTCGAACATTCCAGCAAAATTCCATCTCAACTTACCAATGCCGCTATCTTTTCGAAGCGATAAGCTGCCGCGTCGCCAGAGAACTTTCGGGAGGGAACGACATGGAAGTAAATCGCCTCCGGGCATATCGCCTGCCCTTGGGTATTGGTTTGTCTCTCATCATTGCCGGGCTCGCAATGCCATCGACGGCGAGAGCCTTTGCATTTCCCGCGGACGGTGCCTGGAACCCGTTGACGCGTTCGGCGGTCCCCATTGGTGATCCGGCTGGAGATACCTCCACGGCGGTCCTGGACGTCGTGGGCAATGCTGAATATCCCATGGCGTTCGTCCAGAGCGATGCCACCCACCTCTACTTTCGCCTGCGCATCGACCACGAGGTTTTACAAACTGCAACCAATCTCAAACCTTACGGCTGGGGTTGTGTCATCGACGTCGACGGCGATTCGTCCACAT
The DNA here is from genome assembly GCA_964435055.1 of uncultured Polyangium sp. Lineage (GTDB taxonomy): Bacteria > Myxococcota_A > Polyangia > Polyangiales > Polyangiaceae > Polyangium. Next base: position 3,305 of record CAYSYX010000350.1, on the reverse strand, counting down.
TCGAATACAGCGCCATTCTCGACGGCGTTTACAATCCCGACGCCGTGACGTTATGGGAAAACCTCGTCCAAGAAATGCCCGACAATCCCGGGGACATGCTCCCCAAAGACCCCCTCTTTCGATACCTCGGCCCCTTGGATCCGGCCCAACCGGGTTATGGTTATGCGCGACAAATCCTCGCGGGAACCTCGTTTGGCAGTCCAAATCCCGACCCCGATTACTTTGCCGATTGGGCCGTCGAGCGCAGCAAACTGGCTCCGCGCGTCGGCCAGATGACTCCCCTTCGTTTTGCATGCGGATCCGCCTCCGCCGGTGAGAACCTCAATCAGGACTTTTCCGGCCCCGCACATTTGCCGGATCTTTTCAGCGATCCGATCCTCTGTGACGACTTGGGTTGCCATCCCCAAACGTGCGCGGGGTTTGGCATGGCCTGCGCCGTCGGAGTGGGCGGATGCGCCGGAGCCGGCACAATGGTTTGTCTCAACAATCTTGCCGTTTGCAATGCGGTCGCCGGGTCCCCGTCGCCGGAAATCTGCAATGGCGTCGACGATGATTGCGACGGAAGCGCCGATGAAGATTTCGGCCTCGGAGCTTCTTGCTCGGCGGGAATCGGCGCTTGTATGAGCAGCGGTGAAATCGCCTGTGTTGCGGATGGAACCGCGGCATGCAATGCCATTGCGTCGCCACCGGTTGCGGAAAAATGCGGCAACGACATCGATGACGATTGCGACGGTGTCGTCGACAATGGTTTCAACCTTGGCGAACCGTGCTCCGTCGGCGTCGGTTTATGCGTCGCGATGGGAAAATTCGTTTGCGCCGCCGATGGCTCGGCGATGTGCAATGCCGTTCCGGGCACTCCCGCGGACGAACTCTGCGGTAATGACATCGACGAAGATTGCGACGGCCTCCTCGACAATGGCTCGAGCCTCGGCGAATCGTGCTCCGTTGGTATCGGTTCATGCATCGCCGTGGGACAATTCGTGTGCACGGCCGACGGCACGGCAACGTGCAATGCCGTTCCGGGAATTCCTGCGGACGAACTCTGCGGCAATAACGTCGACGAGGATTGCGACGGTCTCCTCGATAATGGTTGTCCCATCGTCGATCCGGATGCAGGCGTTCCACCCGAATGCAAAGCGGATTCCGACTGCGCCTTTGGATCGATTTGTGTCGATGCCGCATGCGTCGAAGGATGCCGTGGGGAAAACCCCGTCGCTTGTCCTGTAGGCGAAGTCTGTTCCACGACCGGCGCGGAACCGGGCCATTGCGAAGCGGATCCCAGAAACACCGACATCATCGTCGAAGGCGGAGGTTGCGCCTGCCAAACCGGTTCTTCGAGAAGCGTCCCGCTCGGAATTGCCTGGACGATCGTCTTGACTCTATCACTCGTCTTGCGTCGCAAAAAGCATTGACCCCCCTGCAGCCGACACCGGCACCTCCCTCCCGACACCGCGCCCGCATCTGTCGAACCCCATCGACGTCTCGACCACCGTCTCCCAAATGCCGTAAAAAGCCGCACAATACAAACTATTTTGTGAAGTACGAATTTTTTCGTTGACATCTACGAAAACGTTCGTACACTCGGCGTTCATGGTACGAACCGTATTGCCGACGGATGCGGAGCTGCAGATCCTCTCCGTCTTGTGGAAACGAGGCCCCTCGACGGTGCGCGACGTTCACGAATCCCTCGCGAGCGTACAAGACACCGGATACACGACGGTCCTCAAGCTCATGCAAATCATGGCCCAAAAAGGGTTTGTCGAACGGGATGAAACCAATCGCAGCCATGTCTACCGAGCCGCCATTACCGAGGACCAAGCCCAACGCGGCCTTTTGGGGCAACTCATGGACAAGGCATTTTCGGGCTCGGCTTCGCAACTCGTCATGCGCGCTTTATCCATGCAATCGGCAACGACGCGTGAACTCGACGAAATTCGGGCTCTGCTCGACGACCTCGAAGCTCGGAGGACCAAGAAATGATTTCGTTTCTTGCGCATTCGTTCGTCGTCCAAGCCTTGCTCACCGCTCACGTGCATTTCGTTTGGCAAGGGGTCATCATCGGTGCCGCTCTTTGGTTTGTCTTGGCAATTCTCCCCAAACACCACGCCAAAGCGCGGCATGCCGCCGCATGTACGGCGCTGGTGCTCATGGCCCTGGCCCCCGCCGTCACGTTTTTCTTGGCCTATCAAGCCCTCGCTCCCATCACCATCGCCATTGCCGAAGACCTTCCCGTCACCGATCCGCTCACGTTGATCGAGCCCCCGCTCTCGAATGCGGAACGGGTCATGGTGACGCTGTTCGCGATTTGGTTTGTCGGCGTATGGTTCATGCTCGTCAGGCTTTTCGGCGGCCTTTGGCGTTTGCGCTCGATTCTGCGGCACCACGCCCGGCCGCTCGATGGCCCATGGTCATTACGCGCGAAAAACCTTGTTCGACGCGCGGGGATTACGCGCCGCATTCAATGGATGCAATCGCATTTCGTCGATGTACCCATGACCATCGGCTGGCTGCGCCCCGTCGTCTTGATCCCGTGCTCGGTTCTCTCGAGTTTGTCCCCTTTACAACTCGACGCCATTCTCACCCACGAGCTCGCGCATATTCGGCGATTCGATTACCTCGTCAACATCCTGCAATCCATCCTGGAAGCATTGCTCTTTTACCATCCGTGCGTCTTCTGGGTATCGAACCAAATACGCGCCGAACGAGAATGCTGTTGTGACGATACGGCCCTGGCGCTCGGACACGATCCTTTGATCTACGCCCAAGCATTAACCGAACTCGAATCCCTTCGTGCACATCACCCGTTGCCGGCTTTGGCATCCACAGGAGGTCCCTTGCTCAATCGCATCAAACGCATCGTTCAATCCAATTCGGCTCCACGCAATAAGGCGCAAACACTCATGGCGCCATTCTTGGTGCTCTCCGCCGTCACCGCATTCTCAATCGCCGGATTGGCCGCTTGTAGCGCTGCGACAAACGCTCCGAAAGCATCGGACACCGCCGCAACATCCGCAACGAATACCGTCGACATTCGTTGGTTGCCGCCGATATTGAATCCGTGGAAACCCATGATTCTCGCTGCGGCGGCCAAACACAACGTCGATCCCAATGCCCTCGCCATCATGATGCTCATCGAATCGGCCGGAGATCCCCAAGCCAAGAGCCCCTCCGGCGCTGTCGGCCTCATGCAGATCATGCCGAAAACCGGAGAAACCATCGCCAAAGAACGTCAAATGGGCGATTATAGCCCGGACAAACTCTCGGATCCCGCGACGAATATCGATTTCGGCGCTTGGTCCCTGGCC
>CAYSYX010000349.1:0-10060 GCA_964435055.1 uncultured Polyangium sp. | reverse complement strand
GCTCTCGGTTATGCATCCATCGAGGCGATTCCGATATCCCCGATCATGAATTGGGAATTGACGAAGATCCTCACGAGGGCTTCGCGCCGGATCGTCGAAGGTCAAGCGGCGGAAATGGGCTTACTCACGGGGCGAATCCCAACGTTTGCCGAATACGCTCGTTGCGTGGAAGGCAAAACCTCGGCGTTGTTTTCAATGCCTATCGAAGGCGCGGCGCTCATTGCCGAACGAACCAACGAGCAAGCCACGAAGCTCGTGGAAGCTTGTCGATTGCTGGGTTTGCTCTTTCAGATTCAGGACGATATGCTGGATCTTTATGGGAACAACGGTCGCGATGCTCGAGGGTCGGACGTGGCCCAGTCGGGAAAAGCGACAGCGTTTGTCGTGGAACATTTGCGCTTGTATCCCCAAGATCACGCTTGGTTACTGGGAATCCTCGAGGCGCCGCGGGAACGGACGTCATCCGACGCCATTCAGGACGTGATTTCGCGGTTCACGACCGGCGGAGCTTTGCGGGCGGTGTGGGAACGAATGGACGAAATTCGTAAATCGATTGAAAATTCGTCGGTTTTGCGTGACGAACCAAGGTTGGCCGTGATTGTTCACGACTTCATCGCCGCGGCCTTACGCCCGGTCGAACATACTCGGCTTTTGGTTTCATGATGGCGCCATCCTTCTTTTCGCGCTTTGCGGTCTACTTTCAGCTCGGTAAGTTCAAAATTGTCGAGTTATGGCTTGGTTTTTTCGTGGGCGTGACCCTGCTGGGTCCTCGAGCGGTGGGCGAACCGCGCGCGGTGGCCATTCTGGCATTGATCCTCGTTGCCGGCATTGCGGTGATCGCCGCAACGTGCAGCCTCGACGATATCGCCGGCGTGCGTGACGGCGTGGATCAGGCCAATCATACGGGACAAACGCGTTGGGGAGTGGACAAACCCATTTTGACGGGTCGTCTCGCGGAGCAGAGCGCCCTGAAATTCGTGCATTTCTTGGGTGGCACCGGGGTGCTCGCGTACGGCGCGGTGCTGGTATTGGCGTGGCCGTTGCCGTCGTTTCTCGTGGTGGTCATGACGGCGTTGATGCTCATTGCGTTGAATTATTCTTACGGCCTGAAACTGAGTTATCGCGGGGCCGGAGAGCTCGTCATTTTTGCCGGTGGTTGGGGCACCGTGTTCATTCCGTATGCGTTGGTGGCGAAGAGCTGGACCGGGCCATTGGTCGTATGCGCGGCGCTCGTGGGCGCATTACACGCGCAGGTGGTCATGTTTTCCAATACCAAGGACGCGGCGGGTGATAGGGCGACGGGACGAATGACGGTGGCCGCTCGATTATCGAAACGCGGCAATAAAATCTACATTGCTTCGGCGTTTGCTTTTGTCTGGACGTGCACGCTCGCGGTTTTGTCGACCGGAGCGTTGCCATTGCGTTATGCGCTGGGTTTGGCGCCCGTTTGGGCATTGCAAGGTTATCAACTTTGGGCGGGACTTGGGCGCGAAGATTGGCTCCGCGCGCGGCTCGTCGGTTTTCGAGCTTTACGTCTCGGCATTGTTTCGCTTTCGATCGTCAACTGGACTTTGCATTGGTCTTAGAAGGAGCGCCCGGTGTTTGCCGCCATCAATCAAAATCAGCTCTTGGGCTTGCTCGTGGGAGCGTTGAGCAGCTTTTTTTGGACCGCGACGTACGCGCTCATCATTCGCCAAGGCTTCAAAGACCGCACGTTCGGGATGCCGCTTTGCGCTCTTGGCGCCAACTTGGCTTGGGAATGCATATTTCTCTACGAGACGCTGAATCACGGCGTGTATGATGCTCGATTGGCGATGATTCTTCCCTGGACGCTGCTCGATGGGGCGATTGTTTATCAGTGTTTCCGTTATGGTCGCGACGACTTTCAGCAGCCGCTCGTGCGGAAGTATTTTCCTTGGGGTTTGGCGGGGATACTGATCACCGCCGCCGCGATTCTCCTGGCGTTCGTCCGGGAATTTCACGATGCCATCGGTTGGTATGCGGCATTCGGGCAAAATCTGATGATGTCGGTTTTGTTCGTGGCGATGTTTTTGCGGCGCGATAGTTTGCGTGGACAATCGCCGTACATAGCGGTCAGCAAGTTTCTGGGGACGTTTTTTGCGTTCGTGCTCGCCGTATTTTGGTCGCCGAAGACATTGCACGAACACTGGGCGACGCTCTTGCCCGACGCGTATTATCCCATTGCGCCGCTCCTCGTGATTCTTTATGCGGCGATTTTCGTCTTCGACGTCTTGTATATCGCGCTCGTGGTCAAACACGGCCGCGCCGAGAAAAATTCGTAAACACCGCGAATCAGGTCGTCGAATCGAATGGCCATACGTGCGGTGTTCGACGCTGCGCCGGCGCGACGAAGATCGAGCTCAAACGAACACATCATTCACGGATTGCGCGCCCATGGCGCGGGCAATCCACGCGTCGAGCAAAGCGGGGTCATGGCAATTCGAGATTCGTTCGCGAGCGGCTTCGTGGATGGTCATTCCGCGCGCTTCGAGGATCATGAACAACGCCGAGATTTTGCCTTCGGCGACGCCGGCCTTGTGCCCTTCGGCGACGCCGGCCTTGTGTCCTGCCGCCAAGCCTTCGGCGTGTTTGGTTTCGCCATAATCGCGAGCTTGCTGAATTTCGTCCATGACCTTGCGATACGCTTCGAGCTCCGTTTGAGAAAACGTGGCTTCTTTGGCAAGCTCGAGTGCGTCGCGTACGGGACCCTGCGGCAAATCGTGAGGTAATTGGTCCAGCTCCGGAGCGTGCACGAAAAGCCACGCCCATAACGCGGCGCCGGCCTGGGGTTTTTCTTTCGGTACCTTGGGCAATTCGAGGAATGCATATTGAATTTGCAGCAGTTTACGATTGCCGGTGGTCTCCTCGACCAATGCAAAACGTGAATGCATCGGCATCCGAGCTTCGTTCAGTTTGTCCTGTTCGGCATCCGGCCACAAATCGAAGTCACAAATCGCGATCGCCACGACGTCGACGAGCTTCGTATAGGAATCACCCGCCTTCAGTTGAGAAACATACGCCTTGCTCCCGTTGTAGACCATGCGGTTGAGAAAACCCGCCATGTGCACGAGCTGCATCTCGACGATGAAAATTCCTCCACCCCGTTCCTTGCAGCGCACATCCAATATCGACAATTTGAGTCCGGGAATCAGCGGCAACTGCTCGCTTGGCAGGTACTCCACAGATTCGATCGCTCGGTCGCCGGTTCGTTCGAGCAAGTCGTTCAAGAGCCCGCGGAGGATGTCGGGATGGGCCGCAAAAATGCGACGGAAGACGAAGTCGTTCTTGAGGTCCGCGAACACCATGTCCGGTCATTTGCCGCAGTTCGAGGTCAAATGCAAGCGGAGATTTGTTGCGCCGGGATCGCAGGTCATCGGGGCTTCGTCAGGACGCACCCGACATCGAATCCGCGGCCCGCCGGATCGAGCAAAGCAACCATTTTCACGCCGATGCCCTTGTCAAAGCGCCGGCGACGCATTACGCACCGGCCCTGATGAATACCTGGATACGGACGGCAATAGGTTTGACGGCAATGACGATCGCGCCGGTGGGGTGCGAAGCAGGGGCGCAAAAGGCAAATCCGCCCGCGGAAGCACCGGCAGCCGCACCAAAGTCTGCGGAAGGAAAAACCATGAGCTTCCACGATTTCACGATGAAGGACATCTTTGGCAAGGACAAGAACCTCGGCGATTATCGCGGCAAGGTGGTGCTCGTGGTGAACGTGGCCTCGCAATGCGGATACACGCCGCAATACGAGGGGCTCGAGAAACTGCACGAAAAATACGCCGATAAAGGGCTCGTCGTGACGGGTTTTCCCGCGAATGATTTCGGCGCCCAGGAACCGGGCACCGATTCGGAAATCCAAACGTTTTGCACGTCGAAATACGGTGTGAAGTTCCCGATGTTCTCGAAGATCACGGTCAAAGGAAGTGCAAAACACCCCTTGTACGCATTCCTCACGCAAGCCGCACCGGCGGGGGAAGTGCAATGGAACTTCGAAAAGTTTTTGATCGGCAAAGATGGGCGCGTGGTGGGGCGTTTTCCTTCATCGGTCACACCCGAAAGCGATACGCTCGTGCAGGCGATCGAAAAGGCGCTTGGCGGCTGATATCGCCGCTCAATCCCGCACCTTTGTGAATAAACGCGCGGACGCAACTTTACCTCCGAGGTCATGGTCGACGATACCCGCCGCCACCAAATAGGTGCGCAAAGGAGAACCTCATGACCCGCCTCGCCTTGTCCATCGTCGCCTTCGTTGGTTTTACCGTCTACACGTTGAGCGTCATTGCCAACCATAGTCTTTTTGGTTTCTTGCAAGACCATGCCCGAGGTGGATGGTCGTTGCAAATTTTCCTGGACCTCGTGTGCGCAGCCGTGTCGTTTTGGATTGTCGCGGTCCCCGATGCTCGCGCCCGCGGAATTTCCCCTTGGCCCTTCGTGATTGCCACGCCGTTTCTCGGCTCGATCGCCATCTTCGCGTATTTCGTCGTGCGAAGTTTTCGTGAACGTCGCCAAAACGCTTGAACGTTTCTCCAGAAAAACCGTTTGGACTTCGTGGACGACGTTCATTCAATACCGAAACATCAACCCGAATCCTCGGGAGCATCGAGCAGCGCGGTCAGTTCGGCGTCCACTTCACCGCCCAGCACTTTCACGGTTTCGCGCACGCGCTCGATTTCCCGTCGATAAGCTCGATGGTGATTGCGGTTTTTCATGAGCTGCTCTTGTCCGAGCAACCGGAATGCCTCGTCACGACCTCCACGACGCGCCACCGCCGCGGCGAGCGCCATTCCCCGAATGGATTCGATCATTTCGAGCGTCAATTTGGGTTCCAGCGATTCCCCTCGGTTTTCCACTTCTTCGACAAACCGCTTTGCCGCGTGCCAAAGTTGATCGACGAGCGGCAATCGATCCGGCGTGCGATCGTGCGCCAAGGCGCGATCGAAATGGCGACGGGCCAAAACGAGCACATTGTTTGCGCCTCGCGGTTCGGCCAGAGCCATGACGTAGGCCCGCCGAATGATATTGTCGAGTTGCCGCAAGTTTCCCGGCCACGGGAGCTTCGCCAACAATGCGGAAGCCTCCGCTTCGAGGCGCACGGTGCTGCCGGAGTTACTCGATTCCGCATGGCGCCGCGAAACCATGTGTTCGGCCCATAAAGGAATTTCGTCGCGACGTTCGGCCAGAGGCGGCAAACGCACGGGGAGCACATTGATACGATAATACAAATCTTCGCGCAATTTGCCGGAAGCGACGGCTTCTTTCAAATCCACATTCGTGCCGATGATGAAACGTACGTCGGCGTGCCGTTCACCCGTTTCGTCGCCGATCGGTCGATAAAGTCGTTCTTCGAGCACCCGCAAAAGTCCCACTTGTGCTTTGGGGGCCAGGTTTTGGATTTCGTCGATGAACAATGTTCCCGTGGCTGCGCGTCCCATGGCGCCCATTGAATCTTTTACGGCGCCGGTGAATGCGCCTCGTTTCCAACCGAATAACTCGGCCAATTGCAGACTCTCCGGAACCGTGGACAAATCCAGCGTTTCGAAGCGTTGTCCTTTGCGTGGCGATTGCTCGTGGCACCACCTGGCGAGTCTCGATTTGCCGGCTCCGGTGGGGCCGCTGATGAGCACCGTTTCTTCTTGCGCCGCGAACACGCGCATCATTTCGATGATTCCTGCGGTCATGCGTCCGACGACGGGCAGCAATGCATCGGTCGGCGCGTGCTTGATGGCTCGCGGAGGCAAACTGCCAATGTACGGCGCAGCCACATTGGTGAATGTTTCCAGCGACTCGCGACACGCTTCCCATATCGTGGGCACGCCCGTGGCACCTCGACACCTGGCCTCCAGGGTTACCAGCCCAAACACATGCCCTCCGGGCGCCTGAAGCGGTACCACGTGCACATGGGACGCTTCACGTTCCAGCAATCGGTCACGGGTTTGAGATCCGGGGCCCCACGCGCCGTCAGCCATCATGGAGGGATTCGTTCCGACTCCCACCGCTTTGTGGACGTAGGTCAAGCCGATGATGACATCGACAGAGACGGGAGCGCGATGGTCGACAATCCATTGCCAGAGAGTTGCGGATGACAAATACCCCGTGCCTTCGATTTCCGCGCCGGTCGAGCCTTCAATGCCGAATATGCGCTGATATCCTTCGGGTGGGCGCAAATGGACGACGGCTCGCAAAAGCCGCGCGTGTTTGATGTTCGTATTCGATTCGAGGGCGCGGGCGGCAGATTCGATCATCATTTCGAGCAGCGCTTTTGCTGCATCTTCGAAATTCGTGGCGTCGCGAAGTCGCGTGACGAGTGCGGTGAGGTGGTGCAAGGAACCGTCGTTGGACATAGGTACTTTCGGTAGATAAGACCGTGACGCGCGCCGAACCACGTCTGGAAACGTAACAGGCATCTATGATGCCATTTCCTGCCGGCAAATTGCAATTCACATGGATGCGTTCGAGGTACGTCCTGTCATACGGATTTTTCGGCGGCTATGTGTGATTGCGAGCTGAGGCGCATTGCGCTCGGTCAATCGTGCCGTGCCGTTGCGTCTCGTAGGGACACCGAGTGTCATTTCAAGACACCGTCAAGGGGCTGATGGTTAGCGATACACCATTGTGGTTGGGACGCGATACGTGTTGATTTTGTGCTGATTGCTGGAGCAATGGGGGGCATGGCCGACAGATAGCCCACAAATTCAAAATTGGCATGGATCATGATTCACGCCAACCCGGCGACGATGCCTCCTCGAGAGGGACTCCTCGCAATCTTGGTTGCAACGTGACGTTGGGCGGATGAGCTGGTCGACGATGCGCGACTGGAAACGGAGCGAGGCCATGAAACTGCACTGTGTTGGCTTGGGCGCGGCGATGTTGTTGGCGTTGGCGGGATGCGGGGGCGTTGACGGGGGCGAAGAATACGAAGAGGGACCGATCGCCGAGGTGGGGCAGCAGCTTGTGGAAGAGAATGGGTGGGACGAGTATAACGGTAGCCTCCAGGGCAACGGTAGCCTCCAGGGCAACGGTAGCCTCCAGGGCAACGGTTTGTCGTTGGCGTTCGGGCTGAGCGGCCTCGACAATCTGCCGGATGGAGTTGGGCTCATGGCGACAGCGGCTGGTCGCAAGACCGTAAAATACCTTGTCAAGTGTGCTCTTCCTGCTGGAGTCAATGTGACGAAGAAAGACGAGACAAATACGGATGTCTTGTTTTACGGAAGTGTTGGCGTGGCGCCTGAATGGGCGACCGGGGCTTGCAATGAACTATGTCAGGAGCGAATGACGGCATGCATGGGAACGCTCGTCAATATGACGGGCAATTCCGTTCAGATCTTTCTTGTGGCTGACGGGACCGATTTCCCGCGCGTTGGACCGGGGCTGGACGTGACGTATCCCTACATGGAAGGGGCGTTTTTCGGAAACATATTCAAAGACCCGCCGGAATTCTATTACTGCAATGGTCCGGACGTCGGAGTGCATACGGTTCCCGGCCGTATCGGATCAGGGTACGCTGCGGGTTACTCGAATCCATTTGGAGGCTCGGGTCTTTGCGCTACAAATTGTGGAACGATTTCCGGCAACTCCGGTTCGGGTTGGAGTTCCTGCACAGTAGGAGCCAAAACCTGGAGTCATGTGATGAATGTGTGGCGCAAATAGGGTCGACCATCGGTTGAGTCAGCCTGTCGATACATCATGAGGAATGTTGTTCGCGCGGCGTGGTCGATGCGTCGATTGATTCGCCCATAAATGCTCTTCCCGTCCGGCGAGGCGAGGTGTACATGAGTTACTCGCAATCCCTTGAACATCAGCTAACACTCCGACACCCGAGCAGAAAAGTTTGTCAACATGGACCTGCGGCGCGCCGATGACAAACCCGTCGTGTTGGATAAATACGAAGCTGCCCGTCCGACGTTGCCGTCCGATCCCACCTTGGAAGAACGCGCGTTACCCGAGGCGCTTCTTGCCCGCTATCATGATATTCGACGCATTGGTGAAGGTTCGTCGGGTACGGTGTACCGCGCCCTGGACACGCGATTGGGGCGCCGCGTCGCCCTCAAGCTGCTGAAGAGCGACGCTCCGGAAGACACGCGACGTTTCATGCGGGAAGCCCGAGCGCAAGCCCGCATCGAGCACGCCAATGTTTGTCGCGTATACGAAGTGGGTGAAGTCGATGGCGAGCCGTTCATCGCGATGGAGCTCATCGAAGGCGAGCCGCTCGATCGGGCGCAACACCGCATGTCGCTCGAACAAAAAGTGAAGGTCATTCGCGAGGCTGCAGATGCGCTTCACGCCGCGCATCGCCTCGGGCTCATTCATCGCGACGTGAAACCGGGCAACATCATGGTCGTCACGTCCGAGGATGGTTCCATCAAACCCTACGTCGTGGATTTCGGTTTGGCGCGCGAAGTTTCCAATGTCAGTGATTCTTTGCAAAATGGCATTGTCGGGACGCCGGCGTATATGTCTCCCGAACAAGCCGAAGGCACGTCGGCATTGCTTGATCGGCGCTCCGATATCTACAGCCTCGGGGCGACGCTGTATGAATTGATTGCCGGACGCACGCCGTTTGTAGGGACAAACGCCTTGACGTTGCTCACGCAGGTGATGACCGACGAACCCCCGGCGCTCGGGAGCCTTCGTAAGGGCGTTCCGCCGCAGCTCGAGACGATCGTCATGATGTGTCTTCAGCGCGATCCTGCGCGACGTTATGACTCGGCGCGGGAGCTGGGCGAGGACTTGCAACGGTACCTCGACGGCGCGCGGGTCCAGGCCAAACGTCCACCGTTGACGTACGTTTTGTGGCAGCGGGCCAAGCGGCACAAGGCTGCTGTGGCCGTCGCCGGCATAGGTTTGTGTGTGGCCATGGTCTTGGGGGGGATGTGGGTTCAAGCTGCGCGGCAGGCGGCGAAACAAGCGGAATTGGCGCGCGAACTTGGTGAAGACGTGAAATACGTCGAATTGTTCTTGCGCAGCGCGTATGGGTTTCCGACCCACGACATCGAACGGGAACAGCGGGTGGTGCGAGAGCGGCTCGAAGCAATTCAGCACCGAATGGCGGCAGCGGGGCGAGTTGGCGAAGGACCGGGGCATTATGCGCTCGGACGCGCGTATGTGGCCTTGCACGAATATGAAGCGGCGCGCAGCCACTTGGAACGGGCGATTGCTGCGGGCTACGCGCGACCGGAGGTCCATTATGCGCTCGGGCTCGCATTGGGTGGTCGATACAGCGAAGAATTGGATGCTGCTCGGCGGATCGAAGATCAAACTGCTCGAGACGAAGCCAAAAAAAAGGCCGGAGTAACATTTCGCGACCCGGCGCTTCAGCATTTAAGGGAAAGTGGCGAGACAGAAGTGGAGTCACGAGCCTATATCGAGGGGCTTGTGGCCCTCTATGAAAAACGGTACGACGACGCCGCAGCAAAAGCGGCGCAAGCCGCGGAAGAATCCCCTTGGCTTTATGAAGCGAAGAAACTCGAAGGGGAGGCGCTTTTCGAAGCTGGTATGGCAGCTGGCGAACAGGGCAAGAAGGATGAGGCGCGCACTTTGCTCGATCGTTCCATTGCGGCGTATGAAAGCTGTTCGGCGATGGGCCGAAGCGACGCCGAGGTGCACGAGGCGTTGTGCGGTACGTGGATACAGCGCCTTACGCTCGACAAGCATGACGGAAAGCCCTACCAAACTGCGTTCGAGGGAGCGCTATCGGCTTGCGACACCGCTTTGGCCGCCAATCCGCGGAGTCCCGGACCGTGGGCCAAAAAGAGCCACGCGTACTTTTGGGTAGGTGACTTGCAACTCAATAAAGGCGAGGATCCTCGGCCCATGTTGGAGCTTTCGGTGGCAAGCGCAAAGGCTGCCAAGCGTTTGGACCCCAACGATCTGCTCTCAGCCGACATGATGGGCATTGCGCTCGCATTTTACGCGAGATACGAGCGCATCCTTGGCTCGGATCCGCGCCCTACGGTGGAGAAAGCACTTCTTTCCTTTGATGAGGCTGTGCGTATTCAACCAACGTTCGCTTGGGCTTGGAATGACGCTGGAGTGG
>CAYSYX010000348.1:0-10061 GCA_964435055.1 uncultured Polyangium sp. | reverse complement strand
CAAATGCAGCGGCCCCGGGCACGCCCGCGACGCCTGCGACGCCTCCTGCGGACGCGGGCAAACCCGCCGCGGATTCGAGCAAAGAAGCGGCAAAAAAGGTCGATGAAGGAACGAAGGCCCAAAAAGCCGGTCAGCACGACAAGGCGAAAGAAGCATTCGAGGCGGCATTCAAATTGACGCCGACGCCCGAGATTGCGCTCGCATTGGCCAAAGCGGAAATGCAGCTCGGAAAAACGCGGCAAGCGGCCGAGCATTTGTCGTTTTATTTGCGCAAAGCGGAAGGCGCGAAGGCCGACGACAAACAAGCTGCGGAAAAACTATTTTCCGAAGCCAAAACGAAGATTGGATCGGTTGTCTTGGCGGTGAATGTCGAAGGGGCCGAGGTGCTCGTCGACGGTTCGTCCGTTGGAACAACGCCTCTGGCGGGGCCGGTGTTCCTCGATCCCGGTGCGCGATCGCTCGAAGTGCGTAAAGAGGGAATGGAAACGGCGAAGAAGCCCATTGATGCCGCGGCGGGCAAAGAAGAGACGGTGCAAATCAATCTTGCCGCGCCCGCGCCGCCTCCCCCGCCGCCGCCTCCGCCGCCGCCTCCGCCGCCCGCGAAAAACAAGACGCTCATTTTGGCGGGATTCGGAGTGGCCGGTGGTCTCGTATTGGTCGGAATCGGGACGGGAATCGGTTCGGCCGTCATCGACTCCGGCAGCAAATCGACCTGGGAAGAAAACAAGTGCACGCGCGCGAAAGCCGGCTGTTTGTCGGACTATAACGATGCGCAAGGCACGAGTGCGGCGCTCGGAAATACTTCGTGGGCGACGTTGGCGGTGGGCGGTTTGCTGGGAGCGGCGACGGCGGTCTATACATTCACCGATTTGCTTGGACCGAAGAAAGCGTCGACGACGCAAGCCCGCGTCGTGGTGACCCCCGGTGGAATCGTGGTGCACGGCAAGTTTTGAAGTGGTGGCAACGGCCGGCCGCAATTGCGTGAGAAAGTAGATGAGGAGCTTCGCATGAACAAGGTTCGCGCTTCGATGACTGTGCTGGCGCTGTTTGGCGCGGCATTGATGAATTTCATGGGTTGTACCCCGGATGAACCGCCGCCGGATACATCATCGGGCGGCGCCGGAGGGGGCAGCTCGAGCGGGATGATGACGAGTTGCGGTGACGGCAAGCTCGATATGAACGAAGCTTGCGACGATGGAAACAACGCATCCGGTGATGGGTGCTCCACTTGCATCATGGATGAATGTTACGATTGCACGGCGACTCCGGAGATGCTGAGCACGTGCATGCCGGCCAAATCCGGCATCGCTTGTCAATCGACGAAGGTCTGCGACGGCGCAGGCACGTGTGTCGCGTGTGTCGAAGACGCGCAATGCAATGGCGGGTATTGTTTTCAGAACGATTGCGCCAAGTGCGACGACGGCATGAAAAACGGCGACGAAACGGATGTCGATTGCGGCGGTGCTCATTGCGGCAAATGCGCCAATGCCAAGACATGCGTGGTCGGCGGGGATTGCGAATCGACGTTCTGTGTCGACGGGGTATGTTGCGTGGAAGCATGCGACGGCGCGTGCTCCGCGTGCAACATCGTCGGGAGCGAAGGCACCTGCGATTTCATTCCCAAATATGGCGAAGACCCTGTGTATGGCATGGGTATGTCGTGCACCGCCGCCGACAACAAAGCGTGCAATGGTGGAGGAACCTGCGGCGCCGCAGTGGGGCAACCGTGCCAAGGCAATACCGGATGCGCCAGCGGAAAATGCAGCCCGGCAAAGGTCTGCGTCAAGAACGTTGACGAACCGTGCACGATGAACGCCGAATGCCTCAGCAATACGTGCGATCCGGGCACGATGAAATGCCTGTAATCGCCCCTTCCGTCGCTTTCCTTCCGGTTACGTAATCGTTTGCCCCCCAAAACCTTCGACTGAAAAAAGTTCGGTTGACCGAATACAGGAAACTTGCGCCCTCGACGCAGGGCGACTAAGTATGCGCCCGTTCGCCGGGACATCTCGTCCACGGGAAAGGATTCTCCATGAAGATCGCGGTGTTGGCAGTGTTGGCGCTCGGAATGATGGCTTGTAGCAAAGAGGAAGCGCCGACCGGCGCGGCAGCAGGACAAGGTGCTGCGGCCAAACCTGAGGCGAAGACGGATGGAAAGCCCGCCGAAGCGAAGCCCGCCGAAGCGAAGCCGGCTGAAGCACCGAAATCCGCCGGTGGGGGCTTCAAAGGAATCGACGGCAAAGAAATCGTCGGCTATTTGAAAGATCCCAAGGACGATGGGGTTTGCATCGTTCTCACGGCCAAGAGCAAAGAAGAAGCGGCGACATTGACCAAGGAAAAGGTCGAAGAGCTCGCCAAGATGATGAAAGCCGAAGTCACCGACAAGTGCACCACGGATGGGGTCGTCGGCAGCTGTTTCACCATGGGCATGCTCGGAAATTACTACGGCCCGAAATACACCAAAGACACGGCCAAGGCCGCGTGTGACAAAGACCACGGCAAGTGGTTCGAATGAAATCGTGCGGGCGTGACATCTCGTCTGGGTTTTTCCCGGGCATTGTGTTACGCTCGCGCGTATGTTCCGATCGTCGCGTTTTCGCACACCGCTGACGCTCGCCGCGGCCCTCTCCGCCGGCGCTGCATTGTGGCCGGCGTCATCCACCGCCGACGTAAAACCCTCCGCCGTAAAACCTGAACCCGCTCAATCGCTCGCGATTGCGATTCAACGCGCAACGCTCGACAATGGCTTGCGCGTCGTCATGAACGTCGATCGTTCGTCTCCGTCGGTCGCGATTACCGTGACGTACGAAGTCGGCTCGCGGGACGAAGAGCCCGGAAAAACAGGTTTCGCCCACACGTTCGAACACTTGATGTTTGGAGAAACGAAAAACCTCGCCGAAGGGCAACTCGAACAATTGGTCGTCGGTCGCGGAGGATTTTTGTCCGCGAGCACCGGAGTCGATTACACGAATTATTACGAAGTGCTGCCGGAAAATGAATTGCCGCTCGGTTTGTGGCTCGAAGCCGAGCGTATGCGTTTTCTCGATGTCAATGAAGCTTCGTTTGCCGCCGAACGAAAAATCATCGAAGAAGAACATCGCCTGCGCGTCAGCAATGCTCCGTACGGCCGAGCTCGTTGGCATATTCAAGAAATGGCGTTTGGCAATTGTGTCACGTACGGTCATCCGGCGCCGGGAGCATTCGAGGATCTTTCGAAGGCGCAAGTGTCGTGGGTCAAAGAATTTCATGCCGCGCATTATGGCCCGAACACCGCCGTGCTCGCTTTGTCCGGAGATTTCGATCCCGATGCGGCCATGACGCTCATTCACAAATACTTCGATAACATCCCGCGTATCCAGGCCAAACCATTCGTCGAACCGAAACCCGATGAACAGAAGGCCGAACGGCGGGAAGTCATCGACGATCCAATCGCGGGCGCCCCCGGGTTGACGTACGGGTTCGTCATACCAAAACCACTCACGCGTGAATACGACGCCGTCGAATATGCCGCCGTGATTCTTGGAAATGGAGAACGATCTCGTCTGCCGGCTCTTTTGGTCCGAGAAAAAGCCTTGGCCACGTCGGCGACGGCTGAAATCGACAAATACAATTTCTTCCGCAGCAACGGGCTTTTGTTGATGGAGGTTCGGCTCGCGACGAATGCGCAGGTTGCCGACGTGGAAAAACTCGTCGACGGCGCGATGAACGAATTGGCGACGAAAGGGCCGACGCCGGAAGAAATGCTTCGGGCGCGGCGCAGGCTCGAGACGGCGCTTGCGAATCGCCTCGCGTGGACGCGCGATCGTTCCATTGAACTCGGCCGGTACGAGATGGGATTCGGCGACGCAAAAATCCTCACGCGGGCCTTCGATCGCATTGCAGCGGTCACCGCGGACGACGTGAAAAATGCGGCGGCCAAGTATTTGGACAAGGGGCATCGGTCGGTGATCGAAACGCGGCCGGTCGAGAAAAACAGGGCCGCGACGGCCATGGTAGGTGTGCGATGAATCGCCTCGGTCGTATTTTTGCTTTGGCCGGCGTATTTGGATTGGGTTGTGTCGGCCCGACGCTGATTGCGCAACCGCCAAACCCGGGCAAAGAAAAACCATTGCCCGAGGTTTCTCCCGAAAAACCCAAGGCACCGAAGGAACCTCCGCCGGATTCACTCCCGGCCAAGGCGGCGGCGACGATTCCCGCGACTTGGGCAGAATTGTCGAATGGGATGAAAATCGTCAGCCGCAGCAATCGCTCGATTCCCACCGTGCAACTTCGCGTCGCGATTCAGGCGGGTTCGTCCGTGGACGGCGAACATACCGGGCTTTCCGCGTTATGTACGAAAGCAATGGCGGCGTCGGGAACCGGATCGCTCGACGACACTCAATTCAAAGCCAAATTGGAAGCTTTGGGCGCGAGCCTCTCGGTCGACGTGGCTTCCGATTATGCGATGGTCGGTTTGTCCGTCGTCAGCTCGCGCCTGGGCGATGCGCTCGAATTGGTATCGCAAATCATCACCAAACCGCGTCTTGGAGATGCCGATGTCGCGCGCGTGCAAAAGCAGCTCGCGGAAGAATTGGAAGAAAATGCTCGAGGTGACGGGCGTTGGGGCGTGATGATGATGATGCATCGCGACCTTTTCGATTTGCCCACCGAGCATCACCCTTATGCGTCGTACGACGCGACCGCGGAAGACATTCGCAAAATCAAACCGGCGGATTGCAAAGAATGGCACCGTAAATATTTCACCGGCCCCAATGTCTTGGTGGCGGCCGGCGGCGACGTGGATCCCCAGAAATTGCGCACGTTCGCCGCCAAAGGATTCGGCTCTCTTCCGAAAAAAGCAGCGCCGAGCGTATCGTTCACCGATCCGATGCCCGCGGGAGGCCAAAAAATCACGCTGGTCGAGCGCAAAGGCGGCACGCAGAGTGAAGTCGCGATTGGAACGCTCGGGCCCAAAAAAACCGACGCGGTTTATGCTCCTTTCGTCGTCGCGGGCGGAGTCATCGGGGGAATTTTTTCCGGACGTTTGTGGACGGATGTCCGGGAAAAACAAGGATTGGCCTATCTGACGTTTTCCTCGCTCGAAGGATACGCCAATGGTCCGGCGGTGTTTTACTTGTACGCACAGACGCAAAATGAATCGACGGGCAAAGCTCTTCAAGCGCTGCTCGATCATGCGCAAAAATTAGCGTCCGAATCCCCCTCCGCCGAAGAAGTCGAACGAGCGTCGCGATTTTACGTCGGCATTCACGCCATCGACCGAGGACACCCCCGGTATGCCGTCGAGGAACTCGTCGATTCCTGGGTGTACCGAAATTCCGAAGATATGAGTGCGGAATTGGAAAAAGCGGTCCTCAAAACCACCCCGGACGAAGCTCGCAAAGCATTCGCCGAATTTGCGCGGTCCGGCCATTGGACCATCGTCGTCTCGGGCGATTCGAGCAGCATCGGTTCCGAATTACAAAAGTTCGGAGAAGTCAAAGTCGTCGATCCGACGCAGAGCTTCAATCGGATCAGAACGCTGCCATTTCTGAACAAGTAGAATCGCGCGTTGAAATCGCGGGATCGAAATGGTTTGCCGTAACGAGTTTCATTCGTGCAACGTTGCTCGGGCCGTCAAAACATCAACGCCCACGATTTTATTGAGGTTCGGCGGTTCAACCCGTTGGCTTGGTCTTTGCTTAATGTTGGACAGCGCCATGCACAGGTTGAAACGGCATGGCCCTCGGCGGAGCGTAAGGGCTCGCTCCCCCGAGGGCTGCGCCGCTTCATTTTGATTTGGACGAACTCGGTTTGGTCGATTTTGCAGGCTCGGACGACGTGGGTTTGTCCGAGACAACTCGCACGTCGCGTTGAGGAAACGGGATCGAGATCCCTTTTTCGCGGAATGCGGCGAGGATCGCGAAACGCAAATCCGACGCGACTTCTTCATCGAGCGGGGCTTCGGGCACCCAACACAGAAGCGCAAAATCGAGGCTCGAGTCGCCGAACTTTTCGAGACGCACCAAGGGATGCGGATCTTCGAGCACCTTGGGATGCGCATTCGCGACATCGATCAACGTTTCACAAACGAGATCGACGTCGCTGTCGTACGCGACACCCACCTTTACATGCATACGCAAGCGCGGACTGGGGACGGACTGATTGATGACGCGTCCCGAGATGAGCTCCATGTTTGGAATGAGCAACGTCACTTCATCGCGGGTGAGGATGCGAGTGGCGCGCAGACCGATCTCGACGACGGTCCCGCTCACCTCGCCGATTTGAATCTCGTCGCCTTTTTTCACCGGGCGTTCGAGGAGCACGATGATCCCGGAAACGAAGTTCGACGTGACGTTTTGCAGGCCCAACCCGATGCCGACGAGGAGCCCTGCCGAACCGGCGATGAGCGCATTGACGTTCACGCCGATGGTGTTCAGCGCGATGGCGAGGCCCAAGAACACAAGGACGTAGCGCGTGATTTGAGCGATCGCCGCGGCGACTCCGTCCGGTTGTCCGTGACGTTTGAGGCCCGCGCGGATCGCAAAGCCGATGATTTGCGCCGCGGAACGAAACGCAAAAAAGATGAGGAACGCGATGAGGATCGCCGCGAGGGTCACGGGGGTGCCGGACAACGTGACGAGCGGGTACTGGATGACTTTTTCGATACGCGAGGCCAGGTCCACGATGCGAACGCATCATGTTTTGCGGATGGAACACAAGCGCCCCGTGCGTCCTTTCAACCTGAACAAGATCGCTGAACAGATGCCTGAACATGACGCTGAACAAAATGATCCAAAAACTATGCACTCGTTCAGTGACTGGTGTAGGGTCCCCTCATGATGACACCGCAACACATTGCTCCATACGTTCTCCGCGCGTTGGCCTTGGCTCAGACCGAAGGTCGCGTCATGGACCTCGAAACTTTGTCCCGAGAAATCGAGGTTCGTAAGGCGGATGTGCGCAAAACCGTGACGGCTCTTCATCAACAAGGCCTCGTCGACGCCTTGCGGATGCGTTTGTCACTCCAAGGATTCGTCATGGGTCGCGCCATGATGACCGCCAACCTCGGACCGATTCAACGACCTGCTCGAGCCGCTGAGACCACTGAACAAACAACTGAACGCGTCGAAGCTGCCTGACGTGTCACGTACCCGTGACGGACATCGCCGGAGGCGCTTGGCCGTGAGCCGTTCTGGGAGTATGGGGATGAGCCATGAGCCATTCCGCCCAGTCCTCGCTTGGTGTCGTCCGTGCGCTGGTGATCGTTGGAGCAGCAACGATTGTTTCGTTCGGTTGTAGCAAGAGTTCGTCGGAACAACCGGCACCTGCGGCGTCGGCATCGGCAGCGCCCGAGATGAAAGCGGAGGCGAAGGGTATCGAGGCGTCGACAAACGACCCGGCCGTCGTGGACTTGGCGAAGAAAGCGCTGGGTTGCAAGTGGGCGGCGTTCGGACTCGATGCGAAGTGCCCGGAATTGAAGGCGCTCATCGAAAGTGAAGCGATCCGTGACGGCAAAGGCGACGGCACGCTCGTGAACTTTCTCGAGGATGCGAACGAGCAGGTTCGGTGGCTCGGGGCGCGGGCGCTCACGCAACGGGGCAAGGCGTTTCGCACGGACAAACTCCTGGCCGAGCGCATCGTCAAAGCCGCCGAAGGCGAGAAAACCAAGGCGGTGGCGCAGGAATTGGGAGGCGTCGTCGGCGGCATCAAGCACGCGGAGACGGGGCTTGGCGAACGCATCAAGACGATGGCCAAGTCCCACGAAGTGCAGCAGATGCGGACGAGTCTCCTGGCGCGGATGCTCTTTTCGAACGGCGAAGCGTTGTACGATTTCGTCAAAGACATCGCGATGAACGACAAGGACCTCGTGGTGCGCAAAGCGGCGATCTCGGCGTTTTGGACGGGCACACCTCCGAACAAGTCGGCGGACACATGCAAGATGTGGCTGGGATTCATGGACGATCCGGCGGAAGACGTCGCCGGAGAAGCCGCGTATCTTTGTGCGTTTTACCCGCAAAACGGCGGATGCATGTCCGAATGGGATGCGCTGCTCGACAACATCGAAAAGCGGGCGAAAGCCGGCGCGATCAAGTCGACGCAAATGGCTTCGGCGATGTCATACTTGCATCGGCAGCCGAAAGTGTCCGACGCGCAGAAAAAGCGGACGCTCAAGGTGGCGCGGATGATCGCGGAGAACACGTCGAACAACGGCATGGTTCGCGGCCGCGCGCTGGAATTCGTGGCGGACAATGATCCGGACGCGAAGAAGTTCCTGGACAAACTGAAGGACGATGCCGATCCGTTCGTGAAAGGTCGAGCCAAAGAACTGGCCGAACGTCCGGCGAAAAAAGACGGCGACAAGGGTTCCGCCGAGACAAACAAGGGAGCCGTCGCCGTTCCGGGCAAGGCCGTAGCGGAGCCGGACAAGAAGTGACGCAGCTCGACGGGCGTTCATGACTTCGTTGCCACCGATGCACGCGCCTTCGCGTGTGACGCGACGTGAACCTACGTCGATACGCGATCGTGTGCGCGGGAGCTTCGAGTTTGTCCCGCGCGCATTCGGGCTGCTGGTCGCGTCCGCAAAAGGAAAAACCGTCGCGCTGTTTGTCCTGACGCTCATCGCGGCGGTGCTGCCTTTGGCGATTGCGTACGTGGGCAAAGCGCTCGTGGACGCGGTGGCGAAAGGTTCGCCGGACCAAACCTTGCGGTGGGTGTTGGTCGAACTGGGGCTCGTGACGGCGCTCGCGCTGGTCGATCGAGGATTGGGGCTGTTGCGTACGCTGATGGGCGCGCGGATGGCGCTCGACATCAACACGACGATCCTCGAAAAAACGTTGACGCTCGACTTGGCGCATTTCGAAGATCCGAACGTGTATGACCAGCTCACGCGTGCGCGGCGTGAAGCATCATCGCGGCCGTTGGCGATGGTGATGGAAACGCTGGGAATGACGCGATCGCTCGTCACTTTGGTCGGTTATGGCGCGTTGCTGTTGCGTTGGAATGGTTGGGCTGTGTTGGCGCTGGCCTTGGCGTCGTTTCCAAGCGCCATTGCGGAGGTTCAATTCGGGAATTTAGCGTTTCGATTGCGCAATTGGCGTTCGCCGGATACGCGGAAATTGACGTATCTCGAGTACGTCTTGGCCAATGACGGTCACGTCAAAGAGGTCAAACTTTTTGGTCTCGGACCGCTTTTGCTCGATCGATATCGGACGCTCGGGGAGAAGTTTTACGAAGAAGACCGCGGTTTGGCGATGAAGCGAGCCTTGATTGGATGGCTCTTGTCGCTCCTCGGTACGGGGGCATTTTACGGATGTTATGCATGGATGGCGGTCGTCGCGGCGCAAGGTCGAATTTCATTGGGTGATTTGGTGCTCTACGGCGTTTCGTTTCGCCAGGGGCAGCAGGCGTTTCAGGCGTCGCTGAGCACCCTCGCGCGCACCTACGAAGACAACCTCTACGTGGCCAACCTCTTCGACTACCTCTCGCTCGACGACGACGACCCCGCGCGGCCCGTCTTCGCCGAACCGTCAACGTTCAAAGAGTCCCCGCCCGAGGTGCGCTTCGAACACGTGTCATTTCGCTACGCGGGCGCAGAAGAACCTTCGCTTTGTGACGTGACGCTCACGATCAGGCCCGGCGAGACGATCGCCCTGGTCGGCCCCAACGGCGCGGGCAAGACCACGCTGGTGAAGCTCCTCGCGGGCTTCTACGCGCCCACCGACGGGCGCGTCGTGGTGGGCGGCGAGGACGTGGCGACGCTCGACCGCGGCGTCTTGCGCAGCCGCGTGGGCGTGGTGTTTCAGGACTTCGTGCACTACCACTTCAGCGCCGCGGACAACGTCGGCCTCGGGTGGGTGCCCGCGCGCGGCGACCGCGAGGCCGTCGTACGTGCCGCCCAGGCGGCGCGCGCCGACGAGGTGATCGAGTCGCTCCCCGAGGGCTACGACTCGATGCTCGGGCGCTGGTTCGACGGCGAAGAGCTCTCGATGGGCCAGTGGCAGCGCGTGGCGCTCGCGCGCGCGTTCATGCGCAGGAGCGACATCTTGATCCTCGACGAGCCCACGGCCGCGATCGACGCCGAG
>CAYSYX010000347.1:8669-10081 GCA_964435055.1 uncultured Polyangium sp. | reverse complement strand
GTGAATACCGGTGTGGACCATCGATACAAGAATGCCATTGACCGCGCCTGCCGATGAGGTCATTCTTGGCTCGACTGCCGACGCGGTGGACAACGAGGAGAAAAGTGATGAGCATCTTGACGGTCGCGCGATTTCATATTCAGGCGGGCAAAATCGACGAATTCAAGCGAATTGCAGAATCGTGCATGGCGGCGGTGCGAGAAAAAGACAAAGGCGTCCTGCGTTATGATTTTTATTTCAATGACGACCAATCGGAATGCGTCGTCGTCGAAGAGTATCCCGATGGTGCGGCGGTGCTGAACCATATCGCCATCGCAGGTCCGTTTCTCGGCGAACTGACCAAAGTTGCGTCGGCGAAATTGCAAGCATTCGGGACGATCCCGCCGGAACTGGAACCGCTCATCGCCCGCATGGGCGTTGATGTGTATTCGCCCTACATGAAGCTCTCCCGATGAGCTTGCTGCCCGGGGATCGAATGGCGGTCGGCTTGGGGCTACCTGTGCTGCGATTGTCAGGACGCACGTCGGAGGGAATGCGCTCGTTCCCGGCATGATCGGGGCTCGAATAACCTACGAATTGTTTGCGCCGCCCAAGAACGCATCCTTCACAACGGCGTACAAGTCGCCATTCCGCCGGACTTCAGCCGCGCGAAATGCAATGTCGTGCTCCCGCTATTGTCGAACCAAGCCCAAACGACGTCGCCATTGCGATGCACACGGAATGGATCGTCCCGACGTCCCCATTTCGCCGTCGCAAGCTCAATCGGGGCCTCGATGAATTTGCCATTGGCATCTACACGAGCGAGCAAATATTTCTCGCCGATAGACGACGACGTCCAACCGACCACGTATTGTTCGGTAGATTCGTCCGACGGTTGCCAACGTGCAATGGATGAATTGGCTTCGTTCATGCCGGTGGTATTCGTGAGCCAAACGATCTCGCCCACGCTCTTGTCGTTCGCAATGCCTACGAAGCCGATGTCCTGGTTCATCGTGCCCTTGTCGTACGAGCTCTGGCCCATCATGGCGGCATTTTGATGCCCATTGAAGACGAGTTTCCAACCTACCGCGCCCGGCGCGGCGCTGCCTAATTCGGCCGCGACCGAGCCATTGCAGCCGGCATCGAAATCACGAACCTTTTGGTTGTCATGATTGAGGTAAATGCCGCCGATCGAATCCGTCGCGAAATTGCCGCCCGACGTCCCCGGATAACAATCCGTGACGCAAACGGGCAACGTGACCCCGGCCGCGGGACTGAAACGCAACAATTCGCTCATGCTGTGCGAACAACCCCACGTCCACCCATTGGTTTGCGCGCCGCTCGCCGCATCGACGTGAATGAGCTGATCGCCTTCGTGGCCATAAGCGAAATAGCCCATGTTCGTCCCGTGCACGTGATAATACGCGCTGTAT
>CAYSYX010000347.1:0-8659 GCA_964435055.1 uncultured Polyangium sp. | reverse complement strand
CTGTATTGACCCGCGCCAAACTCGAGACGGCTTTCGCCAATTTCAAAATCGGTGGGACCAACGTCTTTGTTATCGAGGCCCGTGGAAAACACTTGATTGCCGTCTTTGTCGAATCGACGGACGATCATTTGATTTTGATCGCTATTGGCGCCCTTGAAATCCCATACCAACGCGCCCCAATGTCCGTCGCCTTCTTCGGCGAGCCCACGCAATACGCCCGGCCCGAGATCGTACGTCTTGACCAATTGATCGCTCGCATCGAGGCGCGCCACGTGCGCATGCGGATTCGGATACGAACCCGTGGAATAACCGACGAGCGTTCCGCAATCCGCGTATGGCACGGTGAACACCGGCGCCACGCCGAGCGATTCACTGCCCCAAATACGATAATTCCCATCGCCGCTCATCACACCCTCGACCGCCGTCGTCGTGGTCGCGACAAGGCGTTGATCGAGCGGCGTCGCCGCGGGCGGAAGACAATCGTTATCCTCCGCAAACATGCAGCCCATCGGGCAACACCCATCGGCATTCGCACACGCCGTGATGGGTTCGTGCGTGCACGTGATATCACACGTCGCTTCACTGCCCTGCATCGAGTCGGTCGTGCACGCATTGTTGTCGTTGCAGCTCATTTGGCAACTGCCGCTGCCCGCCGCGCCGCCCGAATTCCCATTGCCACCTCCGGAACATCCCACGACGAGAACCCCGAATACAAGCATCCCCATAAGAACATGCCGGGCGCCTAGAACACGATATTTCATGAAAAATCCTCCTTTGATGCGGGCGTTTTGCTCGAACCCCGCAATGGCCGGCTCATGATACACGTTGTTCACCCGGCGCAGCGTGAAGAAATGCAGCTGCGTGTCAGGCCTTCCGTCGTGGAGTTTCCACGACCTGGGCGGATAATCCTCGTAAGCCCGCAATTTGATACGCCCAAAATGTTTCGATCGCCCGACGTATGTCCCGTTCGTCGGTGTGCATTTCGAGAATGCTCGCGATCATTCTCCGGGTGTTTTCAAAGATCGCCCGCAACACGAATGATGTGGTTTTGCTGGACGCACTTGTCCCATGCACGGCGTCAAATTGTTCGAGCGTCAGGCGCGTGAGGTTATCGACGAAACGAGCGCCGAAATCGGCGTACGGTGTGCCTGCCGCGCGTTCGAGCAGGATGACGACCTCCAATCGATGCGTAATCCAGAATTGGAGCATTTCTTCGCCCGAGGGATCGGTCGTGGGTGATGCTGCCCGGCCCAAAGCGCGAACACGTCGCGTGAGAAGAGCATCGAATTGGTCGACCAACTCCTGGGGAATGACGGCGGCGAAGAGGTCCGCTTTGCCGGGATAATATCGATAAAGGCTGGCGGTGCCCAATCCAGCCCGCTCGGCGATCGAGCCCATCGTCGCGACGAGGTATCCTTGGGCGGCGAAAACTTCGAGCGCCGCGCGGAGAATCCGGTCGCGGAGTTCTTTCTTGAGAACTTGCGCCATATCAACCGAAGAGTACCGGAATGGAGTACGCAGGCCAATGGTTTTTCCAAGGACGCGCCATTTCGAGCTGATATGCCAAGCCGAAAAGCAAAGCGTCGGCCCCGGGCGCAGCGGAAAACAGCGTCCCGATGGGCATACCATCTTCAGGAAAACAGAGCGGTACGGACATCGACGGGCACCCCGCAATGTTGTGAATCGGCGTATATCCCACCGTGCGTGCAGTGCGACGCATGAGTTCGTCGTAGGATAACACGGGGGACAAATGGCCGAGGCGCCAAGGCTCCGTAGCCACGGTCGGCGTGACAATCACATCGTAAGGACGAGTGATCTCGCGATATGCCCGCACGGCCTGAGCGAAAACGTCCCGAGCCTGCTCCAATGCCCGCGGCCCCCGCGATTGATACCTTTCTACGAGCGACCAAGTAAAAGGCTCGAGCTCGTGGTGTTGTACGGGTTCGCCACGCATGGCATCCATTTGCTCGACAACGCCCGCGACGGTGGCTCCGGCCGCAAGAAAAAACGCGTCCCCCAAAACAGGACCGTCGACGGCGGGTGGATTCATGGGTTCAATGCGATGCCCAAGCGAATCCAACAAACGCAAAGCATCTTCGTACGCTGCTTGGACGGCGGGTTCGGGTTTGTCCCCCATTGCGGTTTGCGTCCACGTGCCAATGCGCAATGGCCGTTGCAAAGGTTCGCGGACGAATCCGACGGGATCGGGATGAGCCGGGTCTTCGGTGAGCGCCAAAAATGCTGCACTATCGCGCACGGAACGGCTGATGCAATGATCACTGGTCATATCGATGAAGTCGGTACTGGCAAAGGCCGCCGGCAAAGTTCGCCCCTTGCTGGGCTTGAACCCGAACAATCCACAAACCGACGCGGGAATGCGAATGGAACCTCCGCCATCGTTGGCGTGGGCCAACGGAACGAGCCCCGCAGCGACCGCCGCGGCACTTCCCCCGGACGAACCTGCTGCGGAATACGATAAATTCCATGGATTGAGCGTCGCACCCTCAAAAAGAGTCTCGGTGCTGCCCAAAAGACCGAATTCGCTCGTGGCGGTTTTTCCAAGGCATTGCAAACCCGCAGCATCCAAACGAGAGCCGTAGGGGGTATGAGCCGGCGCGAAGTTTTTCGCAAAAAGACGCGATCCAATCGACCAACGTACACCAGGCCAAGGCGAGGCGTCTTTCACCAAAAATGGCACGCCCGACAAGACACTGGGATTTCCCGACGAACGATGCTCCCGATGAATGGTCACCACCGGGCGCAACAACGCATTCAACGCCTCGATGCGCCGCATCGCCGCCGCGTGAAGCTCGGCCGCCGTCACCTCCCCTTTCGCACAAAGCTCTGCCTGCGCAATCCCATCGAGACGCGCCAACGTCGCCCAATCGCTCATGTTCGTTCTCCTGATTTACGAAACGCGAATGATATATTCCCGTTTCAGATCGAAGTCAAGGTTGGACGTTGAAGAAAGTGGAGCTGCTGTGGGCGGGGACGGGGCAAAGCAACGCGCATCATCCTCGTCCACGATCGATAGACTTCTCAAAGCCATCGAGTATCGTGGCGATATGCATCCGTTGCGCATTCTTGGGTCATCGGCCGTGTTTTTGGGGCTCTGTGCGTTTTGCTCTCCCGCTCGAGCCACATTTTCCATCGTCGCCGCGGAAGCTTCCACCGGCACCCTTGGGAGCGTCGGCGCAAGCTGCGTGCCTTACGAGGTGATTCGGATCCTCGCTGTGGCGCAGGGCAAAGGCCTTCTCGTTGCTCAAGCCAATTTCGACGACAATGCCTTGGCTCAAGGGCAATCGATGCTCGCGGCCGGCGAGCTGCCCGCATCGGTGCTCGCGACCATCACCGACGCGACGAAATTCCCGCCGGCTCCGAAAATGCAATATGGGATCGTCGATATCGCCGGTAAAACCGCTTCGTACACCGGCCCGGAAGCGTTCGCGTATGCCGGCGACAAAGCGGGCGAAATCAATGGAATCGCTTATACGGTCCAAGGAAATATTTTAACCGGTCCGACGGTGCTCGAACAAATGGCCGCGGCCATGGCGGAAGGATGTGACCTGCCCGAGCGCATCATGCGCGGGCTCGAAGGAGCAGGCTTCCAAGGCGGTGGGGATTCGCGCTGCACCGACGGTGGGATTTCCGCCGCGAGCGCGTATATCTTGGTCGAAGAAAAAGGACAAACGATTCTGCGAATCAGCTTGCCGGATACCCGGCCGAACGATCCGATCGCGCAATTACGCACGCAATTCGACGCTTGGCGCATGTCCCATCCCTGCCCGACGACGGAGCCCATCGACGCAGGCTCGACCACCGGCGGCAATCCCGAAATGACGCCGGGCTGCTCGATGAGCCGCACCCAATCCACCGAAACGCTCGGGTATTGGATATTGGCTGTGATCGCAACGCTGGGAATACGGCGTCGCCCGCGACAAACGGCGTGACGCGATGTGGACCGGCCACGCCATGACGCTTTATTGATTACGCGCCATTTCTTCGCGTTGCCGGGCATCTTCCGCGCGAAGTTCGCCTGTTGGATCGGCCGCGGCAAAGTCCTCGTCTTCGAAGATGCGGCGAATCTCGACCTGCGTGCCTGCGGGAAGCGGCGCACGCGAAGCCCACGCGATCGCCTCGGCTTTGGAGGCGACGTTGATAATCCAGTAGCCCGCGATCAATTCCTTGCTCTCGGTGAACGGCCCATCAATCACCGTCGGAGGTTTGCCCCCGCCGACGAACTTCACGCGCGCACCGTACGCGGTGGAGCGAAGACCCACGGCATCCAATAAAACACCGGCCTTGACCAGTTCTTCGCCGAACTTGGCCATGGCCGCGAACTCCTCCCCGCTGGGCAAAATGTCCGCTTCGCTTTCTTTCGTTGCGGGACCCATGATCATGAAGCGCATCGTCGATTCCTCTTTGGTTGCAGTCAAGGGCGCGGCGGTCGGCCGTTTCGCCCGGTTCTACCACGACGACGAACGACGCATCCTCATCTCGACATGCCTCGAAAAAAAAATTTCGCGACTGGGAATCCGTGCTGCCCCGGAGCAATACATCGGACCATCGCGGCGCTTATTTGCGCGTGGAAAATTCCTTGTTCCCCGCAGCTTTTGTCGATGATTTCTTCTGCCCGGTCGCCTTGGGAGCGGCCGATGGCGAAGGTGCCGAAGCCGTGGAAGCACTCGATACGGCCGGCGCCGGATTTACGTCGGGTATCGGCGTAAGGACCGCAGCCGTGTTCTCGGGCGCCGGTTTGTCTTGGACTGACGTCGAAGGGACCTCGATGATCGGTGGAGTGACGGTTCCCGATGCTTGGCTACGCCCCCCGGCGACCATGAGCCACACGGCGAGCCCCGTGATCACGCTGCCCGCAATGGCGCTCGCGACAATCTTATGCCGCATGGACGTCGGTTGAGGCGCGGTCCTGCTGACGACGCCCCCTTGTAATGTCGGCCCGACCGCTGCCAAGGGTGGCCCGGCCATTACCGTCGGAATCACCGTCGCCTCGTTCGGTACGTGCAACGGGTGTTTCATGAGCGGCAGGGTGCCCCTCGGCCCCAGACCTGAATGGTCCGCCAACGAGTGCACGCGCGCCCGCGCCCCCGTGGCGAATGGCGTGAGAGCCTCGACGAGCTCGGCAACGGATTGATATCGGGCTTGAATGTTTTTCTCGAGGCACCGAAGAACGACCGCATCGAATTCGGGAGGAATCGCGGCATTGGCTCGAGACGGCGGCGGAGCGAGTTCGCGATCGTCGAGAATCTTCGCGTAAAGGACGGGATGATGATTCGCGACAAACGGCAGCGAGCGGGTCGTGAGCTGAAAAAGCATGACACCGAGCGACCAGATATCGGCGCGGCCATCGACGATTTTGCTATTGCTTACGTGCTCGGGGGACATGTACGCGGGCGTGCCCATGGTCCTGTGCGCGACCGTGATGCTCGGCGACTTCACGTCGTCGTCTTCGGTGCTCCGCGAGACCTTGGCGATGCCGAAATCGAGCACTTTGACGCAAGGTTCGCCGCGAGCGCCGGTCGTGATGAACAAGTTTGCGGGTTTGAGATCGCGGTGCACGATGCCCAACGTATGCGCTTCGCCGATGGCGTCGCACGCCTGCAGAATGTACCGGCAGGCTTCATCGATGCTCAAAGGACCGCGTGATTCGAGCAGTTTGTCGAGGTCCATGCCCTCGAGGTATTCCATGACGATGTACGGCACGCCGGTGGACATGCGCGCGACGTCGTGGATCTTGACGGCGTGGGGACTTTTCAGGCGCGCGGCGGCTCGAGCTTCGCGCAAGAAGCGTTCGACGGCTTCGGCGTGTTGCGCGGCCTTGGGCAGCATGAATTTGATGGCTCGACGTTCGTGCAAGTCCTGATGCCAAACCGCGACGACCATGCCCATACCGCCGCGACCAAGAACGCGGTCGACACGGTATTTTTCGGCAATGATGTCACCAGGTTTTACGTCGCCGGCATGCTGCATGCCCCCCTCCATCGCTCTGCACGCGAAAAACGGTGGCCGCGCGCAGCGTACCACGACCAAGGGGAGCGTGGGAAGAGAGTTGTTCGAGGTTGCGAGTCACGTCTTTTGGGTAGCCAAACTCAATGCACTTCGTCGCTTCAGCCCACCGAGGTTTGGCGATCGCTTTCCACTTCGATGCTCGACCCTAGGCGCGTCGTTTTTCTGCGGCTCATTTCGATGCCCAAGCCTTGATGAGGCAACGGTGCCGTTCTTCATTCGATGATGCGAGCCATACCCCGGGTACCAAAACGCAAAGGATCACCGGCACCGAACCATCGACAGGCTTTGAGCGATATGTTCATTACGCTGGTTTATCCTGGGTGAGGTTGGTCAACGTCAATGCATTGTCTTCGATCACCCAGCGAAAGCCTGGTTTGCGTAAGCGGAAAAATTGCATACCCCTGCATCTGGGTGTCATTGCGCCTCGAACATCTGAAATGACACACCTGATGAGGTCATCGCTGACAAGACGCTTCACGTGGATGACCCTGGCAGGCATGCAGCGACGAAGTGCATTGAGCGGAGGTACCCTTGGAGAGAGTCAACCTGTGCATGAACGACGCTCGAACGAGCCGCTGATGGGCTCGAACGGCGGAACGCATGGGGCGGAGCGAAACGCAGAGGACGTGCGTCGGCTCGATGTGGAGAGTCGAACGAACCGCTGATGGGCTCGAACGGCGTAACGCATTGGGCGGAGCGAGACGCCGAGGGGATGCGTAGGCTCGATGTGGTGGATTGGGTGAACCGATCGGGGGTTTGGGGCGACGAGCGCCGAAGGTGACTCGAAGCCGCGAAGGCTGAACCCTAGGGATAGGATGCGATAGAGGCTTCGCGAAGGGGCATGATTGCGCATCTCGAGTATCGCGCATGGGGTGAAAAATGTGTTGCCGCGGGGTGCACGCTGTGGGTAGGGTGTGCGCGTGAAGGATGGCCATGCTGAGGGAGTTCGATGACCTTGCGCGTGCTCAAGGTGACGTCCGACGAGGATGTGGTGGACATGAAGGAAAAGGACGAAGCGGAATCATCATGAGCGGCGGTGATGAATTGCCCCCACCTGCAAGTGACCGCTGATTGACGATTCATCCCTACGCACATCGAGAGGCCCCATTGCTGTTGGAAATTGAACAAACTCGATTGCAAATCTCCAAGAATACCGACGCGACGAAAAAGTCGCAATTCGGCCAATTCCTGACCCCGGCACGCACGGCTGCGTTCATGGCCGGCCTTTTTCCAATAACGGGCGGGACGTGCCAACTGCTCGATGCAGGCGCGGGTATCGGTTCACTCTCGGCGGCATTTCTGGACCGATGGCGATCCGGCTCCTTGCATTTTGACCGCGTGGACCTGGATGCATTTGAGATCGATGCAACGCTTCATGCAGCGCTCATGGACACCTTGGCGCGTTACAAGCGCGATGACTTTACCCTGCGCCTGCGGAGTGAGGATTTCATTCAGGTTGCGGCGGACGCTGTGGCTGGTGGGTTGTTCGGCCAAACGCTCCCGAAGTATACCCACATTATTTTGAATCCGCCGTACAAGAAAATAAGCAATCAATCCGCCCATCGGATGGCATTGCGGCGCGCTGGAATCGAAACGGTCAATCTTTATTCGGCATTTGTAGCGTTGGCGTTGGCATTGGCGGCGCCGAGAGCGCATCTCGTCGCCATCGTGCCGCGAAGTTTTTGCAATGGTCCTTATTATCGTCCATTTCGCGAATTCATTCTCGAACGAGCGGCCATTCGACGGATTCACTTATTCGAATCAAGAAGCCAGGCGTTCAAGGATGATGCGGTTCTTCAAGAAAACGTGATTGTTCATCTCGAACGTGGCGGTGTTCAAGGACCGGTAACCATTTCGACGTCCACCGACGATACTTTCGTCGATTTGGTTACGCATGAGCACGCATTCGAACGGATCGTGTTCGTCGACGACCCGGAACGATTCATTCACATCCCAACATCCCCCGAGAATGACACGGCGACCGTGTCAAATTCACTCCGAAGTTCGCTTACCGAGCTGGGGATCGACATATCAACCGGGCCCGTGGTGGACTTTCGGCTCAAGGAACATCTGCGGGCAATGCCCGAGGCGGGCACAGTCCCCCTTCTTTATCCCGCGCATTTCTCCGCGAATGGCATCGCGTGGCCCATTGCCGGAAGCAAAAAGCCCAATGCCATCGAGCGAAATACCGATACGGAAAAGTGGTTGTACCCCAGTGGCTTTTATTGTGTCATCCGCCGATTCTCCTCGAAAGAAGAAGCGCACCGCATCGTGGCCAACGTCGTGGATCCGTCGGCATTCGGTAACGTGGATGCGTTGGGTTTCGAGAATCACCTGAACGTCTTTCACGCGAGCAAGCGTGGATTACCCGAGGCATTGGCCCGCGGCCTGGCGCTCTATTTGAACACCACGACGGTGGATGCGGCATTTCGTCGCTTCAGTGGTCATACCCAGGTCAACGCAACGGACCTCAAATTGATGAAGTACCCCAGCCGTGAAGCATTGATACGCCTGGGAGCATGGGCCATGAAGCAAGGTCCGCTCACGCAAAGCATGATCGATGAGCAATTTGACGCGGTGGTCGAGTGAAAGCAAACACGAAAGCCGGCCATCTCCAAGCCGCGCTCCAAGT
>CAYSYX010000346.1:0-10136 GCA_964435055.1 uncultured Polyangium sp. | reverse complement strand
ATCCAAGTCCGCGACGCTGTGAATCTCCCATAAAACTCGGCGAATTCCGTCGCTTTCGCCGATGATCTCCCACGGCTGTCCCGACGCGTCCGGACCGGGAACTTTTTCCAGCGCCGTAATGCGATGAAGGAGAAGCACGACGCGCCGACCCAAACCGAAAACGACACCTCGCGCGAGATCTTTCGGCGAAAAAACAACGCTGCGCTCGATACGTTGACCACGCACGCTGACGTAGCTTCCGTCTTCCGTGACGTCGATACGAACACCGCCTTCCGACGTGCCGCTGAAATAAATGGGTTTGCGGCTGATGCCGTCGTCCGCAAGAGGTTCGCCCGCGGTTGTGCCCGGATGCGCAAAAACAGGCTCGACGCGAGAAAGCGGGGTCGGTTTGTCCGGGGCTGCAAGCTCGAGAGAAACGCGTTCACCGATACGTTCGATTTGCGGGTGATAAACGATGGTGAGCGTGAGGGATGGCGTCGCGGCGCCCGACGAACCGGCGGTGCCACGATCGTCGACCGTAGCTCGGCTGTTGATGGTGTTTCGGGCCCTCGGCATAGCGGCGCGCGAGGGTAAAACGCTCGACGCGGCGGGGCAAGAAGTATTTCGTCTCAGGCGGGACGATTCGGTACAATCCTCACCGCGACGCTCGCCGCCGTCCAGAAATCGTTTGGTTCTTCGGCTCTTGATGGCGTTGTTCGGGGCGACGAAATCAACGCCTCGGCGAATGATTCTTTGACCTGCAAGTAACTCGAGTCCACATTCGGCGACGCCGTTCCCACCACGACCAGACGCTCGATGTTGCAATCGCGGCCCTTGGAAATACTGCACGGAAATGGCTTCCCGAGATGCCCGCGCAACCAAAAGGTTTGTCTGCGCTTGGGGGCAATCTCCAGCTGCTTTGGACCCAAGATTTCCACTTTGCCGCCGGCCGAAACATTGATGACGTTGGTGTACAAGGGATTCGTCGAACGATTCTCCACGGAAAAACACACCGGTTGACCATCGACCAGCTGATATCGAACCCGTCGCGCCGGATCCGGATCGGCTTCCGGCAATGGTGGATCGTGCAATTCTTCGGACGCGAGCACGGGCGCCGATCGTGCATCGAGCACACGCAAACGCAGCGTCCCGAAACCATGACGATCGCGCCGGGCAAGACGTAACGGCAGGTTGTACGCGGCGTAATGCCACAATGCTCGCGCAATCGCAGCCTGATCCCGGGCTTTTTCTCGGACGAGCGGCTCATCGGCGCCAAAAACATCATCCCCGAGCCACCAGAATCCATCCGGCGAAAACCCAACAACGGCTTCCACTTCGCAATCGCCGGGTTCTTCGAGCGGCACGACGCGAAATGGGCCTTCGCTTTCGAGATACCGCGCCACCCCCGCATCGAATGGCGCCAGCCCCACGACGAGTTTGTCGGCGGAGCCCATTGCCACGAGACGACCGCGGGCGCCCTCTTCGAGGCGTATGGCACCGATCGGCACGGCAACGGCCGATGATAGCGTAGCGCTTTCGACACGCAACAATCCTCGACGTGCGTTTTGGTCGTCGCGAGAATGGAGCGTCGGGAAAAACGCGGGCTCGGCGCCATACACGGCGACCACCGCCCCCTGCCCCAATCCGACCAACGTGCCCGCTTGCAGAATGTATTTCCCATCCACGGCCACGATCGGAACCCCCGGATCCTGACGCCGAACCATTCCGCCAAAAACGCGTCGCTCCGTACGTCCAATGATACACGGATGTTGACCGGGAAAAACCGACGTCACCCGCGCCCGCAAAGAATGCCACACGTCCGCCCAACGCAGGCTTTCCAATCGCGCCGCTGTTGTCGCTTCCAATAAATCGAGAAACGCCGCCGTGAATGCGCCATGACGAACCCCGTGCGCGTCGCGTCCTTCATGGGCCGCTTCGCCGGATTGCGCGGAGGCCACCACCAAAAAGCCTGGATCCGAAGGATCGAACGTCGACAACAATCCTGAAGACGGCTGCGCACCGGCGCTCCGATGAGCAGCCTGCGGGGGTTCGACGAGCGTATGTTCCATCGGGAAAAACCGGACCGCTGCTTCGCGCTCAATCGCCCCGCTGCGGGTTGTTCCCGCCGAACAACAACAATCGAGGCTCACCGTGAGATCTTCCGTCCGATCCGCGATACGACGCAGAAGGTCGTTGATCTCGTGATCAAAGAGCAGCTCGCCGCCGACAAACGCATCCACCGGCACGAGCGCCTCGCTGGTCGAGCGGTACATGCGGGAATGCGTGAGCGTGCCGTGCCCCGAATAATGAATGAAAACGCGATCGCCGGGACGAACGGCTTCCGAGGTCAAACCTTCGAGCGCCTTGCGAATGTTCGCCGACGTGGGTTTGTCTTCGGGCACGCGACGGGTGCGCACGGCGCCGGGATGGGGCGCAACGAGTTTGGTGATGTTTTCGGGAGGCACCGACAAGCGGTCCAGAAAGACAGTTTCCAAGGCATCGACATCGTTGACGCAACCAAACAAGGCGTCGCCCTTGGGATACGCGTCGATGCCGATGAGGAGCAGATGGTAACGAGGGGACGCGGCATCCATGACGGCGGGATGTGACACGCCTCCCGCGGCTCGTAAATGTTTTTCTCATTGACGTCCAAATCCGGATCCGACGCGTCATTGACGCGTCAAGTTTTTCTCGGGCGCAGCGATTTCGCGGATGACAAACCTGGCACAGCGGGTGCAATATGCGAATGCAAACGCGATTCTCTCGAGGAGACGAATTCATGACCATCACCGGTTTGCTCGCACTTGGTGCCGCTGAAATTGTCGATCACGCAACCCAGGAACTGCTGGGCTACGTCTTTACCCAAGCCCATGGCCAAGGTCAGCTCCAGCGATGGCTGCTGCTGCGAAATCCCCACAACGAATTCGAGATTCGCTCGCCGTCGAAAGAAATGGCCGGATGGTCTTTGGACGATTGGCAAGATCATGTCGCCAAATCGTGGCGTCCGAATGCGTTTTACGTGTGGGCGCAAGCGAACGTGTACACCCACGGAGACACGTACGGGGAAACCACCTGGAAGCAGATTCCCTCTGCCGATGACTTTCCCAAACCGTCGTTTCCGGATCGACCTGGAAGCAATTTTCAACTCGATTACCTCGACGGCAAGGTGATCCGCGTGGTGCAGGACGATTGGATGGGCCGCGCGTATGTCGTTCGCGGGCTTTCTCAGGAGTCGAGCATTGAATACTGGGTATTGCCCGCGCGATATGTGCCCGCGGGTGAAGCGCGAACGCGGGTCTCGACGGGAAGCGAACAGGCGAGAAGTTTGTCGGAATTCGTCGAGATGAACCAATCTTCGTGGACGCCGGGAGCGACCTTGATCATCACTGGGTGCCTCAATTACACGGGGGAAGCCGCTCCGTTTGCGCCGTGAAACAGCGCCGTTGCGCTCGACACTCGAGGCGTGTAGTTTGTCGGGATGACGCCTCTGGGCACGGCCGGCCAAGTCATCGAAGATCGCTATACGCTCGTCGAGCTGCTCGGCAGTGGTGCCCACGGCGAAGTCTGGGTCGCCAAAGATCGCATCCTCGGTGAGCCCGTCGCGTTGAAGTGGATGCGGTTTGTCCACGGAAACATGCAGGCTCGGATTCGCCGCGAAATCGCGACGCTGCGCACCCTGCGTTTTCCCGGGATCGTGCGGCTCATCGATGAAGGCATTGCCGACGAGCGGCCCTTTCTCGTGATGGAGCTCGTCGATGGGCGTCCATTCCCAGGCAAACCTGGACAACACTCCTGGCCCGCGCTCGCCGGGCCAACTCTGGCGCTGTTGGAAACGCTGGTGCATCTGCATGCCGCCGGCGTCGTGCACCGCGATCTCAAGCCCGACAATGTCCTCGTTCGTCCGGACGGACATCCCGTGATGCTCGATTTCAGCGTCTCGGTCTTGCACGCTCCGGAATCGAAGCGTTTGACGTCGGAAGGACAAATCATGGGAACACCGTTGTACCTTGCTCCGGAACAAATCCTGGACAAACCAGTCGACGGACGAACCGATCTGTATGCCATCGGCGTGATGCTTTACGAAGCTTTGACCGGCCGAGTTCCTCACGATGCGAAGGATCTGTTCTCCATCGTGCGCAAGCGCCTCAGTAGCCCGGTAAAACCGATTGAAGAGCTGGAGCCGACGTTGCCTCCGGCGGTGGCGGCCGTGATCAATCGATTGCTGGCGCAACGACCCGAGGATCGGTTTTCCTCCGCGACCGACGTCATCGCGGCATTGCGTGGAGAATCGACGCATCCCAAAGCGTTACCCGGACTCGATACGACTTTTCCCAACGCCCAGGCATTGCTTTCGTTTTTCTCGGGACCGGATAGGCTTTTTCACGTCCGCGAAGATGCGGCGCGTCTGTTGTTCGAACGAACCGGCGGAAATGCATTGCAAATCGAGGCGGAACTTGCGTTATGGGTCAGGACCGGGCTGGCGCGTCGTGATGGACCGGCGTTCGTGGTGGATCGGAATTCGTTGCGGCGATTGGCTTCGGGCATTGCGGGCACGACAGCCGAACAGCAATTACGCGAAAAGCTCGCCGCAGGGTTCGTTGAGGAAGCCCTTCGTGAATGGGTGAATCGAGCCGAAGAAATGGCCGTTCAGGGCGACCTTGGGGCGGCAACGACGATGCTTGGCGAGGCTTTGCGTATCGCTCGAAACGAAGAGGTGGCGACCGAAGAACGCGAGGTCTTGTCGTTATGGTCGAAAGTCGCCTTGGCGGACGCGACACCTCGGGCGCTGGACGGTGCGCTGTACGAGCTGGCGCGCATGCGTTATCCCAATGCGGATTCGGAGCGCTTGCCGGTTCTTTTGCGAGCCGCGATTGCCGCACCGGGCGCCAATGGATTCAGCGTCCTCGAAATGGTCGACGATCTGGGCACGTTTGTCGATACGCACCTCGAACGAGCGCGGCAACGAATTCGCATCACAGCCCTCGCCACGCGCGCTTCCCCGTCGCTTCTCGGAGCTGCGCTGGAGGAAATCGACGAATGGGCGGACCAAAGTCAGGACGCAATGGCCAAGCTGAGCGCAGCGGAGGGGCATGCACGGCGGCGTTATCACGAAGCACGTTTCGCAGACGCCGCGGCCTTGTATGCTCGAGCGGCTTCGCTCGAACCCTGGACGACGGGAAGAATTGACGCGATGTTGCGCAGCGCTTCGGCATTGCTGGAAGCGTTCGAGCACGAAAAGGCGGAAAAAGCCGCGGAGGAAGCACGATTGCTCGCGCTCGATGCGCGGCATCCCTATTGGGAAGGTCGAGCCGAATGGTTGATTCGCTCGGCAAAGTATCGAATGGGAACAATACGACAAACCGATCGCGAGTTCGTGGAGGCGGTGGTTCGGGTCGGAGCGCAGGATCTGGAAGCGTTGGTTTGTCTGAACGAAGCGGCCGTGGCGATGCGGGTCGAGCAGCGGGACCAAGGACAAACGCTTGCCGATCGTGCGGCGGCCTTATGGCGTGAAATGGGTCGCCCCTTCGCGACGATGTTGGCTCGGGCGCTGGCAATTGCGTGCGGTGCGGCCGCAGATGCATCCGAGGTGGACGCGCTCGTGCATCGCGCGCTGACGTGCAAAGGTGCCGGAATTGGCATTCAAACGCTGGGACTCTTGGGACGGGTTTTCCCGGAGAGGCGTTCGTCATGGCAACACGCGATTGCAGCACTCGTCGCCGGCGTGCCCGAGGTGCATTGGGATCAGAGAATGGATGTGCTGTCGGTGAACGAGTCGCTCGCGGGGGCGCGAGGATGAGGTCTTTGAAGACTTCGTCCGTGCCTAATCAAGGTGGTCCGCTCCAATCCGATCGCAACAAGCTGTAGACGTTAAAATCATACGGTTTGCCGCGGCAAATGCGATAACTGCGTAAACAACCCTCGCGGACGAACCCGCACCGCTCGAGCAATGCCTGCGACCGGCGGTTGTCGACTCGGACAAACGCATGAACGCGGTCGACGTCCGTCTGTTCGTAGGTCCATTGCAACACGGCTTCGACGGCTTGGCGCATGAGGCCCCTGCCCCATGATTCATACGCCAAATCATACGCCAGCTCCGCCCAACGATGAACCTTGGACCATTCGTTGAATCCGCACAACCCAACGATTCGATCGCTGTCTTCGAGCGCGATGCCCCATTTCGATAATTCTCCGGCCGCCCAACGGCTCTGAATTCGCTGGACCATCGTTTCCACGAAAGATTCGGAGACCTCGGGAAAACTCGTCGATTCCGTCACTCGAGGATCGCGCAAGTAAGCGTGAATCGCGGCCACATCGTCCCGACGCACAGGACGCAAACGAGCCCCCTGAAGGACAATCGTGGGCGGATGTTGCATTGGTTCGCTCATTGGTTTATCGGCTTGTTTGGCATAAAGAACTGCTCCGGTCGCCTCTTCCGGAGCCGTTACGGACTGTCCGGAAAAAAACGGGAGCGCGGGAGGCGGCATGGCGGCGCGACGTTAGATCAAGGTGCCGAAAAGTTCAACATCAGGGTTCATTTTGCCCGGCGTTCATTGAAGACGTGACGATTTTGAGCGCCCATGCGCCAATCAATGAGCAACATGACCGCCTGTGATGCGATCCACACGAAACGTGGACCCGCCTCGACTTTCCCCGCCATCTCCTCCAATCCTCCACACAAAAGCCATAACTTCGTGCGTTACTGCCATTCAGCCATGCCGAACTTCCCCCGCGTATTGTCGTTATCGCCTCCGACGGATCTCACCCGACGCGCCTTCGATATTGGTTTCGTGCTGCTTGGTTGCCAAGTATTCGCGCCGTTTTTCCTCATTGCCTCGAGCCTCATCAAGCTCGAAGACGGCGGTCCGGTGTTTTTCCGACAAGAGCGCATCGGGCTTGGGCGAAAGCCGTTCGATATCCTCAAGTTCCGCACGATGCGCGACGGCAAGGTCACCCGCGTCGGCACCTGGCTTCGCGCCACGGG
Source organism: uncultured Polyangium sp. (assembly GCA_964435055.1). Classification (GTDB taxonomy): domain Bacteria; phylum Myxococcota_A; class Polyangia; order Polyangiales; family Polyangiaceae; genus Polyangium. Next base: position 3,175 of record CAYSYX010000346.1, on the reverse strand, counting down.
ACTCGATGAAACGGCGCAGTTTCTCAATGTGCTGCGCGGCGACATGAGTATGGTCGGCCCACGGCCGCTCACGCGTGCGGACATCGAGCGCCTTGGCTGGACCGGGAAAAAACACGACGCGCGGTGGGACGTGAACCCGGGAATCACAGGACTTGCGCAGCTCTTCGCCCCCGCGACGGCCCGAGGATCGCTACGCCTTGACAAACTCTACGCCGCAAAGCGATCGGCTTGGCTCGATACGCAAATCATCGCCGCTTCGTTTGTCGTGAACCTCGCGGGCAAACGCCGCACCCGAGGGTGGTTGCGGAAGCTACGCGCCTCGAGGCGACGAGCGGTCATGAGGAACGCGGACAAACGTGGATAATGTTCGCTCATTCGATAACAGCAAGAGGAGAAGGATTGATGAATACCCGGCAACGCATTCACCCCGACGAACCATTTCGATCCCCCATCGAGCCGCAGTGGGTGCCGCGTTCCATGCGCGTAGCTCCTTCGCTCGATGCAGTGCGGAAAGCCGGTCCGATAACCCCTCGCCGTGCGCTCCTCATCAATCCGTTTTACCCGAAAGACCCCAATGCGAGCTTTGGAAAACACGTCCTCACGCCGACGCTCGCGTTGACGAGCATTGCGGGCGCCACGCCACCGAATTGGACCGTCACGTATTGGGACGAAAACCTCCTTCTCGGCCCGCCGCCGGCAGATCCTTTGCCCGAAGTCGTAGGCATTACGGTGCACCTGACGTTCGCCAAACGCGCATACGAACTTGCGGATGCCTATCGAGCGCGCGGGTGCAAAGTGATTCTCGGCGGCTTGCATGCGCTTTCCTGCCCCGAAGAAGTCGCGCCGCACGCGGACGCCATGGCCATTGGCGAAGGTGTTGCATTATGGCCGCAGATTCTTCACGATATCGAACAGCGCGCCTTGAAACCCGTTTATCGGGCCGACTTTGAAACACCTTACCGCGATGATCCGCCGCCGAAGCGGGATCTCTTGCCCCGCGAAAGTTTCCTCACGACAACCAGCGTAAACGCCACCCGCGGCTGCCACAATCGTTGCGAATTCTGCTACCTGGCGACCGATGGCCTGCGGATGCCTTATCGCATGCGGGATCCCGAGCAAATCGCGGCGGAGATTCGAGACGACGGTCAACCTTATGCGGTTTTTACGGACAATAACTTGGGGTCGAACAAGAAATACCTCCATAAACTTTGCACGGCTTTACGGCCGCTCGAGAAAATATGGAGCGCGGCCGTGACGCTCGATGTAACGGACGATCCTGCGCTCATTCGGGCCATGGCGCTCTCCGGTTGCACCGGAGTATTCATTGGCTTCGAATCGCTGTCCGACGACAATATCAAGGACTCACGAAAAAAGATGCCTCGTGCCGCGGATTATGCGCGGCGTGTCCGGATGCTCCACGACAATGGGATTCAGGTGAACGGAAGTTTTGTTCTTGGGTTCGACCACGACCATAAAGATGCATTCGTCACGCTTGCCGAATGGATTGAAGACACGCGCCTCGAATGCGCGACGTTCCACATCCTGACGCCATACCCGGGCACGCCGCTTTTTCAACAAATGGAGGCGGCGGGCCGATTACTCCATAAGGACTACAGCCTTTACGATACGGCGCACGTGGTGTTTCGCCCGAAAAACATGAGCCCGGACGAACTCGCGCAAGGTTACGCGTGGCTTTACCGGCGACTTTTTTCGCATGCGTCGATATGGCAACGCCGTCCATCGGATCCCGAAGCGATTCTGCCGTACCTTGGAATGAGTTATCTCTACAAACGCTCCAATTTGTTCTGGCATTTGCTCATCCGGGCAAAGCTCACGCATACGGTATGGTCACCGCTGGTCGAATTGACGCGACGGCGTCATGTCACGTTTCGCGAGCGTCTTGCCAAACGACCCATCGAGGAGCCGGTGGGCGGTGAAGCGCAAGCCGGAAGGGGTATTTCGATCGTCTCGGCGGGGTTTTGAGCTATCGAGAGAAGCGTGGTGATTGCCGACGTGATTGCCGGCGTGATTGCCTCAACGAGCACGTTTCGACGATTTTCGTGCCGCAAGCCACGAGCTGATTTGTTCGGGAGAGAGGTCAACCGCGGCATCCCCGAGCAATTCCGGACCGTCTTTCTCGAAACGTTCGACAAGTCGACGCCGTTCCCTGGCGGTTACGGAACGCCCCAAGCGCCGTTCGAACACGCGGACCAGCAGAGCAAGTCCTTCCGTGCGTCCTTTCGCCAGGCCTTTCTGCAACCCTTGTTGCAAGCCTTGTTGCAAACCTTGCTCCAAGCCTTTTTCCATGCCTCGTTCGAGGCCATCTCTCAAAAATGGGTGCATGGGTTTCTCCTTCTCCGCCTCCGACCTTATCACATCCTTCATCCACGGCGAGTCTTTTTTTAACTTCGCCAACGATAACATCGCCATCACGAGTTCGTCGAAGTCGTACGGGTCAACCTGCTTTTTTAGACCTTTCACGATTCGGCGGAGTTTTTCCTCATTCACATCCATTGCGAGGGGGACGAACGCCAACCAGAATGGACTGCCTCGGGCCTCCAGCTCCGATACGGTTCGTTGGTACACCGCGTCGATGTAAAACCACGCCCCGCCAAACTTCGCATCATTCGGCGTGGTCCGGAACGCCCCTTCGCGGGGCCAAGGTTTTTTCCGGCCTCGTAATACCACCACCATCGACTCGATACGCTGATATTCACCAGCCCCCAACCAACATCTTTGCGCCACATTCGCGTCGACTTGTTCGGCCAACGCCACCGCAAGGTAATACCGGCCCATGCGCAGCTTCACCTCGCTCGTGAGTCGATCGGTCCATTCTCCATGCAATAGCCGCGACGAACCTCCCACCGTCGTCACTTCGAGCACTCGGTCCATCCGCACCTGCGGCACGGCAACCTGCGTTTCCCGCCATTTCGCCGACGCAAGCTGTTCGCCGGGGCGCAACGTGATCGTCGGCAGCGCATCGGGAAAACGACGCGACAAGGAACGGAGCGCTCCGTCGGCATCTTCCACGAGGTCCCGGTAACGAGTGGTTTTCTTTCGCGTAGGCATGACGAATCCTTTCGGCCATGCCGCTGGGCGGTCGCATGGCTTCTAAAAGGTCCATCGTTTGGCGCGGACGTCAGTTGCGTGCGAAATGAAAAACGTTGGTCGATTT
>CAYSYX010000345.1:9842-10160 GCA_964435055.1 uncultured Polyangium sp. | reverse complement strand
GTCGCTTCGCACGTACGCGAGCTTGTTTGCTTCCGCCGCAGATGGGATCGCCGCCGCTGCGAGCGCCTCCGATGCGCGCAGCCCCGCCGTGTGGCGCGCCGCCGTTGGGGGCGCCGCCGATGGGTGCACCGCCGATTGGCGCTCCGCCGATGGGCGCTCCGCCGATGGTTGCACCTCAAACGATGGGTGGACCTCCGCCGCGTCTTACGGGGCCGGGTCAATTGGGTGGTGGACTTGGTGCGCCGCCGATGGTGACGCCCGGTGGTCCGCCGCCGATGGTTTCTCCCGGTGCATTGGGTGGTGGTCTTGGTGCTCCGC
>CAYSYX010000345.1:0-9832 GCA_964435055.1 uncultured Polyangium sp. | reverse complement strand
GCCGGGAGGTGGTTTGGCCGGGCCACCGCCGATGGTTTCTCCGGGCGCACTTGGTGGAGGTATGCAGGCTCCGCCGATGGTGTCTCCTCCGGGCCTGGTTGCGCCTCCGCCGATGGTTTCACCGAGTGGAATTGCCGGTCAGGTCACGCCTCCGCCGCCGATGCTCAATACTTCGGGGCCGAAGGTTCTCGTAGGTTTCTTGGTGACGTTCCAGAACGATCCGGGCGGCAGCTTCTGGCCTGTGCACAGCGGGCGCACGCAGCTTGGTCGAAGCGGGAGCGACGGGGTCGACATCGCGATCCCGGATGGAAGCACGTCGTCACGTCACGCGACCGTGCACGCTGATCCATCGACGGGACAAGCGTTTGTCGAGGACGATAACTCGCGAAATGGAACGTTCTTGAACGAGCAGAAGTTGGCTCCGGGCGATCGTCGTCAACTTCGCGACAACGATCGCCTTCGTCTCGGCAGCACAACGTTTGTGGTCAAACTACTCGTGTCGTGAACAACGACACGGTCAGCCGCACTTCTTCAATCCGGCGACGACCTTGCAGACGAGCATCGGGCCGCAATCGCTGTCGCTGATGCAGCCTTGATCGGCGGCGCATCGGCCGGTGCACACAGATCCTCCGCAATCGACGTCCGTCTCGACGCCATCTTTCACGCCGTTCGCACACGGCGCAAGCTGCCCGGGGATCTCGCAATTCACGTACATCGCGGTCTGCGTCGGCGAGTACTGGATCGACAGTTGGAGCAGACCCTTCTTGTCGACGCCGTTGGGCATGAGGAGCAGCTTCGCGTTCGGGACGAACAGCGCTTGATCCGCACACTGTTGTTCGACTTGGAAACGATCGAACGTGAACGTGGATCCATCGCCGCACTTCGTCGTCATCACGGTGCTCGATTCACTCGCTGATTCAGGGACGATCGGCGTGTTCGAGAAGGACGAACCACAGAATTGCGTATCGGATGTCGCGCACGGAGCTTCGGGATCCGTGAGTTGTGGGTAAACATCGAGGGCGACGGCGACTTTTTCGTTCGGACCGAAGTCGATCGTTCCGCACTGAGTTCCGTTGATGAGCAGTTTGACGTTGCCGCCCGTGTACGGAAGTTTGTTCATCTCGATCGGCGGATCGAATTGCACTTGGGTTACTGCGTCGGCCGGCACGCTCGCACCCGTGACGGTGCAACGTTCGAGGACGTTCGGCAGATCGAACGTGCCGACCAACGTGTCCATCGCGCAGCGTGGGGTTGCCGATGGCATCGCGTCGGCGAGAAAGTTTCTGTAGCAACTATCTTCGTCCTTCAGAAACAAGCACAAGTTGTCGAGTTCTTCTTCCTTGTTACATCCGCCGAAAACGACGGGGACGAGAACCAAGGCAAGGGGCGGGAGGAGCAGAAAATGGCGGAGTCGCATGCGCCGAGTCTACGCGAAGCGTGCGTGACGGGACCATACGACTGCGGAGGGATCAGAGCTGCGTGTAGGGACCGGGAACGACGTACACGTCTTCGGTGCCCGAGTACGCGAACATTCCCCAACACACGAGCTTGTGCTTGAGGGCAAACCCGAGCGCTGTGGACAGTTCCGTTTTGGGAGCGAGGATCGCGAGATTCGATCGCCGCAAGCCCCACCATCCGGGACCGTGATCGAGAAGTGATTCGTGCAGATCACGCGAGGCTGCGAATTGATCGCGCAGCACGGCGAGACGCAGACGAACGAACTTCTTCTCTTCGCCTTCTTTGTTTTCGCCCGTTGGAAAATCGAACCAGTACAGGTTGTCGCGCGCTTTGCGCGGTTCGATCTTGATGCCTCGTTCTTCGAGGTATCGCGCGAAATCTTCGGGCGAGAGCTTCTGCGTGATCGGGTGCGTGTCGATGTCTTTGCAGACGTCGTCTTTGATCACGAAGCCGTTGAGACGAATCGAAGCTTCGCCGTCTTGATCGGGCGAGGCGACGGATTCGCCGGGTGAGGGAACATCACTCGGATAATCAATACCGGCGTCGATGCCGACACACGCGAGCGACGGCGTGGCCAGCGCAAGAGCAATGAGAAAACGCGAGCTGGAAGCAAGCTTCGCCGCGGGACGATTCGAACCGGTGTTTTCGACTGCAAGAAGCGTCACGGTGCACTCCTCGAAGGGGCAGCGTTGGCAGAACATGAACGAGCCACGAGCTTTGTGACTATCCAACGAACGTTCGACATGGGGCAAACTCACGGATGAACATTTGGCCCCGGCCCAAGGCTATCCTAAGTTATCTCCGATGAGGGCCGTCGACCTCGCTCCGTTTCGTACTGCCATGCTCTTTCCCAAATCTCTGCTCCTAGGCGCTGTTTCGCTCGTCCTTTTTGGGTGTGGCGGCTCGCCCACGGCACCCCAACGCGACGACGTGTTTTACCTGCATGGAAGCGGCGTCATCGACAAGAACCAGAGCTTCGAGGCCTATTTCCCGAAGCTCAATGCCGACGAAACCGAACGTCTCCCACGACGTGTCGGCGTCGGGGTTCTCGAAGGTGACGTGCGTTTTTCCCGGCCAATCGATTGGTACGTGCGCGACGCCGACAATACCCTCGGCTCACGCTTCATTTCGTACCAGTCACCTCGCCAGTTCCTCTTCTCGATCTACGAACGTGTCGATCATCCCGAAGACAGCTGGCCGGATGTCGAGAAGCGTTACGAGGAAGACTGCGAAAAACAAGGCGCGGAAATCCTCGCTCGACGCATGCCCGTCGCGACTTCGAACGCGCAAGGCCGCACGTACATCGTGAAGACGAAGGTCCCGGCCAAACCCGCGTTCCATTCGTACGCACATGAAATACTCGTGCGCAGCGATCATCGTTTGCTGCTCGTTCAAGTCGTTCATGGCGAGAACATCGAGTCCGTCGCCGACGAGATGGGCAACGCTCTGCGCTCGATGCTCGTGTACTGATCGTTTTTCCTACGAACTCGTAACAACCGCCGCTCATTCGACGTTTCGTCGGAGCGGCGTTTGTCGTTCTTGAACATGTCCTCAAGCAGATCCCCGGGGGGTTTGGGGAGCGAAGCCCCCCATCGAGAACAAAACTCTTCGCGTAGCGCGCTTGTGAGCGCGCGTAGCGAACGTTCAATCCAACGCGTGTGCTCTCAATCCCCGCACCCACTCAGTACGGCAGCGGCGGCGGCTCGAGACGCTCTTCTTCGTCGTCTCCCGTTCCACTGCCCGGCTTGGGTTTGTCGTCGAGCGGTACTTGGATCACAAAGTTTTGACCGACAGGTCCACCCAACCACGTCGTTCGCGCGAGCGTCGATGACTTCGGCGACGCGAGCTGAAACCGCGGCGCATCGTCCGTTCCGACATGCAGCTCGAGCGTCGCATCGCACGCGCCACGCGTGAGTGTGTCGACCGCGGCTTTGAGGATCGGGCGATTCGATCCGCCGGGCAAAAACGAGATGTACTCGTCGTACTTCAACGGCCCGAGCACGATCTTGAAGCGTCCCGCGCCGTCGTAGACCCACTTGCCGATCGTGAGGCTTTCACCGAGCTGATAGTTCGCGATACCGATCTTGTTGCGCAGGGGTTTTTCCAAAAGGATCCAGTGGCCGATGAACTGCTCGATGCCTACGCCCATGCTGCCGAACAGATCCTTGAGCACCACTTCGAGCCCACGCGCGGAACGTGATCGCGACGCGAGCAGAGGCGCGTAACGCATGTAGAGAAAACGATGCAGCGGGCTCCTGTGCTCGCGAAAGCCGTCGATGCCGGCGGCACAAAGCAAACGACGCGTGAACGGATCCTCGCCCTTCTTCCGATACCCGACCGAGTGTCGGTACTTGATGAACGCGCGATAGAAGAGCGACAGCAAGCGATGGTTGAAGACGTCGAGGAACTCGCGCTTCGGTTGCGGCCCACCTTGATAGTCGTCTTGCGCCAGGTCTTCGACGAAGTGCGTCGGGAGCGGCGAGACCGAACCATACAAACCAAGGAACGCGGCGGTCAGACGCATGCGCTCCTGTTCGTCCGGGTACTTGTGGTTTGTCAGTTCAGCAACGTCGGTCGACGCGAAAATCAGACTCGTGTCCGGTCGAAGACGAATGCGTTCTTGAGCGACCGGACCGAGCTGGCCGATCGGTGCACTGCCCGGAAACAAACGTTCGAGGACGTAAACGAGGCGGAAGAACGAATAGCGACGTGCGTTGTGTTCGAGCTCGGAAACTTTGGCGAGGATGAGCGCCTGCGCTCGAGCTTGTTGCTCGGCGGGCGATAACTCCGCACCGTCAGCGGGCGGCGTCAGATGAGGTTCAAGCTGCCGCTCTTCGGCTCCCATCGATACACCACACGCGTGTTTGTCCCCGTGACACTGAGTTGCGTGAACGAGTTCAGTGACACGTACGAAGCGAGCATCTCATGCAGGATGCTTGCGAAGAGATACATCTCGCCTTCACCGGCGAACCCACCTTCGTCGAGCTCGATCTCCGTCGCGATGCCGCGTACGGGCGCGCCGCGATAAAGACGATCGGTTGGACGAACGCGAATCGATTTGATCGCCTGCATGCGCAGCTGATTCGCTCGCGCCGCCTGGCGATCCGTAACCGCAGGGAAGTTGTAGATCTCGAGCATCGATCGCAGCACTTCGAGCTCCGTGATCGATCGGTAACTCATCGCCATGTGCGAGAGCACGCGCCACTGAAGCTCGCGACCGACGGGCGGAGGCAACGGTTGCGTCACGCCGGTGAGGTTCGTGAAGCTCGCGACGGCAGGTGATGTCGCCGTGGGAACACGCAGATCGCCGACCTTCAGTTGTCCGGGCAAACGACGGTTGGTGCACGTAGCTTCGATGCTGATGACGTCGAACTCGGGGAGCGCGCCGCCGTCTTGTGACGAACCGAAGGACAAGTAGATGTCGACGCCGTCGCCGATGGTCGAGGGCTTGATGTGCGTCTGGTAAAACACACCGCGTGTCGCCGCATCCGTATCGAGCTCGTGTTCGAACGCGAAGAACGGTGGAATGCGCACGCGTTGGCTGGTTCGTCGCGCAATACCGATGACGTTGTCGATGCTGTAGATCTCGTAGCCGACAGGCGTCGAACCACCCGGCCGCGCGATGTACTCGTACTTGCTCGGATCCGGTTTGATCGGATCGCCGGTGTGCTCGAAGAGGTTCACGACCGGAGTGCAGAAGAGACGAAAGTTCTCTTTCGCGACGCGCGTGCCCGAGGGCAACCCGTCTTTGAATTGGATGACGATCGAAAACTTGTCGGAGAGTTTGTCCGCGGGCATTGCTTCCAGGCCCGCCACTTCGAAGAACGCGAACTTCTGCGGCAACGAGAAGTATTCCTGAAGCAAACGAAAGCCCGGATAAACCGTCGAAGGGTAGGGGATCAGCGCTTCCGTTTCGTCAAACCCGACGAGCTTGATGTTGCGTGCGGGGAGCGTGGCCAGCGTCGTGTCTCGACCGGCCGAGTCGACTGCACACAGCGCGATGCTCTCGACGTGTGCACCAAGCCAAACTCGAACGTCGTCCTGCAACCGCCGCTCGCCGTGGATGTAGAAACGAATTTTTGATAACGCGAGTGCGGCAAGTGCTGCGCCGCCGGTGACTTTCAGTTCGATGCGTAGGGACTGGGCGAGTTGCGCGCCCGTGTCGAGACGCACGTCTTCAACTGCGAGAGGCAATAGCTCCACATCTTGCGTGGTGCGAAAGCGACACGAGATCCCGTCGACGGGCACGGAGCCGATCTCGGCGTGACGTGAAACGATGAGTTTTTCCCGAACAACGTTCGGCAGCGGTGTGAACTCGATGATCGACGTGGCCGGGATCTGTCGCAGGTAGTGCGGAAACAAAAGCGCGGCGACGGAGTGGATGACTTCGGGAAGTTCGTCGTCGAGCTTCTGGCGGATTTTGCCGGTGAGAAAGGCGACGCCTTCGAGCAATCGTTCAACGTCTGGATCACCGCCTCGTTCGGCCAACATCGGGCCGATGGCGGGATACGCCTGGGCAAACTCTTTTCCGAGTTCACGCAGGTAGCTCAGTTCGTCCTGATAGTACTTGTTGAACATGATCCCCGACGACGAGTAGCAGTCGACCGCTGCGTGGCGACACTGTCAACGCTGGTGAAAAGTTTCGCGGATCATCCGAGTTTGACGTTGCCGCTTTGATCGACGGCGGTGCTGAAGCGCAGCGCCGACCTTCGACCATCCGGGTAATGAAGCTGGCCCGTGATCTCGAACTCCAGCACCATCGTTTGCATCGCCTCGTTCTTGATGTGTCGCACCTGAACGTTCTTCAGGCGTGGCTCGTAGTTCTGGATGCTGTTCTTGATGGCTCGTTGCACCATCCCGATCGCGTCGGGAAAGTCGTGCAGCATTTCGGACACTTCGATGAGGCCGTAGTCGGGGCAGGTGAGTGAACTGCCCTGGCGCGTGTTGAGCATGCGGATGAGATGCGACACCACGGCTTGTTCGAGGTCTTGGTCTTTCCACGTATGCCTTTCCATCGAGTGCGGATTGGCTGCGTGGGCGATGCGGGTGAGCAAAGAGGCCGCCACGCAATCATTCTACTCCTCTCGCCAATGCGCCGACAGAGTCATTTGAGCCTGGAGCTTCGAGCTTTTCTCGTGTGAGTTCAAACGTGGAAAAGCGCACCCGCGCGAGGACGGCTTTCAGGAATTTGCGCCTTGGTCGTGGCGGGAATTTTCGTGTCGGGCGCGTCGCATGATACGAAATGAAGCGTGAAGCCGTCTCTCGATGCCCGTCATGCATCCGCGACAAACCGAACCTTCGGTGCTCTCGCGGCAGCCACTCTCGCGTTCATCAGCAGCCTTGTTCTCGGCTGCGGTGCTGCTCCCGAACAACCTCATCGCGAACTGCAGACGCGTGGCCAAGCGCCGCTCGCCGTCTGCACGAAGAAGCTCTCACCGCTTTCTTCTTCGAGCGGTGGGCGAGCCGTCGTGCGGACGCTCGAAGCTGATCAATGGGCCGAGGTCGCGTTTCCCGGAGTCAACGGTGAGGTAGGGTTTAACCCGACAGACATCGATTGCACGGGACACTACGCGTTCGCGAACGAGTCGTTGCGCGGCGGTGTTTCGCAAAAGGGTTGGCCGCGAAAGATCGAAACGGAAGAGGTCGATGTTCGTTCGGGTCCCGATGGACTTCGCGCCATTTGGTATCGCGTGCTCGAGTTCGAGAACGGCGATCAAGGCGGCCCGCTGCTCTTGGCCCGGGCGTTCGGTGATCGCGCCGAGATCTACGGCATCGGCAGTTATCGCGGCCCGGTCAAGACGGACAAACACCCCGGACGCAACACGCAGATCACGCCGGTTCGTCTCGGCGATGACACGATCGTCGTCGCGGAATCGAAGCGTTGCGATCAAGAGGACGACTGTCGCAAGCAGGCGCATTTCCATCTCGCGCGTCGCGGTCGTTTGATCGAAGCCGCAGCCGTGGACATCGAGCGCATCGCCGTGTTGCCGTCGGTCTCGGAACGTGGCCTCTACGCGCGATACAAGTTGCTCACGGACGTGACGTACACGCCGAAGGGCATTCAGCTTCTCGAACAGATTCGCGTCGGGATCATCCACTACGAAGATGCGACGCGGGACAGCGATCGCGATCTGCGCAAGGTCGAGTTCTCGCGCTTCTTGCGTGTCGAGCGGGATGCGCTGTTCAGCTCGAACGAGCCGCTTTGGGAGCGCGTCGTCGGTCAGGACTGAGTCCGCAGATTCTTTTGCAGTCCAACAAAACACCGAGCCCCCTTGCCGACATTCGGAAGGGGGCTCGATCGTTTGAGGCCCAATCATTGGGCGTCATACGGATCGGGATCGTTCACCAGCAGAAGATCGAGTTGCCGTAGCCGCACGACGGACGTTGGAGAAGCGAGTACGCGACGCCGACGAGCATGCCCGTGCCCATGCCGATGAACGTGCCGGCGAGGACTTGGTTTTGCGTTTCGAACGGTTGCCCGACACCGTCGACGCTGCGACCGACCGACGTGAGAACACCGGCGACGAGCGGCACGGCGACGTTGCCGATGAACGAGCCGGCGTTGAAACGGCCCTTCGAATACTTGAGCGTGTCGACGAGGAAGATGCCCGTGCCCACGCCGAATGCACCCCAGGATGCAAAGGCGAGCGTCGACGGACCACCGTAGGTTTCACAGTTCGAACCCGGTCCGGCGAAAGCGGGATCAACTCCCGAACAACCGGGTCGCACGGATTGAACAGCGTTCTTGATCGGACCATCGACGAGGAGCGTCGCAGCAGCCATCGTCATCATCGGTGCGAAGTGAGAGAAGTGCCAACGTCCCTTCCAGCCGACCGTCGACTCCGGATCGCTGTAGTAAACGCGCGGCATGAGAAACACAGTCGATGCACCGACGATGGTGCTGACTTGAGTCACCGTTGCCCAATCGGCGTCACGGCCGACGATCGGGGGGACGGTGCTTTGGGCAAACGCCTCGCTGGAGTTGATCCACGAGGCAGCGACGAGGCCCATGCTGGCCAGTACGAGCTGCTTGATTCGCATCCTGCGGAGCCTTCCGTCTTCGTGCGTTGCACGAGGCAAACGCGACTATCTCTTCGGGTGGGTGGAAGTCATTGCAAAGCGGGCGCGATTTCTCGCGGCCGCATCACCGGCGGCTTTTTCATCGTCTCCGGCTGCCCGAGCGTACGCGCGTGAGAACTGCGGGCCAAAAATAATCATATACGTTTCTTTCTGTTCCCCTGCGTAGTCCCCATGGGCCACTTCGTAGGCCTTCCAGAGCGCCTCGAATTTGTTCGAGAACAGTCCGCCTTTCTTCCCGCGCTTCTCGAGCTCTTCTTCGATGGTCTTGGGCGACAGCTTCGTGAGGAGCGTGCGCACTCCCTCCATCACGCCGTTGATGAGCGCCACCTGGTGCTGCATCACGTCGATGAAAATGGTTTGGAGTTGTCGGGGTGCGTCCGGGCCACCCTGGCCACCAAGCAACACGTTACCAAGCTCTTTTTCGTCCTTCGCCGCTTCGACGTGATTGCCTTCTTCAGGCTGAACATCGCGCGCCAACACTTCCGTTTCGAACTCTTGGTAACCGTCGCGCAAACTCACGAAGCACTTTAGGAACACTTCCATCACGTCTCGCAAACGCTTCGCGAACATCAGAACGTCTTCGACGCTGTCGATCGCTTTCGATGCCGGCGCGAGTGTGCGTGACAACTCGGCCATCGCTGCATGCGCCGCCGACGCCGCGTTCGGCTCCGTGAACAAACCCGGATTTACGCCGTAATACTGAGCGATTTTTTGGAAATCCTGCTCGGCCGCGATCGGCGGATGCTCCATCGCCAAACGCTTCAAATAGTTCTGACGAACGTCGTTCTGAAGACGCGGCAAGTGATCGTAGATCACGCGATACACACCCACCCACGCCGCTCGATACGCTTCGATGTACGGCTGAAGCTGACGCATGTACCCGTCCTCCGCTCCAGGCGCGATCGGCTTCTGCTGCTGCTCTTTCCAAGCCGCCGCAGCTCCTCCCGATTGATCGAAGTCGAGCACCGTTCCGTCTTTCGGTGCCTCACGCTTCTTCGGCGCAACATCCGCGATCTGCATCCGAATGATCACCGGGCCGATCGTCAACTCGGGTGAACTCGTGATGTCGATCGGGGTGTCCCGAGTCATTCGCCTGCCCGAGAACACCGTGCCGTTTGTCGAACCAAGATCCTTGGCGATGATCTGTTTGTCCCGTACTTCGATGGCCGCATGGAATTGCGACACGTACGGACGATCGATCGGCAAGTCGTTCAGCTGGTTTCGGCCGATGCGGACAGGGAAGCGTTCGTACGTCACGTCGAAGCTTTGGTTGGCCTGGGTGTCAATGACCCGG
>CAYSYX010000344.1:9161-10164 GCA_964435055.1 uncultured Polyangium sp. | reverse complement strand
GGCGTATGCGACACGCCCGTCATCGGATCACACGCATCCGTCGTACAGGCATTGTTATCGTTGGTCGAAACCGGATTCTGCACGGGCCCCTGCACCATGTCGCAAGCGGCGGTCGTACACGCATTGCCATCATCGGCCGGCAAATCGGTGCCGTTAAACGTCGTCCCGGTATTGCCCATGCCATCGCAAATGGCCGTCTTGCAATCGTTCGGGGTTTGCGTTTGGAGCACCGTGCCCTGGGCCTTGTTCGACACACCGCACATGCCGGTCGTGCAGGTCCGAGTTTGGCATTCCGTATCCATACCCGAGCAATCCGTCGGTTGATTACAGCCGATACAATTGCCCATTCCGTCGCAGACCAAAGCCATGCCCGCGCCGCATTTCGTACCCATCGTCAACGGCGGATTCGACGGTACACCATTGGTGCAAACATTGTCCGTGCAGTCGCTCGCATCCACCGGAACATCGGTATCGTCATTAACCGAGGCGATCGCACCGGCTCCATCGCATTGAGCCCTCTTGCAATCCCCCGCCATTTGCGACGACGTACTGGTCCCCGCCGCGACGAACATCGTGCCGCACATCCCGCCATTGCATGTCGCGACGACACATTCATTGGGTGTGGCCGGACAATCCGACGGCATTTGACAGGGCATACCGCTGCCACCTGCACCGCCACTGCCGCCCATTCCGGCAGATCCACCGGCACCGCCCGTACCGCCCATTCCAGCAATACCACCCGCCCCAGCCATTCCACCCATACCCGCAGCACCGCCGGCACCCCCCATACCCGCGGTTCCACCCGCGCCGGCCATTCCACTGCTGCTGCTGCTGCTGCTGGTGCTGCTACTGCTACTACTGCTGCCGCTGCTGGTGCTCGAAGTATCCGCCGAGTTGGTTTGTGACCGATCGACTTGTGCAATCAGTTCACAATCCATCACGCCCATGGAAAGCGCCGCAGCAGCAAAGAAAAACTTGGTCGTCCTGCGCATCGTTCGTTCCT
>CAYSYX010000344.1:0-9151 GCA_964435055.1 uncultured Polyangium sp. | reverse complement strand
CCTCTACCACAACGGCCCGGCGACGCGAGCAAAAATCAACGCTTGAACGATATTTTTGGAATGTGCCCAGAAAAAGGACGGACGCGATGACGAACCCGCAATGGCCGTCACGGGTTTGTCGCCGATTCGAAACCGACTCGCCACAACGGCATCACTTGGCCGACGGCACGGACATCGCTTGCTCGTCGATCACCAAATCCCTGACGGCATCATCGAGCTCCGCACGAGCCATTGCCGCGTCGTCACCGAGTTTCGTTGTTTCCGCCGAAATATCGTCGAGCTGTTTCGTTACGTCCGCCAATCGGTCGAGCAACATTTTGCGTAGTTTTTCAGCAGCGGCCGTTTTTTCGATCGCTTTGATGTTTTCCCGAAGCTCCGTCGCCCTCTCGAGCAAATCGGATCGTTTTTGCCGCAACCGTTCGATCTTGTCTTCATTCGTGACCAACGATTTTCGCAACAGGACCACCCGATCCATTTTTTTCTGCATCTCGGCCGAAAGCGTCGAACCGCGCACGTAAAGCGCCAATTGCTCGCCGTCCGTCGTGAGCAAAACCCATTGCCGCTCGACAGGCATGGCCTCTTCGATGTTGACTTCCACGGATGTTTGTCCCGCCAAGGGAATCCGAACAAAGTACGCTTCCGGCGTCGTCTCCGTATTCGGCGGCAAATTGAATCCCGTATACCCCGCGCTGCGCGAATGTCGCAACACGAGCGTATTCGGAACATTGTGCCCCGGGGTGATCGTGTACGACGTGACAAACCTGCGCCGATCCGTCACGCGCAATAAACCTCGCGCCAACGACACGATTCGCACCGGCTCTTCCATCGTAATGTGCGTCGATTGCACCTTCGTCGCCGTATCAACGGCATACGGAATCATCGATCGCTCACCGGGCAAAAGCCGCGTAATCACCCCTTCCCCGACAAACGTTCCTCCGGAAAAAATGGATACCGAACCGGGCTGCAATCCGATATCGCTCTTGTTGAGGATCTCGGCCGCTCGAAATGGATGCGACGCACTTTGCGGCGCCGCAGGATCGGGCCGGAACAAAAGAATGTCGTCACCATCCATCGGTCGATTGATGAGCGTAATCAAAGCGGACGATTTTTGCGGCAACGTCACCGTATTGGCAATTTCATATCGGTACGTCCCGCTCGATGCATCCACGGAGCTCGCGGCTTCCTGCACGCGCGCTTGCGATTCTTGCGTGACCAACGGCGTCGTGGGCATGCGCGTCCGCTCGTCGGATTTGCTGAGTTCATGCCGAACCACAACAAACTCCACGCGCCGATTCTGCTGCCGTCCCGTGTCCGAGGTATTCGATGCAATGGGTTTGTCCGCACCATCCGTTCGTAAAGGCAAACGCGTTACGGAAACGCCCAGCTTCACAATTGCTTGTTGCACCGCGCGTGCCCGGCGCATACCCAGATCGGCGGCCAAAGTTTCATCGGACGACGCATGGCCGTGAATCTCGACCATTGAAACTTCCGGATGCTGGGCCAAAACCTGCGCAATCTGTTCCAAAATCAATTGACTCGTCGACGAAATCGTGGCCGCCCCTTTGTCGAATTGAACTTTTTGCAAAATGCGTATCTCACTCTCCGAAAGGCGCACCAGCCGCGGACAGCCCGTTCGTTGCGGATCTGCGTCCGCCATACCCCGTTCATTCGGACAAGCGTCCTGTTGGTCGAGGATTCCATCCGCATCACGATCCTGCATACGCGTGGCATCCGCATACACCGGCCCGATCGCTCCCGATTGCGGACCGTAAACACCTTTCAATTCGGGACGTTGCATCAACTGCGGCGAACGCAAATCCGAGGCATACGAAAGAGGCGCCCCCGTCGCCAACGTCACCCGAACGTCATTCCAATCTTCGTCGCCGATGTTATCGATGAGCGCCCACGCTTGCAGCAACGCCTGACGTTCCTTCTGTTCTTTGGTGGGCAAAATAATTCGATACGTCGCCTTCCAAGCCGCCGCCGGAACCGCGTACGCAATCGATACCGGCCGCTTGGGTCGCGGCGAAAAGACCAATTCGAGCTCTGTTGGTTCTTCCAAACCCTCCGCTCGACCCGACCGCGGAAGCATCGCACTCACCGTCGACGGCGTATCGTTCGGCCCAAGCCCCTGCTCGACGACGACAACGCTCTTCAAAACATCGTCGACTTCACGCTCACGAAATCGCAGCGCCAATCGGTCCGATGACATCGTCCCCGTGCGCTCGAAGTACCCGAGGCCATTTTGATAAAGCACGATGTGCTGCAATCGAAGACTCGGCGACGGCCCTTTGGCCAAAGTCGGTGTACAACCGGCAAGAAGATTTGCGCAGAGCGCCGCCCACCCAACATATCGAATCGCTCGCTTCACAAGGCACCTCGAAACACGCTACGGCCGACCGCATGCAAGGATAAAACGAAAGCACCCCTCCGCACGATCTTTCGTTCGACGAAAACAACCCCGACCGCTTCAACGAAAAACTCGCCCCTTCCACTTTCCCAGCCGATTCCAAACTCGAGCGCTACCGCCTTCGTGACGAACATCGAAACCCTTCATTTGTGCTCAAACGACCGACTCATCGCAATCCGATATTCTTCTTCGTACTTACGCACGGGACCTTCCCAACCCACCATCGCCATCATCCCGCGCTTCTGAAGCGCCTCCGCATGAGCTGAACCGTATCGCCCAAGCGCCCGCGTACTCGCCTGCAGAACCCCTGCATGCGATGGTTCGTCGAAAAGGAACCCGTTGGCGATCGCAGGCTGTTCGTCCGCGTCAATGATCGTATCCGCCAAGCCTCCGGTACGTCGCGCGATGGGAATCGCACCATAACGCATCGCTTGCAGCTGGACAATGCCGCACGGCTCCCAACGCGAAGGCATGACCAAAAAATCCGCAGCGGCCAAGAGGCGCCGAGCCATTGAATCGGAAACATATCCCAACGCCGCCATGCGCCCGGAAAAACCTTGCGCCGTGGACTTCACCAGCGCTTCCAGCGTGGGCTCGCCCGTACCGGGGCGACCCGAGCCCGCCCCCGGCTAAAAACCCGTACCGGCGATCGCGATCGCCGCTCCCTGTTCAATCATCTTCGGACATGCCTCGACGAGCCAATCAATTCCCTTTTGCTCGACCAAACGGCCCAAAGAAACCACAAGCGGTCTGTCTTCGGGCAATCCATGTTCGAAGCAAAAAACTCGTTTGCATTCACGTTTTCCCGCAAGGTTGCGAACATCGAATCGCGCCGGAAGAGCCGCATCCGTCGCCGGATTCCATTCCACCGGATCGATTCCATTGACGATCCCCGACAAATCCTTCGCCCGCACGCGAAAAACCCCATCGAGCAATTCGCCTCGCTCGGGCGTTTGAATTTCCCGCGCATACGTAGGCGAAACCGTCGTGATGCGATCCGCCGCCGCAATGCCGCCCTTGAGCAGCGAAATGCGTCCGTACAATTCCAACTTTTCGACAGACGCGTGTTCCGGTCCCAATCCAAATAAAGACAATGCTTCTCTTGGAAACAAGCCTTGATACGCGAGGTTATGAATAGTCAGCACCGTCGCCACGTTCGTTTTTCGCTCGCGCAACAAATACGGCACCAGCGCACACGGCCATTCGTGCACGTGCACAATGTCCACAGGATCGCGCGATTGTGACGCGATCAAGAGGTCCACGACTCGCCGAACGAACGCCGCCACGTGCGTCACTGCATTCGGGTCCTCCGAAACATCGGTCCCGTACCCGTCATCCGTTTTTCCCGGAACCACGATTGGCACGACGCGAATACCTGCATCATCCACGAATTCTCGCGCCTCATGCCGCTCGGACACGGGAATCACCACCGTCACCCGATGCCCTCGGCGGCGTAATGCCCGGGAAAAACCCCGCAATCCCGTCCCGATGCCGCCATAGCTCACATACGGCGCATATTCGGGCGCGACGATCCACACGTTCAACGCAGACATGTCACCGGCCCATTTTTGCACGGACGCGAAGCCATCGCTCGATGACGTTCATTACGCGCTGTTTCATTGTTCCACAACGTTTGCAACGGCGTTTCCGCGACATTGCCCAACAATGGACCAAAAAAATGCCCCAATCGCACATCGCCGTTTGCTTCGATGCAGGCAATCTCCCAAGGTCCCCGACACGGATGAATCATGTTACGATTCGCAAATGAATCCGCTTCGAGAAACGTTTTTCCGGGCTCATCTTCCTCGAGCCGGCAGCGCCACACCGGCCGATCGATCGTATGGTCGACCATGACCAACCCTCGGCGACGACCACGTTCGCCCGCGCGACGTACCGCATCGGCCGCTTCTGCTTGATCCAAACGAATGAGGGATTTTTCGGCGAATGCATTCACGGCAGCGGCTTCTTCCAATTTGAGCCAATCCACGCCCAATTCGCAACACAAATCCACGAGAGCCCCGAGCTCGGAGATGTTCTGACGAAGCACGACGAATGAAATACCCAGGCGCAAATCGAGCTGTTTGTCTCGACGCAACGCCAGTACCGCGCGAATGTTGTCCACGATTTGCTGAAATCGACCGCCTTCACGAATTGCGTCGTTCGTCGCCGCCGTTGCTCCGTCGAGCGACACCGAAATGGACCGTACACCTCGACGCACCAAATCCTCCACGGTCGATGCGGAGAGAAGCACGCCGTTCGTCAACAAATGGACCATCGTCGACAACCCGCAACGTTCTTCTCGCAATGCCTCGAGAACGGCCGGCAACATGGGCGACACGAGCGATTCTCCGCCGTGCACGAAGGCCAGGTGATCGGCGTAGGCTAAATCGTCACGTATTCGATCGAGCAGCCAAGGCGACCATTCTCGCGCCGTACGGGTACTCGTACGCTCGGGCGCATGCGTGATGCAATGGGCGCAGCGCAAATTGCAACGCTCCGTGATGGCCAAATCCAGGCGACTCGGCCGAGACAAACCCACGACCTGCGCGCTCGAAAAGTCGCGGTCCCGTAAAACGGCATTGCCTTTGAGCGTCAATCGTCGGGACGTCGATTCGCGCCGACGCTGAAGAATAACGCCGGCCCCGGGCCCTAGACAAACACGTTTTTCCCGGACAATGACTTCGCCCGATTGAAACAGCGGGGTCACGACGGGATAAACGTCGTCGTCGAGTTCCACTTCGACGGTTTCCGATCCGGCATTCAGCGCAACATCCACGATATCTGCGCCCGCTTCGCGGCGATATACCAAAATGCCGCCATCACCATGAGCAAACGACAATTCACCTGCGCGCAGGGCTTCATGATTTCGTCGTAATGCCGCCAATGTTTTGATGATGAGGCGAAAATCAGTTTGTCCCGTCGCCGACACGTCGGACCACGGCATCGGCATACGGTCCGGCCAAACGTCTTCACGCGTGTGCTCCGGTCGATCCGCCCAAAGTCCAAGCTCCTCGCCATAAAGCAACATCGGAATGCCGGGCACGGTGAACAAAAGCAAAAATCCCAGCGGAAGAACATGCGTCCGTCCCCGCAAACGCGCCAATGTCGCCAATCGCGGATGATCGTGCGTGCATAAAAATCGCACGGCACGATACGCGGGAGCCCCTCGTTCGCGTTCCAGCGCAATCAACGTTCGAGCCAGATCAGCGCCGTCGAGCGTCCCATACGCAAGGAACGGAGCCATACGATCGAAAAAGCCGAATTCGGTCGCGGCGTCGCCCGCCAATTCATGAAAAAACCGATACGCGTGCAGGTGCACGAATTCGCCGAAGACCAATCCATCGGGCCGAAGTTGCAAAAAAACACGCCGAATCTCACGCGCAAAATCGTAGGGCACTTCGACGGCGGCATCGAGACGCAAAGCATCGATCCCACGCTCGGCGGCCGACTTCACCAAATTCAAAAAATACGCCCGGACGTCGACGTCGTGCAGATCAAGAAGCGGCGCATCTCGACGCGTTCCATAATGCTTCAATTTGCCGGATTTCGTCCACTGGAACCACGACGCATACGCCGATTGTTTTCCGTTTTTCCGGACGTCCTCGTACGCGAAAAACCCTTCACCGGCATGCGAACACGTAAAATCCAACGCCACGCGCATTCCGAGCTCATGCGCCGCATCGAGCAGTCGCCTCAACGCAGGCTCGCCGCCGAGACGCGGATCAATCACCGCGGGATCGACCATATCGTACCGATGGCAATTGGCTCCGATATGAATCGGCGTCAAATACAATACCGTCACGCCCAGTTCGGCCAACGTGGGCAAGGCGTGCGTGATCCCATCGAGGTGTCCACCGGCATATTTTTGCGGACCGGGATCGCGCGACCATTTCGGATGCAGCACACGCGGGCGAAATCGGTCCACAAAAATCGTATAAATGACCGCGTCGCGCCACCAATGAGGAATCGGGTCTGTCGCCGGCTGCCATTGGAAAGGCAAACCCTGTTCATCGTCGACACGACGTCCATCCGCCAAAAGAAATCGCAATTGTAGTTTTCTCGAAGAAACAGGCAAACAAACTTCAAAAATCGCGTGTTCGTCTTCTTCGTGCACTCGCGTCATGAGCGTACGATGTTCCTGCAAATCGGCGGGCTCTTTCCAGCACAGAGTCAACGTATCGCCGTGACCGTGGCGTAATCCGGCGACAATACGCACGCCGCCGCGATTCGTTTGACTGATCCACGGCGGCGCGGGCGCAAACAACAATGGCTCCGGGCTACCCCCGACGGAAAACACGTGATTGCGCCGATTGTGCTCCGATCGCGTTCGCTCGGCCCGGGTATCGAGCGTCCATGCGCCATTCACCAAAAGCTTGTACGTGTACATGCCTTTCGGCAACCGCAACGCCAAAACGCCGACGGCCGCACCGTCCGCATCGAGTTCAATCGGTACTTCGAGCGGAATATCCCACGCCACGAATTCACCGACGACTTCAACGCGAGGCTTCTTATCGAATGGGCCCGCGACATGCACCGGAAGTTCGACGGCGTGATGTGAGTTCATTTCGATCCTTGTAACATATTTTCTTGCATCCTCGAATACTTCGGGCATCTTCGAGGTCGGTGCCGTTGGGCGGCTTTTGACACGAGGGTGCGTTATGATCAAGGTGCGAGTGCAACGCGTGGGAACGCAAATTGCGATGATGGGTGGCGTAGCCGCGGCAACGATGACCGGTGCGGGCTGCGCGGAAACAGATACGGAGACGGATGTCCCCGTCGACGCGAACGATTTGCAAATGGACAAACCTCTGTTCGTCGGAGGAGATGTCACGTTCGATATTTCGGGTTGGCCCGGCCCCGGTCAATCGATTGATTTCGTGATTTCCCAATCGACGACGGATGAATTTCTCCGCGTAGGACAAAAACTCTCCTTCGATATTCCCGCACTCACACTCTGGGATTGGGTTCATCCGGGCACACCGACGCCGACCGTCGCCGAACTGCAAAACCTCGAAGCGACCATTACGATGACCGCCGCCGACAAAGGCAAACCATTTTCGACCTTCGACGTGAAAACCATTTCGTGGAAAGGTATGGACGCGTTTACGTTGCGCGCCGTCACCTCGGTAGCCACAATGCCACCCAAAGCGGACGAATTGCGGTTTTCCATGACAATCGTCGATAAAGCCGACGGCTCGAAATTGGACCTCGACCAAGCTCAATTCGTGAACCAACCCGTTTTCGGCGGCGAACTCCCCTCGAAAACCATGTTGTTCGATACCGCCTTTGCTCTGCGAGAACGGGTCATTGAAGGCGACGATCCCGTAGCCGGGTCATCCTTGCTTTTTGCGTATTCGGATTGGCGTGCCGATACGCTCGTCGACGCTTCCTCCATTGATCGGCAAATTGGTACGCAATTGTCCAGCGGCCGATTTGGGCAAGTAACCGTTCCGGTATACGGAACCATCGAACACGACGTGGGATTTGCCGTTTATTTCGACGACGGCCAGGATTGGCGTCCGGAAATGTTGCTCGCGCCAAACAAGAATTCCCGCGTGCTCGGGCCGGGACGCACTGCGTACGAGACAAACCTCGCGGTTCCCGAAAAAGCTTCGCGCATGGCGCTGTATGTCCACGTCCGAACGCACCTCGTCGCCAATTATCCCGCGGGACCCGGTGTCACCAAATGGTACGCCGATGGTGAACGCATTTTGAAGGTGGAAAAATACGATAATCCCGGCGGACAACCGTTCGTCAATTATCAATACAGCGTCGACAATCGTTGAACGAGGCCCGGCATGGAGGTGGATATCGCCGCGGATTTGCACGGACACACGCGTTATTCGGATGGGCGCGCGTCGCCGGAAGAATACGTGGAATATCGGCGCAGCATCGGTTTGCGCCTTTGCGCCGTTGCCGATCACGACGTCTTGTCGGCCGTTCCCGCCGCCGCCATTGCAGCTCGACGCATGGGAATGTGGTTTCTTCCCGCCGTGGAAGTCACGAGCTTTTTGCATTTCGGTACGCCGCAAGCCGAGCAATTCCACGTTCTTGCTTACTTCCCGCCCGCATTCGCGTCCCCCGCGCGCCTCATGCGCACGAACTTGTACGCACGCGGGCAACGCGTACAGATGAAGTGGAAATGGTTTGTCTTGGAATGGATGTCATCCCTCGGTGCCGAAGACAAAGCCGTCCTGGATCCCGACGGAAAACTGGACGATTTGCCGGATGCTGAATTTCCGGCGCTGCAATCGATGATTGATCGCATCACCGCGCGCACCCCCGACCTTTTCGACACCTTTCGCAAGCATCACATCCAATTCTGGGACAATGACCGCGAGCTTTTCGGTTGGACTCCCGAAGAAGCCATGGAATCGATTCGCGCCGACGGAGCCTTCGACGTCGTGGCCCATCCGGGTCGTTATCGCGACAAAGAACGTACCGAAAAGGCACTTTTGTTCGCGAGCGGCATTGAAGTCCACACGTCGCGGCATCGTGGCGACGTGGCCAAACGATTTCTCGAATTCGCCGAACAACACCGAAAAGCTTGGACGGTATCCGCCGACGATCACCAAAACGCGCGTTACATTCGCCCGCCCTGCGGTGTGCCCGTCCAAACCGTGGAAAAACTCTTCGGCCGCACGTTGTCGATGGACGAAATCATGATGCGTTAAATTCGTTGCGGCGCGTTGGCGACGCAATGCCAGGGTCAAGGGGCCGCCGCCCCTTGCCGGGTCGAGG
>CAYSYX010000343.1:2361-10238 GCA_964435055.1 uncultured Polyangium sp. | reverse complement strand
CTCGACGACTGTTTTAGAGTGACGACGCACCTGTGAATTCCCAAGCGCAAGGCACTGCGAGCACACGTCCGAGCCCGTGGGCGCCCGGATCGATCATTGCCGGAAAGTATCGGCTCGTCTCGCCCATTGGTGCGGGGGGAATGGGTCAGGTTTGGCGCGCCGAACACTTGTCGCTCGGCTCGATGGTGGCCGTGAAGTTGGTCGACGTAGCGTCGTCGCCGAACCCGCAGGAAACGATGGCGCGGTTTCTTCACGAAGCACGCGCATCGGCGAGCATCAAGCACACGAACATCGTGCAAACGCTCGATCACGGCTCCGAAGGCACCGTCGCGTACATGGTGATGGAGCTGCTCGAAGGGATGAGCCTCGCCAAACGTTTGGAGAGGCTGCGCGTGTTGCCGGTCGCCGATACGGTGCGGCTGTTTCGCGAGATCTCCCGCGCGCTCGAGAAGGCTCACGCCCAAGGCATCGTGCATCGGGACCTCAAGCCGGAGAATGTTTTCATTGCGATCGAAGACGGTCGCGAAGTGGTCAAACTGCTCGATTTCGGCATTGCGAAGACGCGTGATGCCGGCACCGATCCGCACCTGAAAACGCAAGTCGGCACGGTGGTCGGAACGCCGTCGTACATGAGCCCCGAGCAGGTTTTGGGGCGGCCTTTGGATTACCGCTCGGACCTTTGGCAGGTCGCGATGATCGCGTTCGAGTGTGTCACGGGCGAACGGGCGTTTGCCGGGACGACCTTGGGCGAACTCTTCATGAAGATTTGCTCGGCGCCGTTGCCGGTGCCGTCGCAGATCACGAGCGTCCCCGTCGGCTTCGATGCGTGGTTTGCCCGGGCTGCACAGCGCGATCCCAATGCGCGATTTCAATCGGTTCGCGAGCTTGTCGAGACGTTGGCGCAAGTGCTTTTGCGCAGCGGCGCAGGCGGGCCGATGACCGTCCCGCTCGGTGGTGTCCCGAAGGACACGGAGATCCTCGAGCCGCCGGCCGTCGGCGCGACGTGGTCCACGGGTTCAGCGACGCGACAAACCCCGAATCGGCGCCTGCTCACCATCATGCTCGCCGTGCTGCCGATCTTCCTGTTGGGGATCATCGGCGCCGTATGGATCGTCAGCCGCGGAGGCGGGGACCCGGCGCCGGCATCGTCGTCGACCGTTGCGAGCTCGGCGGCATCTGCGGGGCGAAATGTCCCCACGCCGCAAACGAATCCGGGATCAAACGACGACAGTGGCCAACAGCCCGCAGATCAGGGAGACGCCGGGCCCGGTTCCATGCAGAATGGTCCCGATGCCGGGAGATTCACCAAGCCTCGCAACAAGAAAAAAGAAGACGTTCTCGGCTTTTGATCGACGATCTCCGTCGATCGTTTGACGACAAAATGATTTTTGGATCCGGACGCCCCCATTTTGCTCTGCGTGGTCTTTCGACGGCGACGTTGCTTGCTGCGTTTGTCTTGGCTCCGTCACCCGCTCTTTCGCAAGACTTCCTCACGAAGAGCACCGCGCGCAAACTGGGTGAAGAGGGCATCGCGCTTTTCGAGAAAAAACTATTCGCCGAGGCGCTCGAGAAATTCAACCTCGCGGAAAAACTCCTTCCCGCCCCGACGCTCGGCGTGCGTGCCGCGCGTTGTCTCGTCCAACTGGGTCGGTTTGTCGAAGCTTCCGAACGATACTTGGAGGTCACACGAATCGAGCTGCCTCAGAGTCAGATGACGCCGGCGTTTCGAAAAGCGCAGGCCGAGGCGATCGTCGAACGTGAAGAGCTGCTCGCTCTGATTCCCTCGTTGACCATCCTCGTCAAAGGACCGCTCGGCGACGACGCCAAGGTGTTTGTCGATGGAGAACAGATCCCCACGGGGCTCATCGGGCAGAAGCGCCAGATGGATCCCGGCGTGCACGAGGTCGAGATTCGTCGCAAGGACGCGATGGCTTCGAAGAAGATCGATCTGGTCGTCAAGAAAAACGAAAAATTGACGCTCGAATTGCCGCCGTTGCCGGAGCCACCCGCGCCGGAGATGGATCCGAAACTGCGCGCTTTGGCTTGGATCGGCGTGGGAATCGGCGTGGGCGGAACCATCGCGTTCGCGGTGAACGGTTCACTCGCCGTCCGCAAGCAGCGCGAGTTGGCGCCGGTTTGTACGAACGGCTGTACTCCGCCCTATCATGACGATGTCGATACGTTGAACATGCTTCGTTATGCGACGACGGCCGGTATCGTTGCCGGCGTGGTCGGGTTTGGCGTGGGCATCCCCCTGTTGATCTTGAAGCCGACGAGCAGCGTCAAAAAGGATGCGTTGGCTCCAACGTGGACGCCCTTGATCGGGCCGGGGACCGTCGGCGTACGCGCAACGTTCTGACGTCGCACATCTCAAAAGTGAAATGCTCGAGCGGGCGAACGTTCACTCTTTGCAAGACGCAACGATGACGCTGCGCGTTCAATGCACGATTTTTCGAAGTTTCCAAATGCCCGCAGCGTTGGTCCACGCCTTGCAAAGAAATCCAGGCGACCGGCAACGGTCGACACGACGTACCGCACGTCGGTCAAACCATCCAACGGATGAACCGCACGCGTATTCGTCTTGAATGAATCGACGCGTGATCACGGGTTGCGCATGTACCGAGTGCTCATCATCGACGACGATTCCGTCTTTGGCGGTCGCGCCGTGCGCTGTCTTCAGCACGCCGGTTTTTCCGCTCGATTTCATCACGGCCCTTTCGGCAGCTTGCACGCGATTCGCGAAACGGGTTCCGACGTTGTTCTCGTGGATGTCGACATGCCGCGACTCGATGGCGGTCTGCTCGTCAAGATGGTTCGCGACACATACGGTCTCGGACAAACCTTTATCGTCCTCGTCGGAAATCGCCCCGAAGGGCAACTTGCGGAGCTGGCCTCGAGTGTCGGTGCTCATGGCTATGTATCGAAGCGAGTGCCCGATGCTGATTTTGTCCATCGAATCCAAACAATGGTGGGGTCGCCGTCCAACGCCGTTTCACTCGCTGCCAACTAAGAATCCGGAATCACTTCTCCTTTCCGACGCGACGAACGTGGGCTAAGCTCGAAGGGCGATGGTCGCGGTGCGCCCGCCGGCAAAGTCCGTGCACATTGACGACAAGAGGTACGAAAAAATCGCCGAACTCGCGACGGGCGGTATGGCGACGGTGTACCTCGGGCGCATGCGCGTGGCGGGTGGTCCGGAACAACTCGTGGCCATCAAAGAGATGCTCCCGCACTTGGCGAAGGCGCCGGAGTTTGTCCGGATGTTCTTCGACGAAGCCCGGCTGGCGTCCGGGATCCATCATCCAAACGTCGTCGCGACGCTCGCGATGACCGAAAAAGACGGCGCCCACGCGCTGGTGATGGAGTACGTCGAGGGGCCGTCTTTGCAGCAGATCATGAAGTACCAAGCGGAGCGTGAAGGCACGATGCCTCTCGACATCACGCTGCGTATCTTCCTCGATATTTTGGCGGGCTTGCATGCGGCGCACGAATTGACCGACGAAACGGGACGCCGCTTGAACCTCGTCCATCGCGACGTTTCCCCGCAAAACATGCTCGTGGGAACCGATGGAATCACCAAGATCACGGACTTCGGGATCGCTCGCGCCGAGTCGCGTTTGTCCACGACCCGAACCGGATCGGTGAAGGGCAAAGTGCCGTACATGTCGCCCGAGCAAGTGAAGTCGCTGCCCGTGGATCGACGCACGGATGTGTATGCCGCAGGCGTGATCTTATGGGAGCTGCTCACGAGTCGCCGCCTTGTGCAGGGCGAAACCGACATCGCGATGATTTATCAAGTGACGGAGCGGGAAGCGAACACGCCGCGAGAATGGAACCCCGCGATCCCCGAGGTCATCGCCAAGGTTTGTCTCAAAGCACTCGAGAAAAAAGCCGAGGATCGTTACGCATCGGCGGCCGACTTCATTGCGGCGCTCGAAGATGCTGCCCGGGCTGCGGAGTTCGAACCGGCAACGCCCCGCGCCGTCGGTAACTACGTGCGAGGTCTTGCCTTGCACCGTTCAGCCGCGGATCACGAGGCGGATTATCGTCGGCGCAGCCAGCTCGATCTGAATGGCCAAGCGGCGGAGAGCTCGGGCTCGACGAGCATGCTGAACCTCGTCGGTTCGTCCTCGCGTAGGTTCGACAGCCCCAAACGGCCGATGATGGTGATGGTCGCGGCGGCATCGGTAGTGATGCTCGTCGGGGTTTTTCTTTGGCTTGGTTTTTCCGGGTCGAACCGCCCCGCACAAACATCCGGGACAAACTCGATGCAGGAATCGACCCAATCGCGTCCGGTCCCGACGCCGACTCCGACGCCCGTTCTGGTCAAAACGACGCCGCAGGCCGAGCCGGCAGTGGTTGCATCTGCCGCATCGAATGCTCCGGCAAATGATTTGGTGGTCGAGCCTGCGCCGACGACAACAACGTCGGCAATGACCGCACCGGTGACGAAAGCAAAAGCAACGACGTCGCCGACGACGACGGGCACGTCGAAAAAGAAGCCCATTTACAATCCGCGCGGTCTGTAAATCGTTTTACGGTTTCTTTTCTTTCGGATAAGCCGCATCGAATTGTTGTTTGAATCGTTCGTGCTGCGATTGCAGAATCATGAACACCGGCACGGGCATGGGCTTGAGCGCCGGTATGGCCCACGCCGGTAGTCGGGAAAAACCATTGAGTCCCGCAGGCATTTTCTTCGAATCGACGACGAAGCTCGACGAATAACTGCTTCCTTCGCTCGCTGAATAAGCGGTCGAGCCGTAGTATTTGTACGTGGCCAAGGCCGAGCCATCGGGCGCATATATGAACAGCGTCCCGTCACGATTGATTTCGTCGGGTTTTCCTCCGAGCACCTTGACGGCTTTCGCCAAATGACCGGGACGATCTTCGGGGAGCGGCTCGAGTTTCACGCGGTCGAGTTTGTCCAGATCGATATCGAAGAGGGTTTCCCCGCGTATGCCGTGGGCTCCGCCGTAATCTTCATACGTGCGTAAATACGCGGCGACGATGGGTCCCATTCCACCGACGAATTCGACATTGGCCCCGTACGTCTGGATTTCCGGGCATTGCGTGCCGACAAAGGGGTACCCGTGCCCGTCTTTCCACGGAGCGACGCGTGCGCCGTCTGAAATACGAACGAGCTCGGGCATCTGCATATCGGGACGGGTATATTGCATAACGAACTTGTGCGAAGAAGGTTCGCCACTCGGAACCAACGTCGATTGGGGACAACCTTTGACGGTCTTGAATTCGAGCGCAAATAAGGACGAACTCGACCAAAATAAAATCCCCGGACGTTCGGCGATGACTTTGGGTTTGTCGCCATCGCGTTCCATCCATATCGATCGAAAACCTCCGCGGGCTGTGGCGTCTTTTTTCCAGACGAGCAACGCGGTGACGGAATCGAGGTCGATGGTGGTGATGGGTGGTTCGGCGGCAGGCGCGGTGGCGGAGGTTATGGCGGACGCGGATGGCGCCGGAGGCGGGGAAGGTTCGGCGGAGGCGGAAGGAGCTGGGGAAGGCGCCGATGCAATGGCCAATGGTTGCGAAGTAGGGTTGTCCTTGGGAGGGTCGGATTTCGCGGTGCAGGCGGAGAGCAGGGCGGCGGACGGAAAGACAAACATCATCGATGAGCGGCGATATGAGGGCGGAAACATTGGGACGACGGTATCGCAAGCCGGAGAAAATGCAATTTAGCGGTCGCCTCGAAGAAACCCACCTCACACAAAAATCTTACGCAACCCTGCATCTTCCCGTTGATGCGACGCTTCAATTGACTATGCTGCGCGCCCATGCCGGACTTTTTGATGACCAACAAACGCACCCATTCTTGTAACGCCCTTCGAGTGAGTGACGTGGGCGCGGACGTCGTGCTCATGGGCTGGGTGGCCAATCGTCGAGATCACGGAGGCCGCGTTTTCATTGATTTGCGCGACCGTGAAGGCCTCACCCAAATCGTTTTCGGGCCTGAAATCGCCAAGGAAGCCCACGAGCTCGCCGGGGAACTCCGTTCGGAATACTGCATCGGCATCAAAGGTCGCGTCGTCACGCGCGTGTCGTCGGGCGGCCAACCCAACCCGCGTCTGGCGTCCGGGGAAATTGAAGTCAACGCCTCGGAATTGCACATTTTCTCGCGCTCGGAAACGCCGCCTTTCCTCATTGAAGACGAAATCGATACGAAGGAAGAACTGCGTCTCAAGTATCGTTATTTGGATTTGCGCCGTCCCGCGCTCCAGCGAAACTTCCTCGTGCGGTCGAAACTTTATCGCGCCGCTCGCGATTATTTCCACGGCCAAGGTTTTACCGAGCTCGAAACGCCCTTCATGGTGAAATACACGCCGGGCGGAGCGCGTAACTTCCTCGTCCCTTCGCGCCTCAATGAACATTGCTTCTACGCCCTGGCCGAATCGCCGCAAATCTTCAAGCAGCTCTTCATGGTGGCCGGATTCGAGCGGTATTTCCAAATCGTTCGGTGTTTCCGAGATGAAGACCTGCGCCTCGATCGCCAGCCGGAATTCACGCAAATCGACGTCGAAATGTCCTTCATCAATGAAGAAGACATTTTCACGACGATGGAAGGCCTTGTCCGCCGCGTTTGGAAAGACGTCCTCGATGTGGAGCTTCCCGCGCAATTCCAGCGCATGAGTTACCACGAAGCGATGCTCAAGTATGGAGTGGACAAACCGGATTTGCGGTTTGGCTTGGAACTGGCCGACTTGACCGACGTCCTGCGTCCGTTGGAAGGCGGCGGCGT
The DNA here is from genome assembly GCA_964435055.1 of uncultured Polyangium sp. GTDB lineage: Bacteria > Myxococcota_A > Polyangia > Polyangiales > Polyangiaceae > Polyangium. Next base: position 3,484 of record CAYSYX010000343.1, on the reverse strand, counting down.
GCCGATGTTCAAAACGGCGCTCGAGCAAAAAGGCATCATCAAAGCGCTGCGTATTCCGGCGAAAGAAGCGGCCGGTTTGTCCCGCACCGAAGCCGATAAGCTCGAAGAATTCGTCAAAGGGTTCGGCGCTCGAGGTTTGGCGCGGGCTCGCGTGGCGGACAACGGTGAATGGACGCAATCGCCGCTCAACAAGACGATCTCCGCGGAAGCTCGAAATGCCATCAATGCTGCGCTTGGAGCAGGCAATGGCGATTTGCTCTTCTTCCAATTCGGAAGTTTCAAATTGGTCAATGCGGTGCTCGGTGGATTGCGTTTGCACCTGGGCAACAAATTGAACCTGGTGAACAAGGATCAATGGCGATTCTTGTGGGTGACGGATTTCCCGATGTTCGAGCAGGCGGAAAATGGCAATTGGGTCGCGGCCCATCATCCATTTACGTCGCCCAAGCCCGATCACGTGCAATTCCTCGGCGAAGACAATGGTCGCGTGCAAGCGCGAGCGTACGACCTCGTCCTGAACGGCAATGAAATCGCCGGCGGTTCGATTCGTATTCATCAACGCGACGTGCAAGCCAAAGTTTTTGCCGCGCTTGGTTTGTCCGATGAAGACTTCCGCGCCAAGTTCGGCTTCTTGCTCGATGCCTTCAAATACGGCCCGCCGCCGCATGGCGGTATCGCTTTCGGCCTCGACCGATTGGCCATGCTTCTGTGCAATGCGACCAGCCTCCGCGACGTCATTACGTTCCCGAAGACGCAAAAAGGAACGGATATGATGACGGATGCTCCCACGGCCGTGACCAACGAGCAGCTCGACGAACTTCACGTGCAGCTCAAGAAGTAATCCGTGGACGCATTTCTCCTCGGCCTCATTGAAGGATTGACCGAGTTTCTGCCGATATCGTCAACAGGTCATTTGATCCTGCTCGGTACGTGGCTCGGTCATTCCGACGAAGCTTCCAAAACCCTCGACATCGTCATTCAATTCGGCGCGATCCTCGCGGTCGTCGTGTATTACCGCAAGCGGTTATGGGAGCTCGTGCGGGGATGCATTCGTCGCGAGCCCGAAAATCTGCGGCTTTTCGCGGCGGTGGATGTAGAGGTCGGCATCGAGATCGAAGTCGCT
>CAYSYX010000343.1:0-2351 GCA_964435055.1 uncultured Polyangium sp. | reverse complement strand
GCTTTTCGCGGCGGTGGCGGTGGCGTTTGTCCCGTCCGCCGTCGTGGGCCTTTTGCTGCACAAAACGATCAAGGCGCATTTATTTGGTCCCAAACCCGTCGGGGCGGCGCTGATTGTCGGCGGCATTGTGATGCTTCTCGTCGAAGCGTACCGCGCCAAACAGGAAAAACCTCGCGAAGGCGACTTGAAGGACGTCACGTTGTCTCGCGCATTAGCCATTGGTTTGGCGCAGTGTTTTTCGTTGTGGCCCGGAGCTTCCCGATCGATGACGACGATCGTTGGAGGTCAAATGAGTGGCCTGGGCACGGCCACCGCGGCGGATTTTTCGTTCTTGCTGGCCATTCCCACGCTGGGCGCGGCGACCGCGTATGATCTGTTGAAAAACGGCCGAACCTTGCTCGAATCGCCCACGGGCCCCACGTCGCTTCTCATCGGCACCGTCGTGTCGTTTTTAGTGGCTTTTGCGGTGTTTTCGACATTTATTCGCGATTTTAAAAGATTCGGCCTGGGGCCGGGTGGTGTCTACCGAATCGTCCTTGGTGCGCTCGTGCTCGCATTGCTCTGAAATCGCACGAATTGCATGCGCAAACAGCTTGGGTTTCCCCGCGGCGCTCGTTAAGCTGCGCGCTTATGAAGAGGTTTTTCCGCCGCACGGGCGTCGGGGCATTTGGGTTTGCACTCGTATCCATGGCGCTGAGCTGTTCGCCGCCGCCTCCGCCACCCAAACTCGTCCCCACGCAACCGCTCGTCGTTGCGGCTCCACCACCACCGCCTCCGCCACTTCCGCCGGCCAAGTGGATGCAAGTCTCCGGCGCGACCGCAATGGGTCCCCAAGTCGATGGAGGAACGTTGGTGCTCGTCGGAGGTCGGCGCTTGTTGTTGGCGACCGATGGCTCGACGAAAGCGGAAACGGCGCCTTCACCCGAGCCTTTGCAGCAGGTCGTCGTGGTGCCCGTGGCGAACGGCGGAAAACGCATCATCGCGCGAGGAAACACGGGTCTGTTTCGCTTGGACGATCCGCTCGGCACGCCCAAGCCTCTCGCGCAATCCGAATCGGATCTTCGTCTGATCGCGGCCTATCCGGGGCTCATCGTGGTGTGGACGTACGGTTCGGATTCGCCGCGCTTCGTCGATGTCGAGACGGGAAAGTTCAAGCTCGTACCAACATTGCCGTCGCTGCCGATACGAGCGGTGGCATTTCGCGATGACAAGGAAGGTGCGGCGATATTCGAAGGGGTCGGGGTTGCCGTGACAAACGATGGTGGAGCGACATGGAAGCGCGTCACCGAAGACGTCAATGGCGATGCTTTGCGACTGCAGGGCGTCAAAGTGCACGATGGCAAGCTGTTCGGGTTTGTCTATGAAGACGGTCTGCGATCGCCCATCGACGTAGCGCAAGCGCGACTCGGCCGAGCCGAAGATCCTCCGGCCGAAACGAATGCACCGGCATTGATTCGTTGGATTCGGGCGACGGGTACCGATCCCATTGCCGCAGCGGCGTCGAGCGGCGTTGAAGTGGGCGAACACGCGGCGCTCGTCGCCGGCAACGGGCTCATTGCGCGAGTCGATCTGAAAAGCGGTGCGATCACGGCGCTCGAAGAGTTTGCCAAAGACGTGAACAGCACGCCGTGTAGTTTCCAACGAGCCGGAAGCTGGGGGTGGCTGGCGTGTCCGGTCTCCGAACAACCGAACAGCGACATTTACGATCCGTTTGCGATCATGCGCGTGTCTTTGGACGGGACAAACATCAAACCCGAACGCCCGGCCATCATTCGCAGCGGCGAGACCGAATTGCGCACGTCTCCAAGTGGCGGCGTCATGGTCCTCGGGCCGTGTTCTCCCGAAGCCGAGGGAGAATTGTGCATTCGTCAGCCCGATGGCCGGTGGTTGACGGTGAGTCCCGAGATCGAAGTCTCGACCCGAGCAGCCGGTCCGCTCAGCGACGGGCGCGTGGCGTTCTTGCGCAACATGTGGCCCGGCGACAAACCCGAACCGACCGACGGTGCAGGCGCAGCCGACGAAGAGGACGAAGTTCGCGATGACGCCGAAATCGCCGAGGATCCGGAAGGTCGTCCGGACGAACGCGAGGTTCCGGATGGCAAACGTTTGTACATTGCGTCCTTTGGCGAAGGTCACAAAGAGACGCGGATTGCGACGATTGCTTGGCGTCCGCACGGAGATATTCGCATCCAGAGCAACATTCAGGAAGACGCGGATCACAACCTGCACCTAATTGTCGCGGACGACGACGGCGTTTACGCGATCGTGCAACCCGTGGACAAAGAAGCGCGTATTCCGCAGCGAATTGAAGGAATGATGGAAGCCCGATTGCGGGGTTCGCGAGGTATCGC
>CAYSYX010000342.1:0-10262 GCA_964435055.1 uncultured Polyangium sp. | reverse complement strand
GAACAAACGTTGCAATCGCTTGGCGGAAATCGCGAAGATATTGGCGTTACCACGATGCTTGGTTTGTACCGTAAAACCGGCGGTGGTAAACTCGACGATCCGGCTTCGTTCGAGGCATTAAAACGTGAAATCGGCTCCGGATTCGTCCGCACCGCGCGTCTGCATTACATGCCCCAAGGATCCACCGAATTGCCCGTCATTTTTTCTTTGCTCGGCCCACGCGTCACCCCCGATACCGCGGCCCAACGGTTGCTCGTGCATGGAGAAACACCAAACCGCTTTGATTTGCACGCGGCGGACATGGCGTACGTGCTGGGGCACGACCGAGCGCGCGATTTCTTGCAATCGGATTCGAGCAAGTTTCCCGGGCTGGAAAAACAATGGTCCACCGCCCGCAAAAAACTCGACGACATCCAAAGTACCGATCTGTATTCGTCGTGGCTGCTCGCCATTCGTGAATTATCGAGGCCGCCGCCCGCCAAGGCGCCGACGTTCATGCACGGGAAACCATTTCGGGATTTGCGGATCAACAGCACCGTGGCCGCCTACGGACAATTGAGGCGAAACAATGTCGCGATTGCCGGACAAACCTATGACGAAGGCGGCTGTGAAATTCCTGATGGTTATGTCGAACCGGCTCCGGATGTGCTCGACCGATTGATTGCTTTCACGCAGCGCGCCACGGCTTTGCTGGAAACACTGGGCGAAAAGGCGCCTGCCGAACCGTCGTTGAACATGGGTTTGGCCACGCTTTTTCCGCGCATGACGCGAATGTTCAAAGCCCTGCGCCGCATCGTCGACCGTGAAGTCGCGGGGGAGGCCCTGACCGAACCGGAAAAACGACTTTTGGCGACCGTCGCGGAAATCGTCCCGGGAACTTCAGGGTCACCCCCTCTGTACACCGGCTGGTATTTTCACCTTTTCGAGACTCGTTGGCACGCGCTTGCAAATCCCTCGTTTATCGGTGACTATTATACCTCGACAAACACCGGCCAGGTCGCTTATGCCGGAGCCGGCGATCCGGCGCTCGGCATTTTCGTCGTCGATGTCGGCGGAACTGCTCGATTGATGGTCGGTCCGGTGGCCCGAGCGTATGAACTGCACGCGGCGCTTTCCCACCGACTCACCGATGAAGAAGGACGATTGCAAGGCAACAAAGTCGCCGCGTGGGCGTCGAGTTACCTCGTGGACAAACCCGTCGCACCAACGTTGCATTTGTTCGAGGACGAAGCGAAGTCATCCGATAGCGTCAAAGAGTATCTGGTGAAGACCCAACAGAAGATTCGAACGCTCAAGGTCGAATTTCTGAGTCACCATGGGCAGCCATGTGGCACGGGACAAACCACTTTGGAGACCTTGCGCGGGTCGGTCCGAGTGAAGCTGAAGAAAACGCCCGCCGATGACCCTTGTAATGGCGGATATCGATTGACCGTCGACGGGCAACCATTCGTGGTGGAAACGAATTATTGGCCTTACGAGATGGGATTGGGCGACATGTGGAACATCTTGCAACAAGATGAAGAATGACGACTGAATTCACCGCAGCAGCGGCCTTGTCGGCGTGGTCCGAAAGTCCTCAAAAGCCGCTCAAGGTTTGCCACAACAAATGGTCGTGGGGTCTGTCCCGACAGACGCGCCGGTGGGCACGCCTCCCGTGCAAGCAGCTTTGGGCACGGACAAACCGGGCAGATCAATAATCGAAATATCCGTCGGGTTGCTGGTGAGATTCACACAGCCGGTGGCACTCGACACGAGTTGTCCGTTTGTCGTGCACATAGGATCGCCCCACAATTCCAATGTCGTCGATCCGGAGCATTTGATTTGCGTATCATCACACGCACAGGGCGTACAAGTACGCGTGTCCTTGTAGGATCTGAATATCGAGAATACTTCATTGAATCCGGCCGGACATGCCGAATCACCCGCTTTCATGACGCACAAACGATTTTCGTAAGGTGATTTCGCCTTTTCCACACACGTTTGTTCGCCGCATCCGGCGGCATCGGATTCGGCGGGACAGACATGAAACTCCTTCAAGAATGGGTCCGGTTCCGACAACACCCCACCCGTCGCGGAGCACGTTGCCGCCATCGGCACTTGGCCCGTCCCTTCAATCGTGCACGATTTCAAGGGAACGCCGTTTGTCAATGATACACATTGCCCTTTGGTCGAATAGGTTCGAGTCCCGGACAAATTCAAACAACCGGATTGAAGATAACACGTAATGGAGCCCGAACAATTACCGGCCGCTTGACAATTGCAAGGCGTGCAGGCCGATTTCGTGGGTTCCAAGAAAAACCGGGTCGGTTCGCTTCCGTCCGTGCATAACACCGGCGGAGTTCCGTAAGACGGACGTCGAAGACGTACATACGTCCACCCCGCGGGAACCGCCGATTTGCATGAATATAATTTCTCGCAATCCTGAGCGTCAGCGCAATCGATGAACGTATCGCCGTCATTATCAAATCCGTCGTCGCATGCCTCCGGACCGGGAATGCCGCCGCTGCTCGACGCGGTTTCACCTCCCGACCCACCGGCGCCACCCGTTTCGCCCACTCCGCCTGCGCCCCCGGCAGCGGTCGTTTTTAAGTCCGGCGCACAACCGACCAAGTGAACAGCCGCTAGAATTCCCCACCAAATAACGGACTCGATTTTCATGGGTACAGCCATGTCATCACGAACACGCCGGAGCGTCAATCAGAGAACCGCGAATTCAAACCCCTGCGTCGGCGCTATCCAAAGCCCGCAATCGACCCGCGAGACGGTTCGCAATGTCCTCGGCAACGGCAGCTGTTTGTCTCGAAAACTTATTATAATAAAACGGAACGTTTTTCGCTCGTCGCCCGAATCCGCATTCGTTCGTCGATCCTCGCGCGCAACAAGCCATTGGAAATTGCATCGCGATACGATAAATCACCTTCGTGGACCAACCGCGCCTCAACAACACCACGGATTTCGTGGCCCACACGCAAATGCTGCTCGACCACGACGCCGAAAAACTCGTGGCGATCGTCAAAGCATCGTTCGAATGGGTGGACGGGCAGATCGAAATCGCTCCCAAATTCCGCGACCGAGGCATCCGATTCGTCGACATCCCGTGGGAGCAGGACAAACCTGAAAGCATCGCTTTTCCAGCCGACCTATGCCTGCGCAAACCGGGAACCGACGTCATCGTCGTGGCCAAAGCTTACGCGCCCGGAGGCAAACCCGCCCCGTCGTTCGATGTGCGGGTCGAAGTCGGTCCGCTCAAGAAATCATTGACCGTCTTCGGTCGGCGCCTTTGGGTCGAAAAAGGCACGGCCCTCACCGCCCCTGCACCCATTGCGGAAATCGAGATGCGGTATGACTATGCGTGGGGTGGTCGCTCGGACGAACCTCCGGGAACACCAGTCGAAGAACCGCGCAATCCCATCGGTATCGGCGTCGTTCGTGATGCGTCCGTCCTGACGCACAAGGCCGCGCCGAGCATCGAAGATCCGGGGAACTTGATTCGTTCGATACGCACGAAACCCGCCCCCGCCGGCATCGGCGCCATAAGTCGAAATTGGGAACCGCGACGTCGTTTTTCCGGTACGTACGACGAAACCTGGCAAAACTTCAAAGCACCGCTCTTGCCCGACGACTTCGACGACCGCTTCAACCTCTGCGCGTCACCCGGCCTGACTGCCGATCCGCCGCTCGTTGGTGGCGAAACGGTTCGTCTGTTGAACCTCACGCCCGGTGGCGGAGCCGTTTCGTTTGCGCTGCCCAAAGTCGCCCTTGAAATCGCGTTTGATGTTCCAAACCGGGAACGAGTCGCGTTTCGTCCGCACTTGGATACCGTGGTGCTCGACCTCTTCGAACCGAGCGCGAAGAAACCGGTCGCGGTCGAGATGGTCTGGCGTGCGTTTGTCCCGGCACCAAGACGCATGCGCGATGCGGAGGTGACGATTCGCGAATTGGGGAGTGGACGATGACACAAGCCGTAATCGTTGGTGTGGGAGCGCGTTCGTCTCTCGGCCTCGATGCCGCACAAACGATGTTCTCTCTACGCGTGGGTTTGCCCGCGATGCGCGAAGCACCCCTGGTCGATGAAGAAGGCGAACGCATCACGATGTGTTTCTTGCCCACGATCGATCCGCATCTCACCGGACCCGCTCGCGGCTTTGAATTGGCTCATCCGGCCCTCGCCGAAGCGTTGCGTCCCATCGCTGGGTTTCACAAAGTTCCGTTGCGTGTGCGTATGGCGCTCGCGGTCGACGAGTTTGTCGAGGCAACCACCGCAGCGGCGCTTGCCAATCGTCTCGATGATCCGATCAAGCCCGTTGCGGCGGAGTTTGAACAGACAATCTCCACCCGCGGCGCCGCCGGCGGAGCGTACTTGTTGCGCGATATCCTCGAAGGCTTCGCCGCCAATCGTTTCGATCTCGCCGTCTTGGGTGGTGTGCACACCGACTACGACCCCGCTCGTATCACCGACCTCGATCGCACCCGACGCCTGTTTCGTCCTCCGTCGGACTTGGCAGCGGTACTTCCCGGCGAAGCCGCCGCCTTCGTGCTGCTCGCGCAACCCCTCTTCGCGCGACGCATGGGTTGGGAGGTCTTCTCCGGAATCGTTGGTGTTGCAACGGGTTTCGAACAAGCGCGTCCCGACAACGATGCCTCCGCATTTCGAGCCACCGGATTGACGGCCGCGATGCGGTCGGTCCTGGGCATCCTCGAAGATCAAAAACAACGCGCGGGTTGGGTGCTGTCGGACCTTGGTTTCGAGGCCTATCGACACTTCGAACAACAAGCCGCCATCACGCGCACGCAACGCTACTTCACCGAACCTCAACAACTCGACAATCCCGCTCAACGCATGGGCAACTTGGGCGCCGCCGCCGTGCCGTTGCATCTCGTCATCGCCACGAAAGCATTCGAACACGCCTGCGCTCCACATCCCATCGCGTTATCGACGGCGGGAAGCGACGCGGGCGAGCGCGCCGCGACCGTGATCGTACAGACAAACTAACACCCTGGGTGCCCGAGACAAACTCGAGACTTTGGACGGACGTCAGGCCTTTTTCCGGCCCGGACGAACCCACATCCCGGGTGAGCTCGATGCACCGCGTGCAGGGCCTTGCCAATCGCGAATGGCTTGCTCTTGCACCATCACCAAATCGAGCGGATGCAGACGAACCACGACACCTGTACGGACAATCAGTTCTCGTTGGAGCAGCAACCGTTCCGTTGGGGTTCGTCGTTCCGTATCGAGCTCACGCAAGACGATGAGCGGCGTGTACGGTTGACCCAACCGGTAACGTCGGCGCATATCGAACTTGCCCGCATTCTGTTGCCACCACGTACGCCAACGCGCGATGTCGGTCGTGGGGCGTTCCAAAAGATCCGGCGCGGGTTTGTCCGGCTCATCTCGCGGATCACTGACCACTTTCACGAGCTTCGGTGCCGCCGGTTCTCCCACGTCCGGAGATCCAGGCTCCGGCGCGTCGAGGTTCTCCGCGGGCATCTCGGTCTCTTCCCACAAGCCCGCACCGGTGATCCGCTCCAACCCCCACGCAGCAGCAGACCGAAGTTCACCGCTTTGTGATTCGAGCAGCTCGAACAACGGCGCGATCGCCATACCCGATCCGCTCCACCCGAGCGCCACAGCAAACGCCCGCGATGGAGTTTGGCGTGACCGATGCAGCAAATGTTGTGCGTCCTGTTCGTCACCCATCAGGGCGAGACATATCGCCGCGGTCTCGGCGCTTCGGCCGTCGATAGCCGCCACCAAACGCTGAACATCACGAGAATCACCCGCCAACGCCAGCGCAAACAACGCCGCCTCACGCAGCTCCGCATTCTCGGAAGCCAACGCGCGATCGATCGTCGCATCATCGAATACACCGAACGTCGTCGCTAGATGCTCGATCGCCGCCGCTGCGACGACAGGTTCGTCCTGGCACAATCCCGACAGTTCTTGCGCCGTCGCCAAGTTTCGATGCCCCAGGACGCGAACAGCCAGCGCTCGCAGCTGCGGTTCGTCGCTCCGCAAAAGCGTCCGCATGGCTTGCGCGATGAGGTCATGGGGAGCGATGGACAAGGCGACGCCGAGTTCCCGGACAAACGCCGGATCGAGTTCCCCTTTGGAAAACACGGTACGTTCAGCAGCCGCGAGAGCATCGCGCCCGGAAAAACATCCTAAAATCATGCCTGCGGCAAACGCACGACTCGGATCGCGCACCGGAGCATCCACGACAAGGTGCGGAATGTATTCGACGGCCGGTGCACCGATGGCTGCGATGAGATCAATCGACGCGAGCATTCGTCGTTCGAGAAGAAGCGAACTTCGCCAGCCATCGCCGACGAGGGGCGTGCGTTGCATGCCCACCATGGCCACTTCTTCGAAGCTCGTGCGCGTTCGGTCGCGCAAAAAGGACAGCTCGGTGATGGCCGCATCTATTTCCCGGGCAAACCCCGGCGCCGGTGGCGGCAGAGCTTTCGGCGCTTCCGAATCGGGTTTGGCTTTTGGAACCCCGGCGCGTGCCCCGACGTCTCGACCTTGGGCTCCGCGTTCTTTCAACGTGGCCACGGCCTGTTGCAGTTGGGCAAACGTCTGCGGCTTGTCGATGGGGGCCGGCAACACCACCGCATGCGTGATCTTTTGCGGTTTTACATCGAGCGGCGGAACGATCGACGTCCTTGCGACGAAGTGCAGACGCGGCACGTCGATGCCGGCTCGAAGCGGCGTCCGTTGGTTTGAACCGGACAAACCAGGGACATTCAGTCGCTCCATCACGCGCGCCATGGCCGTGCGTGCGCGTGTGATGTGTTCGCGAAACTTCGTTACTTCATGAGCATCGCCATTTTGGGTCGCGTTTGTCGCGTCATCCATGGCTGCTTGTGCGGCGAGCGCTGCTTCGAGCGGGGCTGCGCGACCATCGAACACATCGAAAACGAAACGCAACGCTCGTTCTACGGAACGGGCTGCGGGGATGGGGTCGAACGAGGGTTCGTCCAGACGCTCCAACTCGCTGCCTGCTCGACGCAACTCGTCATGCGCCTCTTCCAAAGCCAGTTGCAACGCGGTTGTGGCAACGAGTGCCGTTTCACTGCGAAAAGCCGGCGGTTCCATCATCGACATGGATCGTTGTGCTGGTGCTATCGCGTTCGATGGTCCGTGGAAAGCCATTTGGATCCTCGAGACGGGGATGAGGTACTCTTTGCGCCGTGAACACGAATTTGGCGGAGGACATCGAGGCTTACGCGGCCGTTGCTGCGGCATTGGCTGATCCATCCGGCGATCGCACGGCGACGCTTGCGGCTCACGGGTTGGATGAAGACCGTTGGGAAGCGTTGGACAACGCTTGGCAAGCGCGCATTTCAGCGGACGAAGATGCTGGTGGCGACAAGGTGCCGGCGCTGTTGAGCGCGTATTCGGATGCGCTTGTTCGGGCGCAACGAGCGCGCCAAAAAGCAGCTGTCCTGTCATTCGAAAAATTCATCGAATTGGTACACGCATTGCGATACGGCGGGGACGTTACCGCGACACTTCAACGATTTGGTGTGACGTTTCCATCACTTATGGCCAGCCAACAACACTGGCTCGAAGAGATGAAGAAAGACGACGCGCTCGCCAAACGTTGGCAACGTGCAATGCGTTGAACGGCCGGTATAACCCTTGACCGAGCGGCCCGATTCAAGGGATCATGCGCTATGCGCACCGCTCCGTTTCCGAATATTCCCGCAATCCCTGGAATGAACCCCGGCATTTGGCTCATGGGCGGTGGGGGCGGCATGGGGGGCGCCAGTGGGAGCAAGAAAAACCCCGGCAAGGGCAAACAGGGCGCCTCCGGTCAAGGTGCCGGTGCAAATGCCACCGGCGGTGGGCATTGCGCGGGCGCCGGCGGGATGGGTTGTCCGGTACATACATCGAGCCCCTCGGCAGGCGATCCGATCGAACTCGCCACCGGACGCGTTTATTCGAATCCCGTCGTCGATCTTCACCTGCCGGGACCGTTGCCTTTCGAGTTCAAGCGCAGTTATTCGAGCGCCTCGTGGGCCATCGACTTGGGCCTTGGACCGGGTTGGTCGCACTCGTACGCGTGGAACTTGCATTGCGGCAGGCGCGATGTGGACGTGTTGAGCGGCAACGGTGAACGGGTCGAATTTCCCGTTCCGGCCAGAGACGGAACCACGGTTTCGAGCGTCGAAGGTTGGCAACTTTGGCGCGACGAAGATGGGTTTGTCTTGGATGCCATGGATGGCGTGCTACGTCGATTTCGGCCGAGCACCGAGCCCAACTATTATCGGCTCGTGGAAGTCTTCGACCAAAACAAGAATACGATTCGATTCGAATATGAAGGGACGTATTTGGCCAAAGCGGTCGATTGCGTCGGACGTCATATTGCATTTCGACGCGACGGCGGCGGACACCTCGCGGGCCTCGACGTTTACAATGCGGTTTCGCGGGGTCAATGGGTATCCTTCACGCGTTATCAATACGACCAGGACGGCGATCTCATTGAAGTTGTCGATGCCGATGGCGCGGGTACACGATTTCAATACGAAAAACACCGCATGACCGAATTCATTCAGCCGTCGGGTTTGGTCATTCATTATCGATACAACGAAGACGACGTCTGCATCGAAACGTGGGGCGATTATCCCGGTCGTGTGGACGAGAGTTTGTCCGAGGACGTGCCCGCGATGCTCGCCGACGGGGTAACTCCGGCCAAAGGCGTGCATCACGTCAAAGTAACGTTTGCCCCCGACGGCTACGTCGAAGTGGCCGATTCATTGCAAGTGCAACGAGTCACGTCGAACGCCGGCCACGGTAACGCCGAAAAAACAGTTTCCGCCGGCAGCGTCACGACGCGAGCATTCGACAAATACGGATATTTGCGGGAATTGACGGATCCGCTTGGAAACACCACGAAGTATGAACGGGACGAACGCGGTCGCATTCTCGCGGAAACGAATGCGCTCGGCCATACGACGCGCTACACCCGCGACGAACGAGGACTCGTCATTGAAATGGTGCTCCCGGATGGTTCCGTGTCGTCGTATGGGTATGACAAACAGGGCAACATTATCTCCGTAATGGTTACTCAAGGCGGAACGACGCAGTACACGCGCGATTCTCGGGGGCTCGTGACGGAAGTCATCGACACGAGCGGGGCGTGCACGCAATATCGTTATGATGCCCTGGCGAATGTCTGTGCGGTCATCGAAGCCAATGGGGCGACGACGACGATCGAATACGACTTTTTTGGTCGACCTGTCTTATTGCGCGGTCCGCTGGGAGCCACCATTCACGCCGGATACTCCACCGGCGGGCGTTGCACGGCTTTGCGCGACGCGGACGGAACCACGACGTATTACACGCGCGACGGCGAAGGCCGCGTCACCGAATTGACGAATGCGCTGGGACAAACTTATCGTTATCGTTATGCGGGCAGCAGTCGATTGGTGACGATCGAAGCTCCCGGCGGCGATGTCACGCGCTATCGATATGATCGCGAAGGACGGTGCATCGAGCTTTGGAACGAAAAATCCGAGCGATATCGAACGCAATACAATCCGATGGGCCTCGTTCGGGAAGAGACGTTTTTCGATGGTCGCGCCATTTCGTACAAACGCGACGCCATGGGGCTGGTCACGGAAAAACGCACGCATACAGGCGACGTGACGAAATTCGAATATGACGCCCTCGGCCACGTTGTGAAAAAGACCTTTCCCGACGGCACCGAGCACGAATTTCAATGGGATGCGTGTGGACGACCTCTCGGCATGCGTTCGCCCGCGGGCGAATTCTTATTGCAACGCGATGCCCAAGGTCGCGTCGTCAAAGAAATCCAAGTCGTCGACGGGCAAAGCTTCGAAGTTCGTCACGCATACGATCGTGCGGGAAGAAATACGGAAATCAACGGCAGCTTCGGTTATTCGCAACGAATCGAACGCGACGCCGTCGGCAATCCCGTGCGTATTCAAACCGGCGACGGCGCCGAATTGACCTTTACCCGCGATGCCGGCGGTGGAGAAGTTGCCCGAGCGTTCGGCGCGGGTGGGCGAATGGAGCTCGATTTCGATCTCGTCGGCAATTTGACTCGATTGCGAACACGTTCAACCCGCAAATCAGGGCTCGGGCAGAACTTGCCGGCGCTCGGTGCCCCCGTTGGTCCCGACGTAACATTCGAACGGCAATTCGCCTACAACGCCATGAGCGAACTCGTGAGCGCTTGGGATACGTTGCGCAAGAATTCCATCGAATACGGCTACGATGGCAACACCTGCGGCAT
>CAYSYX010000341.1:1733-10322 GCA_964435055.1 uncultured Polyangium sp. | reverse complement strand
GCTGTGGGTCATTGAGACGCCGATGGCAGCCGTGTTGAAACAACGCGTCGAGACGCATGCGAATCGCTTCGGCAATGGCTCGATGCGGCCCGGGATCGGTCGTTTGTTTTTCCGCCGCCAATGCTCGGGCCAAAATATGCGGAGCTTCATCGGTCACCGCCGGACACGGGCCCGACGCTTTGCCCGGCTCCTTTTGCGATACGACTGCCGCGGGCACATTGGGCGCAGGTTCCGCCACAGCCGGGGGAATCGGCGTGGCCGAGTTTGTCGGAGCAGGTGTATCGACCGGCGGTGTTTTCGGTGGCGCCGGTTCCTCCATTGCCTCCATCGGCGGCAACTTCGGTGGAACGTAATGGTGCTCGGCCGTCGCTCCGCCACATCCCACCATCATGGCAAATACGCCGACCAACCAAGGCTCATTTCGTCGTCCACTCGTCCGCGGCATGGACGTGAAATACGCGCTCTGCGCTCCGGCGGCAATGGTTTTTCTTTCGTGCATGACCTCAAACGCGCGATGCGGTCGATCCTTGGAAACCATGGGCGCGTGAACGCCGAAACTTGCCTCGTTCATTCCCAACTCACAGCGATTTTCTGTCACCTTGGCGCTATTTGGAGAATCGTCTTGTCATTTTGGCGCTCGTGACGCCGCGTCCCGTGGATGTTTCGCTTCGTGACGCGGTTATTCATTGCGGCACGCGGTTTGCTCCTCGACGCGGTATGCCCACGCGATTGGATCAGCTTCAAGGTGTGCTGCTCGGGGCCGCCGTCGGTGATGCCCTTGGATTGCCGCGCGAAGGTTTGTCGCCGCAACGCGCACTGAAAATGTTCGGCGATCGGCCATTACGTCATCGATTCGTCTTTGGACGCGGAATGACGAGCGACGATGCCGAGCACGCTTGTCTCACGGCGCAAGCTTTGCTGGCGTCGCCGAAAGACGCGCATCGATTTGGTCGGTCATTGGCTTGGCGCCTCCGAGGATGGTTTGCCGCAATGCCTGCGGCCGTCGGTTGGGCGACCTTGCGGGCGCTCGTGAAATTATGGATTGGTTTTTCTCCCGAAACGAGCGGCGTGTATTCCGCAGGAAATGGTCCCGCCATGCGAGCTCCCATCATTGGAGCTTGTTTTGCCGCGCATCCCGAACGCATCGGCCCCTACGTACGGACCTCGACGCGTATGACGCATACCGATCCGCGTGCCGAGGAAGGCGCTTTGGCGATTGCGCTCGCTGCGGCGCACGGCGTTCGTCAAGGTCCCGAAAACGTTTGTCCAAGTGTATTGCTCGATGAAATCCTGGGTGCGGTTCGTCAGCCGGATCTTTGTGCAGCCTTGGAACGTGTTCGCGAGCATCTCGCGCGGAAATCCACGCTTCAGCAGTTCGCCGCGGACATGCATTTCGATCGCGGCGTGAGCGGTTATATGTTGCATACCGTCCCGGCGGCGCTGTTTTGTTGGTTGTCGAATCCGGGACATATCGAACGAGCCGTGGAGGATGTCATTTTATTGGGCGGCGACGCGGACAGCACGGGGGCCATTGTGGGGGCACTTGCCGGCGCGACGGCCGGTGCGAGCGCGATTCCTGCGGCATGGCTCGATGGAATTCAAGATTGGCCGCGGTCGGTTTCGTGGATGAGGACGCTCGGAGGACGTTTGGCCGCGACGTTCGAATCGAAAGAAGCCCATACGCAGGCATTGGATTCGACGGGGCCGTTGCCGCTCTTCTGGCCGGCGATTCCCATCCGCAATATGGTTTTTCTCGGCATTGCGCTGGCCCACGGTTTTCGGCGTATGCTGCCGCCTTATTGACGCGGGGCCATCCACGCCTTTGCGCGTAGGACCAGATCGAATACGCGAAGATACGGAGCCGGAGCGCTGTTTTCGGTTTTCGGTTGATAAGGACCTGTCACGTAAGGCACATACATGCTTTGCCGACGACTGCGTGCGCCGAGGTGTTGCGATGCCGCGACGCGGTGCCACGTGCGCCCGTCGTGTACGGTGAGGTCGCCCGGCCATGTTTCCACCATGATTTCCGCGGGGTCCGGTCGATTATCAATGAAGTAGGCTTTTCGAAACAAGAAGTCGCGCCAGCCTTGCTTGTGGCTTCCCGGAATGATGCGCAATCCGCCGTCTTCCGGCCGAATGCGCTCGAAATGCAACCCCACGTTCAGCATCGGACCCGGAAGTTGTCCATAGAAGGCATCTCGCAAGCCATCGGTATGCCATGCCAAACCTGGGCGCAAACTGCCCTTTGTCCGAATGTAACGATTGAACACGACGCCGTCTTTTTCTTCGTGTCCAATGCGCGCGTTTTCGCCGATCAGCGTCCGAATCGGCTCGAAACGCTCGTCGGTGACGAATTGCCGCACGTAATCGGAATACATCGACAAGAAGCCGGTGCGTTGCAAATAGGGTCGGCCCTGTTCGTCTTGGCCGAACCATAGGGGAACTCCGTACGCCTTGCGCCGGCCTTCCGCGAGAAACTGTGCTTGCACGTGGTCCACTTCGGATACGATGCGTGCGGCTTCCTCGGGCGTGGCGACTGCGGCGAACACCAGGTACCCATTGCGATCGAGGTAAGCATTTTGGACGGGAGTAATCGTCGACCCCAGGCGAAATCGATGATTCAGGGGAAGTTCAGCAGCAAATTTCGCCGCGTCTTGTTCGTTCAGGAGCGTATGCCGATCATTCTCATGAAGATCGGGAGACTGGCGAACGTCCGGTGTGTTCATTTCCACGGCGGCAATCATAAGAAAGCGTCGACGAAACGCAAGGACAAAGATTACGTCCCACGTTCCGGCGGAAATTCATTGACCGTCCGGTCGGTTGCCGGCACCCTCGATTCCATGCGAACCAAAATCTTTCTTTCCTTCTCGGTCATTGGAGTCGTCACGACGGGTCTGTTCTCCACGGCAATTTCCGGTTGCGGTACCGATCCCAGCGGTCCAAATGGACAAACCAGTTCCAGCGGTTCAGGCGGAAATGCGGGCAGTTCATCGGGATCCGGTGGAGGCGGCGGGGTGGCCCCGTCGTCCGTGGGTTGCCCTGCGGGCATTACGACGAGCCCCGTTGTCAAGCAATCATTGCCGCAGGAAACCGTGGACACGACGTACGCCGCGCCGAAAGGAATGCTACATTCCGTCAAGGCCGGGGAAGATTTGCAAGCAGCCATCAATGCAGCCAATCCGGGCGATGTCATTGAAATCGAAGCCGGCGCAACCTTCACCGGAACATTTACATTGCCGAACAAATCCGGCAATGATTGGATCGTGATTCGCACGAGCACGCCCGACGCGAACCTTCCGCCCGAAGGGACTCGAATCACACCCGCGGATGCCGCCAAATTACCCAAATTGGTTTTACCCGCCGATACGGGTCCCGTCGTCAGCGTTGCGCCCGGGGGGCACCATTATCGATTGATTGGCCTTGAAATCATGCCTTCGCCGGGCGTGTACATTCACAACCTCATCGATATCGGAGCAGGCGTTTCCACTATGGCTGATGTTCCTCATCATATCATCGTCGATCGTTCGTATTTGCACGGTGACGCGGCCAAAGGTACTCGTCGCGGCATCGCGCTCGGCGGCGCGCACGTGGGCGTGATTGATTCGTATTTCACCGACTTCAAAGAAATGGGGGCCGACACGCAAGCGATTGGCGGCTGGAATGGCCCCGGTCCGTACAAAATCATCAACAATCGTCTCGAAGGGGCGGGGGAAAACATCATGTTTGGCGGCGCGCCATCGGCTTTGCCGAACAACATTCCCTCCGATATCGAAATCTGCGGCAATCATTTTTACAAACCTCCCGTCTGGAGAAACGAATCCTGGACCGTCAAGAACCTTTTCGAGATCAAAAATGCGCAGCGGGTGCTTTTTGCGGGCAATGTGCTCGAAAATAGCTGGGCGGCTGCCCAAAACGGGTTTGCCGTGGTGCTCACGCCCCGCGGTGAAGGAGGCGCCGTTCCGGGCGTCGTGTACGATTTGACATTTACGCTCAATCATATCTTGCACACGGCAAGCGGCATCAATCTTGCCGGAAACGACGATTCGGGACCATCCGGCGGCTCGAAACGTATCGTCATGACGCACAATTTGCTCGAAGACGTCAATCGCGCGACGTTTGGCGGCGACGGCCGAGTGTTTCAAGTCATCACGCCGCAAGTTGCCACGGAGGGACTCGAAATCAGCCATAATACCGCGCCGATTGCGGGCAACGCTTTTCTCGTGATGGGGGACAGCGTGCCTGTTGCGTCGAATTTGGTTTTTCGTGACAATCTGGTTGCTCACGGCGATTACGGTGCATTCGGTTCGGGTCAAGGCGAAGGAACGAATGCGTTGAATTTCTTTGCGCCCGGGGCCGTCTTTACGAACAACGCAATTTTCGGAGGAGGTTCAGCGGGGGGGTATCCGATGGGCAATTTATTTCCGGCGGATGTTGCGGCGGTCGGATTCAAGGATTTCGCAGCAAATAATTTCGAACTCAATCCCGACAGCTCACTGGCTAAAGCTGCCGGCGATGGATCCGCCGTGGGAGCCGATATTACGGCCATTCGTGCGGCCGTTGCGGGCGTGCTCAAGTAGAAACGTCGGTCGCGCCTTGTGGTAGCGGTTGTTTCGTTGCGCGGATCCGTCCTTCTTCCAGCGTGAACACTCGATCTGCCAAGTGAAAATACCGATCGTCGTGGCTCACGGCCAAGATGGTTTTTCCTTTGCGTTTCAGCGCCGGGATCATGTCTTCATAAAAGTGTTTACGAAATTCCGGATCCTGATCGGCGGCCCATTCATCGAGCACCAGCAAAGGTCGATCGTCGAGCAGCGCGATGACCATGGCGAGACGTTTCTTTTGCCCCGTCGATAACTTTTGCGTGGTGAATTGGCCATCTTCGAACGAGGTCTTGCCATCGATATGCAAGTCGTGCAGGAGGGCCTTCACCGCCGCGGGTTCCACATCGAGAAGCCCGTACGCTTTCGAGAAAAGGTGGAAGTCGGAGAAAATAACCGAAATCATTTCTCGATAAGCTTCGACATTTTCCGGCGCGAGCTCCTTGTCGCCCAGCCGGATCTTTCCGGTCGACGGAGGATAAAGTCCGGTCAATACCTTGAGCAACGTCGATTTGCCGCTTCCATTGCCGCCCACGAAAAAGATCACTTCACCGGGCTCGATGGTGAGATCGACAGGGCCGAGATGAAATGGTTTGTCGCCATTCTCCGCGGCGTAAAAATATTCGACATTTTCGAGGTGCAGGCGATTCCATCGACCCGCCCAGGGATCCTCGGTCTGCACCGCTTTGGTCGCGGATTGCCGAGCGCCGTCCAAATTTCGTTCGAGGTCGACGATGTTGGCAAATGCATCATTGGCGCGGACGTACGAGAGATAAATATCGAGCAATGCTTGGATGCTGCTCCAAATGAAGAGCGTGGTCGCGACGAGTTTGGCGACCTGAGCGCCATCCAAAGCGATATGTTGCGGGGCTACGAAGGCGATCGCCGCGAGAACGCCATAACGATTGAGCGACACATAAAGCCCATTGTCATCGAAGGCTTTGTTGACGCGCGTGGACAGTTGGGTCAGGGTCTTCGTTTGATCCGTATAATCGTGCAATGCGCCGGCAGCTCGAGCGCGGTTCAAGCGAATCTCTTTGGCTCCGCGCAAAAGCCCCGACAAAGCGTCGAGAAAACGCACGCGTAGTTTGGCCCGACGGACCATCAATGGATGCAGCGTCCGGATTTGGCGGTGGTACAGGTACACGCACACGATTTGCACGGGAAGCAAGATCATGCAGGCCGCCGGCGACAACGACACCAGATACAGAATGCCGAAGACGAGCATGCACGAACCGGGCAAGATCGCGCTGATTCCCGTCGTCGCCACCGAAATGGTCGTCATATTTTCCGTGATCCGATCAATGATCAGATTGGTGCCCATACGCTCAATCGATTGGATTCCGGCTCCTTCGATTTTTTCGACAATGCGACCTTTGACCTGATGCAAAGCCGTTTCAATCATCGTCGTCAAGCGATGTGCGGAAACGCGCGCGGCGACAATCGAAAGGAACGCGGCGGATGCATACGCCATGAAGCTGGTAATGGTCGCCTTTTCCGGTGCATGAACGACCGAATTGACCAATATCAAGGCCACGACGTTCGCCAATCCCGCGCACGTGGCGAATGAAATGACGCCGATACGTACGTCCTTGCTCTCCGCGCGAACCATGTCCACGAGGTTCATGCGACCTCCTTGGAATGCGTATGGATGTCGACGGAGCGAATCTTGCCGTACTCCATCGTCACGACTTTATCGGCGCAATGGAAATATCGATCGTCATGACTGGCGACGAAAACGGTTTTTCCTTCCTTACGCAACGCCGGGAGCAATTCTTCGTAAAAATATCGCCGAAATTCCGGATCCTGATCCGCCGCCCATTCATCGAATGTGCAAATGGGACGATTTTCGAGCAAAGCCACGACGAGCGCGAGCCGTTTTTTCTGGCCCGTCGACAAGGATAACTTGGTAAAAGCCCGATCGACGAAAGCCGTTTGTCCGTCGAGGCGCATGGACGTGAGCAAGTCACCCACGGTGCGTTCGTCGACGCGGTCGATGCCGTGCAGTTTGGCGAAGAGATGAAAATCGGAAAAGATCGAGGAGATTTTATTGCGATAAGCCACGACATTGTCCCGACGAACGGGAATGTCATCGACGACCACGCTCCCGCCGGTGGGCCAATACAATCCGGTGAGCACTTTGAGCAAAGTCGACTTGCCGCTGCCATTGCCGCCGACGATGAAGACGATTTCGCCCGGCTCGATTTGTAGGTTCACCGGGCCGACATGAAAAGCATCGGCTCCATCCTCGCCGCCGTATTCGTATTCGACATTTTCCGCGCGAATCGCATGACGAGGAAGGCTCCAAGGATCTTTGGGATTTTGTTCGGGAATGGTCTCGCGCGCCGCTTTTTCGAGTTTCGTTTCGAGCGCCAGGACTTCCTGCATCGCCACATCCGACCGGAGATATGGCAGAAATCCCCAAATGAAGCCCATGAACGGACCCCATAAGAACAAAACCGCCGAAACGACGCTGAGCATGCGATAGGCGTCGAGCGGCATGTATTGCTGCAAGGTGAAAATAACGCCGGCGAGAACGAAGAATAGAATGGAATTGGCGATGAGCGCCCCATCCGTCGAGAGATTGTTTACTTTGATGAGCGACGATTTCAAATCGCTGGACGCTTCGAGGACATTTTCGCGCACGTCACGGCGACGTCGACGGCCGAATTGCAGTTCTTTGATTCCGCCGAGCAAGTCCGTCATCCGTTCGAGAAATCGAATGCGATCCATGGCGGCGGCTTTCGTGGCCATCATCAAGTCTCGGCGCACTTCTTGGAATTTGATTCCACCAACGATACACACGAGCGCAATGACGACGAATGCCGCGGGAGCCACCCAAATGACGTACATCAAGGCAAATCCGACCAAAAACGCCGATTGAATCATGGTGGCGATGCGACCCACGCGATCGGTGATGATCGTCAGGTTATCCGTGATTCGTGTACAAACCTCGGCACCTTTGACCCGTTCGAGCGCTTCGAGTTCGATCCTGACGAGTTTTTCCCCAATGCGCAATTTGGTGCGCTCGATCAGGTTCTCGACGATTTCAGTGATTCGGTGCGTCGTGTAACGCGTATTGATGACGAACGCGGCGACGGATACGGCATAAAGAAATAGCGATTGAATGTCGACGGTCGCCGGGGCGTGCGCCGCCGCATTGATGGTCGCGAGCAAGACGACATTGGCGACGCCGGCGAGCACCGCGGAAATGATGATGCGCGGGGACTCGGATCCTGCGTCTTCTCTGAGCAATCGAAGCAAACTCATCGCAATCGAAATAGATCCGCACCGAACGTCGGGGGCGATGACGTTACCATGTTTTTCACAGGTGCCAAAGGTTTTGGAACTCGGCCTCGAAGTCTACGAAGGCGCCACGTTTTGGCGCTTGAATCCAAAAGAGCGCCACGTCGTGGGGCCTCGGCCAAAAAAGGCGCCACGTCGTAGTGCCGCGATAGAAAAAGGTCACACGTCGTGGGGCCTTGGCGGAAAAAGGCGCCATGTCGTCGTGCCGCGATAGAAAAAGGTCACACGTCGTGGAACCTTGGCGGAAAAAGGCGCCATGCCGTGGCGGCGCGATAGAAAAAAGTCTCACGTCGTGGAACCTTGGCGGAAAAAGGCGCCACGTCGTGGCGGCGCGATTGAAAAAAGTCTCACGTCGTGGCGTGTGGATCCGGAAATGTTCCACGTGTCGGTTCATCGCTGCAAAGAAGTGTCCTTCGCCGGCACCTGGCTCCGCTTTCGCGACGCGTTGGATCCACCCCCTTGCATCACACGATGAACTATGTTGGAATGCCGTTCCGAATCCCATCCTCCTCTTTTCGAACGCGAAAAACGCTGATGGCTACCGAAAACGCGCAAGCAAACAACGCCGTGAAGAGCGACAAAACGACTCCATCCATCGAGGTCACGGAAGAGACTTCGGTGGATCTGTCGGCGGTACCCGCCAAGGAAACATCCAAGCCTGCCGCAACCAAAGAAGCGCCGAAAG
>CAYSYX010000341.1:0-1723 GCA_964435055.1 uncultured Polyangium sp. | reverse complement strand
CTTCGAAACCTGGTGCGAGTGCCAAGGAAGAATCCAAGTCCCAGGCGGCGAAGAGTCCGGCGAAGTCGGTAAGCAAAGACGAACCCAAGCCTGTCGCGGCTGCGGTTGCGGCGAAAGAAGAAGCGAAACCCGCCGCGTCTTCCGCAGTTCCAAAGGACGAACCCAAACCCGTCGCGCCCGCTGCCAAGGCGAAAGAGGAAGCCAAACCGGCGGCGGCGCCTGCGGTTCCAAAAGACGAACCCAAGCCTGCGGCGGCTCCAATCGCGGCGAAAGACGAGCCCAAGCCTGCGGCTTCGCCCGCGGTTCCAAAAGACGAACCCAAGCCTGCCGCTCCGGCTGCGGCGACGAAAGAAGCACCCAAGCCGGAACCTCCGGCTGCGGCGCGTCCCGAAACGCCGAAAACCGCGCCTGCGCGAGAGCCTCCAAAGGCCGCTGCGCCCAAGGCTCCGCCGATTGCCGATACGGTGTCGCGCGTGGGTCGCGCGGAAGCGATCGTGCGTCGAAATGTTTTGTGGTCGCTCGGGGCCGGGGTCGTGCCTTTCCCGGTATTCGATGCCATTGCCATTGCGGGCGTGCAGCTCAAGATGCTTTCCGAGTTATCCGAACTTTATGGCGTGAAATTCAGCGAAAGCATTGCAAAAAAGCTCGTCGGTTCGTTGGCTTCGAGCATTGGCGGCGTGGCGCTTGGAACCGCGGTCGGTACGAGCCTCGTAAAACTACTTCCCGGGGTGGGAACGGCATTGGGTGTCGTCAGTGTTCCGCTCATCGGAGGCGCGGCGACGCATGCCACGGGTGTGGTTTTCATCATGCATTTCGAGGCGGGAGGTACGTTGCTCGATTTTGATCCGCACAAGATGCGCAGCCATTTCCGACAGGAATTCGAGAAAGCGAAACAAACGGTTGCGGATATGCACAAGAACGAGCCACCCAAGAACAAGGCTGGTTGAGTGAGTCGACCATGGACCCTTTGGCGCCGATATTCAGATTTGGACTTCCCATTCTCCTCGTGTTCGTGATCGGTCTTTTGGGTCGAACGCGGCGGGTTGGATTTTGGGGGGCATTCATTCTGTCCATCGTGTTGACTCCGGTCGGAGGGTTTTTGGTGACGATTCTTTCGGGGGAAAAGCCCATTGCAGCCCCCAAAACGCGCAAAAAGTCCAATGTTTCACGGGGCGAGGTATTGAACCACGCGCCCGGGTCCGTACAGATTCGATAACCCCAGTCCCAGGCATACGCACCGATGACCGAGCCATCGCTCCAGTTGAGTCCCGAATCCGCGGATCCGGAAACCCCCGAATCGCAGGAAGATGAAGCGAGTTCGCCGCGCACTCACTTTTTGCGTCGCGTACAAAAAGTCCAGTTTTACGCGTACACGACGCTGATCGTGCTCTTGTTGCTTCTGGGTTTCTTGTGGAAGCGCATTTTCATTACGGTTCCCGCGGGTAGTTACGGCGTCATGTACCGCTTTTTCGCGGGTGGTACCGTGACAAACAAGGTGTGGACCGAAGGTTTGACCATCATTCCGCCTTGGGACAACATCACGATTTACGAGACTCGGTTGCAGACCAAGACGCTCAAATTCGACGTGCTCAGTGAAGAGGGGTTGAATTTGGATGTGGAAGTGGCGGTTCGGTTCCGACCGAACAAGGAAATGCTGGGGTTTTTGCATCAGGATATCGGACAGGAATATTTCGCTCGGCTGGTGGAGCCCGAGGTGCATGCT
>CAYSYX010000340.1:0-10329 GCA_964435055.1 uncultured Polyangium sp. | reverse complement strand
AGCCTTTTTGATCGTTTTGAAGGGTTTTTCGCACGCGCCCGTACCGGCCGCATCATCACCATCGAGGCCATGCACGTAAATGACATTTTGCGTCGGTAATCCGGCGCAAGGATCATTGGCATGACCGCCATTGCCGCCCGCGCTCATCCCCATTCCACCGCCGCCTTCCGCACTTGCTCCGCTTCCCCCCATTCCGCTGCTTCCTGTCGGATTGTTTGGAGATGTGCCGAGATTGAGACAGGCGCTGCCGCTGAACCCCATGCCAAGGGAAATGAAAAGCAGCCACTTTGTGCGATGATGAGCGATATTCACCGTGCACCTCCGAAAGACAAACGTAAACACGCCGATCGTTGCGACGACGGTAACGAATGAGCAGCCGTGGTTCAAGGTGATTCACAGAAAAGAGACGAGCACGCGAACCGTACGAAAACGTCGCGAGCTTCGTCGCCCCATACGGAGGGTCAAACGCGCTTCATCCGAGAATGGGACATCTCGACGGCGTGAGATTCAAAGGTCGGCGACACGTACGATGTCGGCGTCTTTGAAATGATCGAGCACATCGTCGGGCGTACCTTCTTTTCGATCCGCTCCGGAACTCGATACCGAAACCGCTTGACCGTCGCAATGCACGATGAACGGCTGACCCCACGGATCGTCGGTCTTCTTGCCATCGAGTTGCTTGGCACTTATCAAGTCCTTCAGCGTCGGGCAACCATCGCTCGACGCATTGTCAATCTGTTGATACGCTTCCGCGGTTGTCTTGATGACCCCGGCGCTCAGAACGGCCTGTTTGACGCGAGCTTTCTTCAATTGCGGAAATACCAAGGCAACCGCCCCTCCCGCAATGATCGCCATGATGGCCAGAACAATGAGCACTTCGACGAGCGTCACGCCGCGCGAAGCAAACCGTTGCCGTTTTCGAATGGAGAGAATTGTTTCACGCATACGCGGATGGCATTTCAAGTATCATGCCATGCATGAAGGGCCCGGTTTTCTGCCCGTGAATAACGAACTCAAAGACGGCCTTGACAACTTGGCGAGAAATAGACGTCCCTGGACGCCCATATTCGCAAATTGACAAGCGCAACGACGGCCGGCAAGTGCTTTTCCGAATTGGTCCCTTACGCAATATTTCCCGGCATGTACCATTCAAAACGATTCGGTCGCAAGAAATTCACGAACGACAACGAGATACTTACATCGAGCGCTTTGACCTGATGGAACATACCCACCGGCAAGAAAATCGCTTCACCCGGCTCGAGAATCGCTTCTTTCACGAGCACATCACGCAATGCTGGAAATCGCTCCACATCGAGCCGCTCGAGGTCCATGGGGCTGTAGACGCCGTCGAGGTCCTCCAACAGGGCTGTTTCGAATGGGGAAGCAAGTCGAAAATGCTTTCTCCCAACGATTTGGCAAAAGAAAATATTCGTCGTGTCGTGATGGAGCGGCGTAATGGTTCCGGCAGGACCAACCCATAAACAAATCAGGTTGCGTTCGTTGTCCTCGAGGTATTGCGTCGGAATGCGAATGTCGTTCAAGAGGTCGCGCAACGGTCCTTCGTCGAGATTGCGGTTGTTCGCGACCATGTACACGTCATTGCTCTCACCCATGGACGTAATGCGATCCATGAATTCCGCCATGGTTGCGCCGATGGTATGCAGCTCCGTGTTTTGGTCATAAAGCGGATCGTCATTTCGATTCGCCGTGAACCGTACGGTGACGTTTCCGAATTTGTGTTTGAAGAATTCGGGTGTCCAATGTTGATAGGCGGGCCAATGGCGGACGATATCGGTGATGATGACCGGGACGCCCGGGCAATAATACCGCTCGAAGAATTCATCCCCCGACAAACCTTCGCGCCGCTCGATTTCTTTGGGCGCCGAGGAGCTCGCGAGCAATTCACGACGCATTTGGGCGACGAGCGCGAGTCTTTGGGCCTTTCGATTCTGCTCCCGCACCACATCGAGGATCGGTGAACCGGCAATGCGGTTGATTTCGCGTTTCGTGATGACGGGATCGAGCCCGCGGTCGACGAGCGTCGAATAAAGTACGTTCGGATCGACGCCGCGGAGCAAGTTTTCGGCTATCCAGCGTTGCCATTCGGCGGAAAGGGAAAATTCGGTGGGCCGGGAACGTCGCGACGAAGGATTGGATTTACGTCGACGGAAAATAGGCATGACAAACCAATTTTCGCGAAAGCCGCCGGATCAAAAATCGGACGCGGGGTGCGGGGGTAATCGCGGATGCGGCGGAGGGTGCGGAGCTTTTCGGTCTCCCCATCCGGCGGGGTGCGGAGCTTTTCGGTCTCCCCATCCGGCGGGATGCGG
Source organism: uncultured Polyangium sp. (assembly GCA_964435055.1). Taxonomy (GTDB): domain Bacteria; phylum Myxococcota_A; class Polyangia; order Polyangiales; family Polyangiaceae; genus Polyangium. Next base: position 7,999 of record CAYSYX010000340.1, on the reverse strand, counting down.
CGGGAGATTGTGCACGGTATTGGTCGACGTTGGCGGGGGATTGATGGTGCTCAATCCATTCGCCGTCGTCGAGGTGGTATTCGTTGTCGCAATGAGCTGCGGTGTGCCCACGGGAGGCGGCGTGGCTTGCGCCGCGCCTTGAAGAAATGGCGATGCGGGCGGCGGTTCGACCGGGGCAATGGGTTTTTCCGGTTCTTTTTTCGGCGCGACAATCTCTTCGCGTGCCGGTTCCGCGTTGGCATTGATTTCGGGCTTGACGTCTTCGTCGGCATTTTTTGCTTTTTCGGCGCAGCCCACGACACCCAAGGAAAGAATGACAAGACTCTTTTGCAGAATCGGCCGACCTTTGGGCGGCGCGGTCATCGGCGTCATCGTCAATGGTGTGGTCGTCAATGCGGACGCTGTTTTCGGTTGGCGTTTCTTCATGTCCCCACTCTCGCGACGAAGAGCCCGAACCATGCGGGCGCAGCTGAGCGATATCAGGCTTTTTCGAGCGTGTCAATGACGAGTTGAAGCGAATCGACGTTCGGTGCTGTTTTCCGATCTCTTACCGGACGCGTCAAAAAAACTCGTCGCCGTGTGCAAATAATCGGTCAGGAAATGCTCCGACGTCGCGATGGGTGCTTGGGACATGCGTGGCTTGGGCCGGCTTTGGGCGGCGCTCGTCGTCCGTCGTGCAGCAATCGCACGCTCTTCAAAGTAAAGCGGAGGATATCCATGAAAAACCATTGGATGACGTCATTGTGCGTCGTGGTGACGTTTTGTTTTGGCTGCACGGAGGTCGGAGCGGAAAACGCTGTTGACGATATCGCTGCGTATGACGAGGGATCCACGAGCGAAGCGGAGTTGGCGCTGTCTTTGCCTCATTTCAGCGGCATTTTCGTTGATCCGGCAGGCGACCCGATCGTCGGCGCAACCGTTAAAATCAATGGCGTGGCATCCATCACCGGTGCCGATGGGAAGTATTCCCGCCATGCTGCCCTATCGACGAACGGTTATAAAATATCCACGACGGTGCCCGGTTACGTTCCCTTTCACGAAACCGTTCTCACGGGTCGAGACAATGCGGTTCACGTTCTGCAGCCGCTCGAAATCGTCGAGATCGACCCGACCGTGACGAATACGATTATCTACTCCAACGGGCTCCGGTTGACGATTCCCTTGAATTCGTTGTACGAACCAAACGGTACATCCGCAACGACTCCCGTCAACGTCGGCTTTGCCTATATCGAGCCAAACCAATTGCCCGGCGATTTTACGGGGACCAATGCTGCGGGACAAACGGTCGCGGTCGAATCGCTCGGAGCGGTGTTCATCCAAGCGACACTCGTCGATTCCAGTGTGGGATTGCAATTGAGAGTCGGATCGAGCGTAACCGCAAAGGTGCCATTGCCCGCTTCCATCGGAACCATGCCGACGTGCGTCGGAGACGGCTCGTGCAACTTGGCCGCTTGGCGCTTCGATATGCTCGGCGGAAAATGGGTCGAGAAAAACGCCAATCGTACTGTGAACGGCAATTTCACCACCATCACCATGACCCGGGGCATCACCGGCGCCTTGGCAGATAAAGGGGGACTTGGCCGGTGGAATATCGAACTCGAAAAACCAGCGCCCGCGTGTACCATCGTCGAATTCGTCGGAATTCCATTCGATTGTTATCGTCCGCCGGGTACGCCGTCCGACGTCATGGATCCGGGCCTTCGGTTGAATTTCGAATTGCCGTATGCATCCGGTCCGTTCTCCCTGGTGGATTCGCAACAAATTGATTCTTCGCAACCGTTCGTTGCGTTGTACAACCTGACGCCCAATGCGCTGCAAAATGTCGGCGTGACGTTTCCTCCAGGAGCGCCGGGGTTTTGCTCCACGAATCTGCGAATCGATTCGACGGGTCCCGTCGCGGCCGGATATCCGAATTATTCCCCGAGCGGTGGAATGACGCGGCTCGATTCCGGAGCACCTTGGGGAGGCGCGGGCATACCGCTTGCCATGGGCACGACGAACGCCATTACTGTGGCGGATGTTTTCGCGACGCCACCTCGAGATCCTTGCAGCTCGCGCGTCACGATCATGAACACCACCATCCCGCAAGCAAACGGCTCGGAGCCCACGGCGGCCGAAAATACCCTGTGATTTCTCGGTCTTCGAGAAAAATTGCGTCCTTCCCAAAAATTCGGTCAGGTTTTCCCGGCTCGTCGCGATGACCCTGGCAGCAGATGTCGTTCGTCCGCGTTGCATACGTGCGGGACGACGTGTCGGCTGGAGGTTGGCGATGCGTTCTTCCTTCGAAATCCAAAGCGTTCCAACCTGGGGTTTGGGGCGAAGGACGGCGAAGCCGATCCGAAGCCCCAAATGTTCAACCGAGGGTTTCGCGTGATACAGGCTCTTGAATTTGTTGAAGAACCCTCTTTACCGGGTTCGCCCCGACAAGGTAGACTCGAGCGCTGTCTGCATTCGGACAAACGCTTCATGGCTCATTCACCCAATGAACTGCTGGATTTACTCGCACGAGCGCTTGCGGGCAGCGAGCTCGCGGACAAACGCCTGACCGAACGTTTGGGGCCCGCGATTCGTGAAGGCGTGGTGTGCGCGTTTTTCATGGCCCAAGTTCCTGGTCAACGCGGCAAACGCGGCCCCGATGATATCGCCGATTTCATGCAAGACACGTACGAAGAACTCTTCAAAGATGACAAACTCGTCTTGCGAAAATTCGAGGCGACGAAGGAATCGGGGAACCTCGAAGCGTACGTTTGTCGTATCGCAAAAAATGTCACCATTGGGCGTCTTCGGTTGCTCAAAAGCGGACGCGCCGAAACTCCCACGGCACCCGAAGAAATGCCCGAACGGCCGACGCTCGGTCCGGATCCGGAGATCGCTGCATTGAGTCGCGATTTGCTCGACCATCTGCTTTCCGAATTGAAGCTGGACGAAGCAGGTCGGGAACTGTTTTTTCTACATTTCATCGACGGATTGGAAGGTCGCGAGATATGTGAGTTGATTGGAATGAGTCAGACGGCTTTTTGGAAATGGACGTCGCGTATTCGTGAAAAATGCCGCGTAATCCTCGGAGGGGCGAAATGAGCCACGAGCGAAAAGAAACCCCTGACGAACTTTCGCCGCATGTCGGGGATGATTCCGACGATTTGAATTTGTCCTCCGAATCTCCGGAAGTACGCGCGAGATTGGTTGCCCTTGCCAAACGTCGTGCGCTTTTACGCGATGAAAAATGGCGTGCACTGGCTCGAGGAACGGCGTCTGTCGAGGAAGTCGAGGCATTAAAAGAAAAAGCATCGGCATCGGCGGAGACGCTGGCGTTGTTCGAGATTGCGCGTCCCAAACCTGTCGCGTCCAAGCCGGCGGTCAAACGAAAAGTCGGGCAACGAATTGGCACCGCTTTGTTGCTCGCCGCGGGCGCGATGGCGGTTTGGTTTGGAAAAACAGCGGTGACTTCAATGGCGCCGACGTCTGCTTTGCCGATGCCCGCGTATGAAATGAACGTGCAGGGCGGGGCCGCAGCGACGTTGGGTGATGACGATCGCCATGTATTCGTCTTGCCAACCGGTACGGACACGCGGATCGACGTAAAACTCTCACCACCGCCGAATATGCTGGTCTCACGCTACAAAGATTTGCGCGGTCAAGCTTTTATCGTTCGTTTCGGGACCATTTTGCCGTTGGATTTTCCCATCGTCATCGATTCGTCGGGCGCGGCAACCTTCAAAGGAACTCGGGAAACGCTTTTTCCCGACGTACCCGCGGGGGTTTACGACGTATGGATCGCGGTTGGGCCTGAATCCGAAATATCAGCGAATCCCGAAAAGGTTCTCGAGCAGCTTGGAAAAAAAGAGCGGACGATTTCGATTTCGAGAATCACCGTGCAGATTGAAGGTGGCGAAGCGAAACGAACACCGTTGCTCGACGTGCGTTTTACCGGATGTACCGAAGTCGTCGCCGCGCCAAACGTGGACCCCGCCCTGCCGGAATGCCTCATGGAAGAGTCCGCCAAGCCAAACTCCATTCGGTTGCGAATCGATGCGGCGCCGGGAGCTGTGTTGACGGGACGAACGCCGGCGGGCACAATCGAGGCTGATTTGGCATTGGCCACGACTCCGGCGGGAACCGCACTCACGCTCGATCGAGAGAAGCTTGGTTCGGGAGGTGACGTCGTCATTGAGGCCGCGCTCGGTCAAAAGCGCGGGGTGTTTCGATTGCCTCTTCGTTATGTAAAACCGCCGGCGGATTTCGTCGACGTTGCGAGCATGGCCAGAAAAGGCGATCGCGCCGGGGCTTATGAAAAACTGACGCAGATGTTGACGGATCATCTCACGGATGAGCGTCAATCACGGGCGCATGCTTTGATGGGGCGTATCGACAAAGACGAAAAGCGTTATGCGGAAGCGATTGAACATTTGCGAAAAGCGCGTGAATTTGATCGAAAAGCGGGACGACTTTCCGCCGAGCTTTCGGATGGCGTGGTGTTGTCCGAGGTTTTTGCGGTCTATCGTCACGACCCGGGTATGGCGCGAAAAGTGTTGCGGGATTTGGTGCCGCTCGAAGCGCAGGCGCCGGAAGCATTGGTCAAGCTGCCTTATTATGGAGCCGGCGTGGCGGCGCAATCGGGCGATTTACGGGCGACGCTGCGATTGTACGATACAACGTTGACGATGGCCCAGGATTTGGACCTCGGGCGATTTCAAGAAGACGCAAAATTCGCTTTGGCGGAGATTTTCGTCAAATTGGGGCGAATCGAAGATGCGCGCAGGCTGCAAAAGGAATTTTTGGATCGATTGAATCCCAAAAAAGATTCCGCTTGTTACGTCGCCGATACGGAAAACCAAGCCGGTTGGGTGGAATATCTGGCGGGGTATGCTGCCCGGGACAATAAAAAAGCATTGGAGCAAGCGAAGTCGTATTTCGAGCAAGCGATGGCGCGTGGATGCGATGACCCTTTTCACCAGGCGAATGTGCGGACAAACTTGGCGCTCGTCGCGCTGGCGCTTGGCAATCCAAGCGATGTCCGAACGCACCTCGAACGAGCAAAACAAGCCCACGAACACCCGGGGCCATTTCTCGAGGATTGGTGGACGCTGATTGAGAGCCGCGTTTTGATTCTCGAAGCACAACGGGACGCGAATAAAGCCAAGGCGGCGGTGAAAAATCTCGAATCGCTGTTGGGTCACGCGGTGGATGCCGAAGTTCGTCTCGACGCATGGCTTGCGCGGGCGGAAGCGTACGATGTATTGAACGATCGTGCGGCGCGCGAGGCGTATGTCGCAGCGGATGTGGATGCGTTGCGATATGCGTTGGGTGTCGAATTGACCACGGGGGCCGGTGCGTTTTTGGCGGTGCATGGACGCGCGACGGAGCGAAGGATTGATTATTTGTTGCGTTTGGCCGAAAAGCAGCCGCAGAATGCCGATGCATTTCTGCGAGAAGCGGTCGATGCCGCCCGAAGAAGTCGATTGCGCATCTTGGCGTCGTTGCCGGGTCGCATTGCTGTCGATTCGTCATTGGAGAAAAAGCGCAATGGGCTTTCCGAAGCTTTGCAGCAATTGAATCGACAGCGCGGAGACTCGAATGGGAACGCGGAAGGTCTTCGCGAACAGCAAAAAGACGTCAATCTCGCTTTTGCAGGGTTGCTCGAATCGATTGGTATTTCCCCGGATGCGCCGCTTTCTTCCCCGAGTGCGGGTGAACTTTTGCTCGTGTATCATCCTTTGGGCCGGGGATACGTCGGGTTTGCCGTCGATGCGCAGGGGAAGATTCACGCCAAACGGCTGGATATCTCGGCATTGGAATCGCTTTCGCCCCGCGAACTTTCGGCGCGCGTGCTGGAACCATTTCGAGCGCAAATTCAAGGAGCGCAGCGAATTCGTTTGGCGCCGCATGGCGCGACCTTGGCGCGCGTGGACTTTCACGCATTGCCCTGGGGGGAGGGCGCGTTCATTGACGCATTGCCCGTGACGTATGCGGTTGATCTGGGCGGTGTACGGCCGGAATTGGCGCCCCGGGAAAATGGCAAACCCGGCATTGCTTTGCTCGTCACGGGCGATTCCAATCGAACATTGCCCGGGGCGCGACGGGAAACGGAAATGGTCACGCGGACGCTCGGCGAAAAGCCGGGCTTTGTTATCAAGAACCAGCCGACGGCGTCGTCGCAGGACATTCGAGGGTTTCTGGATGTTTTGGCCCGCGACGACGTGCAGCTTTTCCATTTCGTCGGGCACGGGCAATATCAGAGTTTGCACGACAAAACTCCAACGGGCATTTATCAGCCGGACCTCGACGGTTATGAAAGCGGCATTCGCCTCGAAGATGGGAATTTGTTTTCGGCGCGGCGTGTAATGTCCTTGGCGCGCGTTCCGTCGTTGGTCATCATGTCGGCGTGCGAAGTGGGCAACATGGTCGACAAAGCGAATGGTTTGTCTTTTGGTTTGCCGCAAGCGTTCATTGTGAAAGGAGCGCGGTTCGTCGTCGCGGCAACGGTGCCTCTTGGCGCGGGAACGGCGGAGCAACCTGGTTTGCATGAAAAACTCGTTGAAGCATTGATCTCGTCGCCGGAGTTTCCGAAAGATATCCCGGCGGCATTGCGCCAAGCACAGATGCAATTGCGTCGCGACCCGGAATGGGCCTCATTTCGTGTTTTTGTCCCGTAGTCGATCGTTCGTTGAGCCAAACAGGTTTTGATTGCGTACCGACGTGGATACGCTGGGAGGTCGAGTCATGTCCATCCATCGAAAAGCGCTTGGAATTTGGAGTTCCTTGGCGGTGAGCTCCGTCATGGCGGCGTTGGGTCTCGGCGGGTGCGAATCGCCCGATGTGCAGCCGATGGGGCAACCGGCAATGCGGGCGGAGGCGTTGCCGGTGCAGGAGCCGGAAGTTGAAGGCGAGCCTGAAATGCCGTCGCCGAGTTCGCCGGGATGCAATGGAACAGGATACGTTATCAAAATGAAGAATGGGTTTGCATGTCCCACCGACACAAAAGTCGCGAATGGAACATGGGATTTTGAGCAGATCTGTGGTGACGCGCCATATCTTCCCACGGACCTCCAAGGGCTGTGCTCTGTGACGTGGGAGGGCAATGGCAAGGATTTGCCGGACGCATCGGATGCAAACGTATTGCAGAATATCGCTGAAATTGCCGATTTTGCGGAAGATTGCGTCGTAAATGCGGCGCAAAGTGGTTCACCCATGCAATTGGCCGGGCCGATGCTCCGCGACAAATTTCGAAAGGCTGCGGGCGCGACGAGCATTTCGAGCAAACCCGCAGCGCCGGCCTTTGTGGCAGTGCTCGATAGTTTGCCGCGGGAGAAATTCAGCAATCTGTTTGATCAGTCCCATGACCTTCCGAGTGAACCCGGGGATTTCACGAGGACCACCCATCCTGCAATGACCGACCAAATTCCGTTTGGTCGAGATGAGCATGGGTGGTTGATTCTTTCACTGATGAACGATTTGATGCCGCATCCCGACGCTTTCACGCTCGATGCGGAGTTGGCGTTGCCTCAAATCGATTACGAGCAGATTGATACCGACAATGGTGGTTATTTCGGGCGACAGTTTCATCTGGCGAATGCGATTTGCAGCGCAATCGCGACATGGCAAGAGCAGTTGAATGAGACAGGTACGGATACGAGGACGGCGCCCGTTCCGGTGCTGGTAATGGCGCTGGGATCTTTGCCCGAGAAAGGTCAAAGCTACGACTCGGACAACGATATACGTAGCAATGGAACATTGCCATTGCAAACCCTCTATTATGCAATGCAACATGCCGCGTGCCATGGGGCGGCGCTCGTTGCGGCAGCTGGGAACGATCCCAATGGTGACGCGACGCTGCCGAAGTGCAATGAAGTGCCCGGGGCGATGTATCCCGGGGCGATGAGTGAGATCGCAGCCCCAAAGGTCGAATATTGCGACGGTTTGTACGCCAAAGGCTCTGGATATGACAGTGGAGACTATAAGGTCTACAACGGACCGCTCCACAATCCGCTCGTGTCTACGA
>CAYSYX010000339.1:0-10340 GCA_964435055.1 uncultured Polyangium sp. | reverse complement strand
CCGAGACCGAGCCGACCAGCAGCAGGATGGCGAGCACGATATCGACGGCCTTGGCGGATTTCTCCGATTCGGCATGCGGCGCGGAGCCGAAATTCGAGAATGAAACGAGCGCGATTCGCGGCGTGATTTCGAATCCCCGCGCCGCATCGGCCACTTGAATCGCCGTATCGGCAAGCGTTTCCGCATCCGGGTCGATGTTGACCGTCGCATCGGCAAAAAACTTCACGTCGTCCTTGAGAATCATCATGTACATGCCCGTGACGCGCTTGACGTCCGGACGTTTTCCAAGGATTTGCAAAGCCGGTCGAATGGTCTCCGGGTACGGCATCGACAAACCTCCGACGAATCCATCGGCGTCGCCGTGTTTGACCATGGCCATACCAAAGTAATTCCGACGCCGGATGAGCCTTTGCGCGACGGCTTGATTGACGCCTTTTCGACAACGCGCGTCGTAATAATCCTTGACGTACGCAGCCAATTGCGGCGATTGCGCCGGATCGAGGAACACCGCTCCTCGCGACTCGAGGTGAATATCGAGCTCTTCGCAACGCGTCCGCAATTGTGCCGGATCGCCGAGCAAAATGGGTTTGGCAATGCCTTCATCGAGGATGATGTCGCAAGCCCGGAGCACCTTGATGCTGTCGCCTTCGGGGAAAACGATGCGTTTCGGCGATATCTTCGCGCGCTGCACGATTTTGCGCATCACCGTGTGGTGCGCGCCGCCCAATCGACGCTGCAATCGTTCGCGATATTCGTTGAGGTCGATATTGACGCGGGCCACACCCGATTTCATCGCCGCTTCGGCGACGGCGGGAGCCACCCACCAAAGCACGCGGGAATCGAAAGGTTTGGGAATGATGTAATCCGGGCCGAATTTGAACGACTCCGCTCCGTACGCCGCGGCGACCGACTCGGGAACGGGTTCGTGCGCCAATTTCGCCAAAGCCATCGCCGCCGCGACTTTCATCGATTCGTTGATGTCTTTCGCGCGCACATCGAGCGCTCCGCGGAAAATGAAGGGGAAACCGAGCACGTTGTTGACTTGGTTTGGAAAGTCCGAACGCCCCGTCGCCACGATCGCATCCGGGCGGGCTTCCTTGGCTTCGGTATACGAGATTTCCGGATCCGGATTCGCCAAAGCAAAAATGATGGGTTTGTCCGCCATCGTCTTCAGCATTGCGCCATCGACGAGCCCTGCTTTGGACAAACCCAGGAAGACATCGGCGCCTTTCAGAGCATCCGCACGAGTCCGTGCGCCGTCGTCTTTTCGCGCAAAACGCTTTTTGTATTCATTCAAATCGTCGGTACGGCCGTCGTGAATCACGCCCACCGAATCGATCATCGTGATGTTTTCAAGGCGCACGCCGAGCTCGACGTAGAAGTTCGCGCACGCAATGGCCGATGCTCCCGCGCCGGAAACCACGACCTTCAGGTCTTCGATTCGTTTGCCGACGATCTCGGCCGCATTGATGAGGCCCGCGCCGGAAATGATGGCCGTGCCGTGCTGATCGTCATGAAACACCGGAATGTTCATGCGCTTGCGCAGTGCCGTTTCGATCTCGAAACACTCGGGCGCTTTGATGTCCTCGAGGTTAATCCCGCCAAACGTCGGTTCGAGCGCCGCGACGACTTCGATGACCTTCTTGGGATCGCGCGCATCGATTTCCAAATCGAAAACATCGATATCGGCGAATTTCTTGAACAAACATCCTTTGCCCTCCATGACGGGTTTCCCCGCCAATGGGCCGATGTTGCCGAGTCCCAATACGGCCGTGCCATTGGAGATCACGGCCACGAGATTCCCGCGCGACGTATATTCCCAGCCGCGTTCGGGATTGTCCGCAATGGCCAAACACGGCTCGGCAACGCCGGGTGAATACGCAAGCGTCAAATCCCGTTGCGTGACGAGGGGTTTCGTAGGTACGACTTCAATCTTGCCTGGACGCCCACTGCTATGGTAGGCGAGCGCGTCTTGTTTTCTTTGCACGCGGCGAGTGTACGCCAAGACGACGCAAAGCGAACGAAAATCGTTCGTCGCCAATGACGCAAAAATTATTTCTCAGTCGTTTTGGCAACCGAGCGCCCCTCTTCGCAGCTCGATTTACGCAAACAACAACGATCCGATAGTCGCAACGGCGCCGGTGGCGTCGAGACCTACGACGAAGTGTGTAATGATGTTCCATCCCATTGCACCATCATCGCCGCGGAGTTTGTATGGGCAAACCAATGCTGATGACCACAACTGCCGTATGGTTCGCTTGCACCGCGTGTAATACCGGTGCCTCCAACGCAAAACCGACGGGCGAAAGCGACAACACGGCGCCATCGCGAACCACGTCGACGGCCCAGGCAATCGCCGACCACGGTCAAACCAACGGGGCGGGAACGGCCACAGCAAGCCCGCAATCGCCGGTAAAAGAGCGTTATCCAATGGATGGAATCACCACGATTCCCGACGAATGCGCTCGTCCCAAAGTCCTCCTGGCCACCGCCCCGCAAAGCGTCGGCAAAGATTATCCCTGGAGTATCACGCGCCAAGCGTTGCTCGCCAATCAGCAATTCCGCGTCATTTCCGGTTACCGACCCGATGTGTTCGGACAAATTGCCCTCGCCGTGACGGAATACGAACAATCAAGTTATGCCCTCGTCGCTTCGTGTGCCGATGGAACCACCTGCAATCGCCTCGCGGCCATGTACAAGGCTGTTGTTCGTTCGAGCCAACCTCGAGTTTTTTGCCGACAAACCATCCCCGGCACATCACGAAATCCCGTCGCCGGTTTTGCGTGGGAAGAAGATCCCAAGGCAAACCTTCCCAAAGACGGCGATCTCACGGCGTTGTGCGCACGCCTCAGCGCTTGCCAAATCTCAACCGACCCATCGACGCCCGGTGATCCGTTTCTCGAATGCCAAAAAGCTCCGGCGAACTTCAAAACAGATTGCGCGAAACGTTATCCCTGCGCAGAAGTCGTTGCTTGCCTCGGCAAGTGATCCTCGGCGGCACCCAGACCGCACAACCAACGGTGCGTGAACATTCACTTCGATGCACTTCCCTCTTCCCATGACGATCATTGAGCGGTAGGGACAAGAAAAACGCGCTGCCTCTCCAATGACGACTTCGCTGCAAGCCTCACGTTCGCCCGTGCTCGAGATGATCGACATCGACAAGCGTTTCGGCGGCGTGCACGCACTCGATCGCGCCTCGCTCACCGCGTATGAAGGCGAAATCCTCGGCCTGTGCGGCGAAAATGGCGCCGGCAAATCCACCATCCTGAAGATCCTCTCCGGCGTGTATCCCGCAGGTTCGTACAGCGGCGACGTGCGCGTACGTGGTCAAGTGCAACGCCTGCGCGGAACCGCGGATGCCCAACGCGCAGGCATCGCGATGGTGCACCAAGAGCTCATGCTCGTGCCCGAACTGTCTGTCGCGGAAAACCTTTTGCTCGGCCGAGAACCCAAACGTTTCGGCCTCATCGACACCCCCGCCCTCGAAGCCAAAGCCCGCGAATTGCTCGAAAAATACGGTTTTGCTCGCGAAATCGATCCTACCGCGACCGTCGGCTCCTTGGGCATCGGCGTGCAGCAGCTCGTCGAGATTGTCCGGGCACTTTCACACAACGGACAGATCCTCATCCTGGACGAACCCACCGCCGCCCTCACCGCACGCGAAGCCGAACGGCTCATCGCCTGGCTGCGAGATCTACGCCGCGCAGGAACCACCTGCATCTACGTCTCGCATCGCATGGACGAAGTCTTCTCGCTCTGCGATCGCGTCACCGTGCTGCGAAACGGACGTACCGAAGGCACCAAGATCATGTCGGAAACGACGCCCGGCGAAGTCGTCGCCATGATGGTCGGCCGCTCCATCGACGACAAACAGATCCGCTCGGACAAACTTGCCTCCGATGCGCCGGTCACCTTGGAACTCGTCGATCTCACCGTGGGTTTGCCCGGGACGAACCGCACCTCGACGTGGCCCGTTCCCGGTGAACGATTGGCCCTCGCCAAGGTTTCACTGCGCGTTCACGCGGGCGAAGTCGTGGCGCTTGCGGGAGCCATGGGGTCGGGACGAACCGCTTTGTTGTCGACTTTGTTTGGCGGAGCGCTGGGTCCTGTCGCGGGAGAAGTTCGTCTCGGAGGTCAACGCGTCGACATTCGTTCGCCTCGTCAAGCCTTCGATTTGGGCTTCGCTTACTTGCCTGAAGACCGCAAAGGGCGGGGCTTGATCCTGGACATGTCTGTCGCGGAAAACCTTTCCTTGCCGTGGTTGTCCTCGAGCGACGTGATGGGATCCGATGCCAAGCTCGGCCTCGTCGATGACAATGCCGAGACGCTCATGAGCCACAAACGCATCGACGAACTGCGCATACGCGGCACGTCGAACGTACCGGTCGGGACGTTATCCGGCGGAAATCAGCAGAAAGTCGTGCTTGGCAAGTGGCTGGCACGTCCGCCCAAAGTGTTACTCCTGGACGAACCCACGCGCGGTGTCGACATCGGAGCGCGCGAAGAGATTTATTCGATCCTGAACGATCTCGCGTCGCGCGGCATGGCGATCCTCATGGCTTCTTCGGATCTCGTCGAGGTTCGGCGCCTCGCCCATCGCATCCTCGTGCTCCGTCATGGCCGAATCGTGGGCGAGCTCGATCCACGTTCAACGACGGAAGCTGACATCGTCGATTTGTCGACGGGAGCGGCGACGATCGCTCCATCCGTTTCTGGTCAAACCAATTCCACCGTGGTGAATGCTTCATGACTGAACGATCACAAACGGCACCGTCGACCTCGACAAACGCAGCGGGCTGGTTGTCCCTGGTGAAATCCCGATCGTTGCGTATGGTGTTTGTCCTTCTGGGACTGTGGGCGGTGCTCGCCATCCACCCGGAGACGCGGGATGCGTTTTTGACCGCAGGCAACTTCTCGAACCTGACGGCGCAAGTTGCCGAGATCGTGATCATCGGCGTGGGCATGACGCTCATCGTCTTGATTCGCGGCATCGATCTGTCCGTAGGCGCGGGCATGGCGCTCACGGGCGTCATCGCGGCGAAGCTGCAAATCGATGCGCAACAGACCGCGATCGTGGCGGTCTTGGCGGGCGTCGTCGCGGCGGCGTTGATCGGCCTCTGGCACGGACTTCTCGTGACGCGGTTCGCGATTCCCCCATTCATCGCGACGTTGAGCGGCTTTCTCGCCTACCGCGGCATGGGCCTGGTTCTTTCGGACGCCCGAGGTTTGTCCCCGATGCGGGACGACTTCGCGCAGCTCGCGACGGTTCTTCCCGCCTCGATTTCGATGGGCATTTGTGGACTCGGCGCGGTGATCGGGCTCGGCTTGCTCTTCATGCAGCAGCAGCGGCGCAAGCGTTTTTCCCTGCCCACACACGACACGGGGTCGCTCGTGCTCATGGGCGCGGGGATTGTCGGGACAAGCGCGTTTTTCGCGACGATTTATCAACGCGGCATGCCGGTGCCCGTGCTGATTGCGGCGCTCACGACGACGCTCGGCGCGGTGCTTCTCGGACGAAGTCGCCTGGGTCGATATGCGGTGGCGATTGGCGGCAATTCCGAAGCGGCGCGGCTCTCGGGCGTGCCTGTCGAACGCGTGACCGTGGCGATTTACCTGCTCACGGGCGTGCTCACCGCGCTTGCGGGCATGGTCGCGACGGCGCGGACCAACGGCGTGACCCCGGGCAATGCCGGCGTGATGCGTGAATTGCATGTCATCAGTGCGGTGGTGATTGGCGGGACAAGCTTGACGGGCGGCCGCGCGACCATGGTCGGCACGGTCGTGGGGGCCTTGATTTTCGGTACGCTCTCGAATGGGATGAACCTGATGAACATCAATTCCAATTGGCAATTGATCTTCACGGGCTTGATTCTGCTCGGTGCTTCGCTGCTCGATTCCCTCTCCTCGAAGAAAACGACATGAAAAACCGATTCATTTTCCCCTGCGCGGTGCTCGCAGCATTGACGCTCTTCGGCTGCGGCAAGGATTCATCCGGAGCCAAAAGCTCGGGACCGAAAGTGGCGTTCCTTTTGTCGACGTTGCAAGAGGAGCGTTATCAAAAGGATAAAAAGTACTTCGAGGAAAACGCCAAAAAGCTCGGCTTGGACGCGTTTACGCTCGCCGCGGACAACGACAATGCGCGGCAATTGTCGCAAGTCGAAGACGCGTTATCGCGTGGCGCCAAGGTGCTCGTCATTCAACCAACCGACAGCGCGGCGGCGGCGGCGTACGTGAGCAAAGCGCACGCGGCGGGCGCGAAAGTGGTCGCGTATGATCGCGCCATCAATGGCGGGCCGGACTTTTACGTGGCCCACGACAGTCACAAAGTGGGCGTGCTGCAGGCGGAAGCGGCGGTAAAAGCCACCGGCGGCAAAGGCAATTTTGTTCTTCTGAATGGTCAATCCGGGCATTCCGTAGCGCTGGAAATCGCCCGCGGATACATGGATGTCCTGAAGCCGTACATCGACAAGGGCGAGATCAAGATCGTGGTCGAGAAAAACCATGATTCTTGGTCCCCCGAACAGGCGCTGAAAACGATGGAAGACGCCATTGCCAAGACAAACGGGGAGATTGCTGCGGTTTTGGCGAACAACAGCGGTATGGCTCGAGGCGCCGTGCAGGCTGTTCAAGCGGGAAACCTGGCCGCGAAAAAGATCTTCATTGCAGGAGCGGACGCCGACGCCGCGAACGTCAATTACGTTTGTGAAGGCAAACAAAGCGTCGAAGTGCTCAAAGACATCAAGCCGCTCGCGGAAAAAGCATCCGAAGTCGCCGCGGGCCTGGCCATGGGCAAACCCGTTTCAGGTACGCCGCTGCCTGGAGCCAAAGATCCCGTGCCCGTCGCCGCCGTCGAAGTCCACCTCATTACGCCCGAATCGGTCAAACCATTGCTCCTCGACAGTGGTTTTCACGCAGAAACCGCCCTCCCCGCTTGCCGTAAATAGCCGCCATGCACAAGCCGTTTTTGATTGCCGCCGGCCTTTTCGCTTCGCTCGTCGCTTTGCCGGCATTCGCCGAAGAGGACGAGAAGAAAGCTCCCTCCGCCCAACCGAAGGAAGACGCGGAGGAAACGTCCGAAGAAAACGACAAACCTCGCGAAGTTCGCAAAAAGCCCGGCAAACCGGCCGATCCGAGCAAGGTTGGTCCAGAAATACCGGTCGTCGAACAGCCGCCGCAGCTGACGGGGGATCCACCGCCGGCGCCACCGAAAGAATCCGGTTTGGCGCTTGGAACCTTGATTCAGCAGCTGGATGCACAACCCGTCGGAAATGCCGTCGCCGCCCCCGTGTTCGGCGAAGATCGCGCCCCTCCCGGGGATCCGAACAATCCCAAGGCGCTGCGCTTGGCCATGCATGGATATTTCCGCGCCCCCTTGCGTATCGGTTGGCGCGAACGTACTGCGCCAAAGCCCGACGAAGCGACAAACGACATTCGTACCCCGTGGCTCGTGGACGACGATTATTTCCGTTCGGGCTTCTTGTATACGCGTAATGCGGAGTCCGATTGGACCGAAATGTACGTCATGGCGGGCAATCAATACGTCACCGCCACCGTCGCTTTGGAAGGCACGTTGTTCTCCGATTGGGCTCGCCCGATCATCGACAAACAGCTGGGTATTTCCAAAGGTTGGGTCACGTTTCACCACGCCGTCGATTTGTCCCCGCAAGCCAAATTGCGATTGCAAATCAAGGGCGGAGCCTTTTCGGATCGTTATGGTTGGCAGGAAAAATACGATACGTACATTTTCGGCCGAACCCATCAAATGGGCGAACGAATTCGTGCCGATCTCGATTACGGCAAATTCACGTTCTCCGTGGCGCATGGCTTCGGCGCGCGTCTCGAAGCCATCGAGAGCAACCAAGGCCTCGCTTTGCTCAGCCATCTACGTTTGGGAGCGAGTTATTCCCGAGCGATCGAAGCGTCGTTTTATCACTTGACGTCGTTTACTCAAGACAAACGGCAGCTCAAGGAAATCACGGATGCCAACGTCGATGTGACGGGATTCGAAGTCCGCGCCGACGGTGGAGCCATCGGACGAGCCGTGGTGGACATCTCGAGCGTCTCGGCGAAAAAAGGCAGCTTCATTGCGCCGGCCATCGAGGTCATGCATTCCGCCGGCGGCCGCGGGCTCGAGGAAAACTATTTCGGCACGGAAAAAAGCAACAAAGGCACCGGATCGCTCTTCAACCTGGGATTCCAATACGACGTCAATGCAAACCCGCTCTTGAAAAAGTATGGCGGGAAAAACATGGGTCAAGCCGACGTGCAATTGACCCTGTTCGGCTTGTACACGAAGGTCACGAGCGATCAAAAAGACGACGATCCGCTGGTCAATCGCGATGGACGACAGCTCTTCAAATGGGGCGCGGAGCTCGCGGCCTGGCCATGGTCATTCTTGGGGGCGTCGCTGCGCTACGACCGCGTGATTTTCGATATCGTCGACGATCCATCGGCGTTTCGCGTCATCTCGCCCCGTATCACCTTGCGCACGCATTGGATGGGCGAGGCATTGCTCTTTTTCCAATGGTCCCATTACGCGTACGGCGAACGCGTCTTCTTGCGACCGGGCCAAGTACCGCTCGAAACCATGCCCGACCAGGATCTCGTGAAGATTCAGGCACAGATGAGTTTCTAGGACAACGGCCGGCTCACCGTTGCACCTAAATTCTTCACATAACGCAAGGGCATATTTAATCGACTTGTGTCACGCTCGCGCCGCACGTTCACACCGCCCATGCGCTCTCCCCTGCTCCCTATCTTTCTCACGGTCTTCGTCGACGTCCTCGGTCTGACGCTGATCCTGCCGCTGTTGCCGTTTTACGCGAAAGATTACGGCGCATCCGACCTTCACGTGGGTCTACTGACGTCCGTCTACGCGTTGGCCATGTTCGTCTCCGGCCCGATCCTGGGACGCATCTCGGATCGTGTCGGACGTAAGCCGGTGCTCCTCGCAAGTCAGTTCGGGTCGCTCATCGGTTGGCTCGTCCTCGCGTCGGCCCCGAGCCTCGAAATGCTCTTCGTCGGCCGAATCATCTCGGGTTTGACCGCAGGTAACTTGAGCACGGCGCAGGCGTATATTTCGGATGTTACGACCGCGAACGAAGAGCGAACACAAGCATTTGGATTCTTTGGCATCGCGTTCGGGCTCGGGTTTGTCCTCGGCCCGGGCATCACGGGGCTCTTGACCAAGAGCTTGGCCGATCACGCGGACAAACTCGCGAAATACCGGGCGCCGACGCTGCTTGCCGCGGGTTTGTCTCTGCTCGCCATGGTCCTCACCGGAGTGTTGCTGCGCTCGACAAAGCCCGTCGTGCATCAAGCATCGGGGAAACGATCCGCAGCTTTCGTCGAGTTCCTGACGCGAACGAACACACGCCGACTGCTCGCACAGTTTTTCTTGTACAGTCTGTCGTTCGCCGGATTGACCGGTGGTTTGGCGCTGTACCTGAAGCATCGCTTCGCCTTCGAAGTGGACCAAGCCAGCTGGGTGTTTGGTTTGTCGGGGTTCATCGGCGCGCTCGTGCAAGGCGCGTTACGCAAGCTCGCGCGAAGGTTTGGCGAGGAACGACTCGCTCTGTTCGGCCTGGCTTCGATGGCGACGGGTTATGTGTTTCTCGGCGCCATTTACAGTACCGGTGCGCTCGTCGTGCTCATCATTCTGGGCGCGATCGGAGGTGCCGTGGTTCGTCCAAGTTTAACCACGTTGATCACGAAGTCCGTCGGAGAGGCCGAGCAAGGTTCGGTCTTGGGCGTGACGCAGTCGCTGGGGAGTTTGGCGCAGGCGATCGGTCCGGCGGTCGCGACGTGGCTGATCGGCCGGGAACAGATCGGGGCGTTCGGTATTTTTTGCAGTGTTTTCAGTGTCCTTGGGTGTGTGGTGGGGATGCGTGCCCTTGCGGCGAGCGTCCGAGACAAACAGGCGACGTCGTAGGCCGCGACGAACTTTACGGCGACGGCTGCCGGACTCGTCCCCCCCACTTCGTCACTCCGCGACATCTTCGTTGATGCGCTCTTTCGAGTATTTCGCGCGCCAACCGTCGGCCGCCATGTACCGCGCCGCCAGTTCGCCACGGCCTTCCTTGACCAGGTCCACTGTTTCACCGCTTTCCGTCACGTACGATAGCGGCAGCAAGCCCTGATCAATCGCGCGCAGAAATGCGTAGATGGCTTCGTCGACGCAATCGGGGATGAGCACTTGTGGAGGCACTTGGCCATTGAACGGTATTGCGGCCCGGCGCCATCGTTTTGCCGTTGGCGTTTGCGAATGCGGGAGCAGTTGCATATCGCAGCTTTGAATGGCGACGTCGCGGACGTGGCGGATGAATAGGATGCCCAGC
>CAYSYX010000338.1:0-10386 GCA_964435055.1 uncultured Polyangium sp. | reverse complement strand
GGATATTACGGCCGACAAGACCTCACGAAAGGCAATCTCGAGTATCACGTCGTGACGCTCCTTTCGACGCTTCGGGAGAAGCTCGCGACGCAAATCGAAGAATGCTTGTGTTGGTCGAGTGAAACCGGACACGATCAGAAGAAACTCGGCCCGCGTTGCGAACACAGCCGGCGCCTCGCTTCACAATTGCTCGAGCAATTGCCGCAGATTCGCAATGGATTGCTGCGCGACGTGCAGGCGGCTTATGATGGAGATCCCGCGGCGGGGAGCCTGGATGAAATCATCTTGGCGTATCCGGGCCTGTTGGCCGTGACGGTGCATCGTGTGGCGCATGAGCTGCATAAGCTCGAAGTACCGCTGATGCCGCGCATCATGAGCGAATGGGCGCATTCGCGCAGCGGTGCGGACATTCATCCCGGCGCGCGTATCGGCAGCAGCTTCTTCATTGATCACGCCACGGGTGTGGTGGTTGGAGAAACCTGCGACATCGGCGAAAACGTCAAGATGTACCAAGGCGTGACGCTCGGTGCGATTTCGCATCCGAAAGACGAGCGAGGCCGCGTGATTCGAAATATGAAGCGGCACCCGACCGTCGACGAATCCGTGACGCTTTATGCGAATGCGACCGTTCTAGGTGGACAAACCGTCGTCGGCAAAGGCAGCGTGGTGGGCGGATCGGTTTTTCTTACGAAAAGCATTCCGCAACGAACTCGCGTCGCCGTAAAACCACCGGATTTGCGGGTCATCGAAGCCGGACAAACCAACGATGAAGAGTTTCCCGTCGAATTCGAAATCTAATGCCAACAACGGCGATCCACGAAAAGAAAAGCCCCGGTAACTCACCATGAGCCGACCGGGGCTTTGTCGCCGAGCGGGAAATCCAAAAGCGACCTCCAAAGCAAAACGCATCCGCGCCAATCGGTCAATGTCATTTCATTGCCGAGGCATGTTTTCGCCTCGCAATCCTGCGAATGAGGTCGTCGGGACGTACGCCTTTCCATTGCAAATTGGCCGGGACGGTTTTACCACGGCGTCGGCTTGTAATCTTTGAAGAATTGTCCGAACGGATGAACTCCGGTGGCAAAACCGGAAAAGATAGGATCACAGATACGCGCGGCGCCGTCGACGATATCGAGCGGCGGATGAAATCCGTGTTCCGCCTGCTTGCGGCTCGCAATGGCCACGGGATCTTCGTCCGTTACCCAGCCGGTATCGACGCTGTTGATATGAATGCCGTCCTTTACATAATCTTGCGCCGACGTGCGGGTCAGCATGTTGAGGGCGGCTTTGGCCATGTTCGTGTGCGGGTGTTTGTCCGTCTTGTGTTCGCGGTAAAACTGCCCCTCGACCGCCGAAACATTCACGATGTGTTTGTCGCGGGAAGGTTCGCGCATCATGAGGCCTTTGAGCTTACTGGACATGACAAACGGCGCGACGGCGTTGACGAGATACACTTCCAGCAATTCGACGGTGGGCACTTCGGCGAGCGTCAGGCGCCAACTGTTTTTTTCGCGCATGTCGACTTGCTGCAAATCCTGATCGAGTCGCCCTTGCGGAAAAAGCTCCATACGCCCGGTCAACGCGTGATCTTCCGCCGTGAGGTTCAATTGCGACAAACGCGCGGGATCCGCAAACAGGGCATCGTTCGGCGTTGCCGGGAGCTGTTTTTCCGTCGCGTAACGCTTGACGAATGGCCGAGCAAGCGGCGGCAATGCTTCGAGCGGCGCGGCCTCGACCTCCAGCAAATGCGCGTAAAATCCCGGCGGACGACGGACGGTTTGGCAGGCATTGTGCAGGATGAAATCGAGGCGCGGGAGGTATCCATTGACAAACCGCGAAAAACGTTCGACCGCGGGCGTGAAGCGTAAATCGACGCCGAAAATCTCCAGGCGATCCGCCCAAGCTTCGTAATCGGTTTCCCGGGCGTAACGAAGCGCCGCATCATGTGGAAATCGCGTGGTCACGATGACGCGAGCACCGGCGCGCAACAAGCAAATGGCCGCTTGGTAGCCGATCTTTACGCGAGCCCCCGTGACGATCGCGACGCGACCGCGAAGATCCGCAGTTTGCAATCGTTTTTGATAATTGAATTCGGCGCACGACGGACAGAGCTGGTCGTAAAAAAAGTGAATGCGACGAAATTCTTGTTTGCAGACGTAACACTTCCGAGCGTCGCGAACTTCCGGCGCGGGTTCGTCGGACGAAACAGCCGGAGGCGGCAAAACATTCGTGGGTTCGGGCGTTTGAAACACAGACGCTTTTCGCCCGACTCGAATCCCCGTCGCGTCGAGGATTTGTTCTTCGGCGACGCGGGAGGCGCGTTTGTCTTTACGGCGCAATTCCTTGGCCAACTTTCGTTGCTCGGCGCGCGAAGGTCGAGAAATACGCCCCGCAGCTTCGAGCAATCGTTGGCGCGTTTCCGAATCGAGATGCGCAAGCCGACCTCGATTTTCGACGATGCTTTCGAGAACCGAAATCGTGGTTCGCAGCTCGAGGTCGTCGATCGGCGCCGCAGGGCGTTCGTCTTCGACGTTATCGTCATCCACCGCGGCAATATCGTCGTTCGTCATCGATTTCATCAATGAAATGCCAAGCCGAAGAGCTGGCCGTCGAGAGGTATGGGTATTTTGATGGCGCAAACGAGGCCGACATCGATTCCGTAAGGCGTGCCGGCCGATAAGGTTCCAACCGGCACGGCCAATCGTAATGCGGCAGAAAAAAAGCCCAGCGATACGAACGGGGACGCATGAACGCCGACCGTCATGGCCCGGCTTGCATTGCCTTCTTCAATAAATGCGCCCAGCTCCGCCCCGAACATCATGAAATTGAATTGCGGGCCGAATGCATAACGGGCGTGATCGAACCCCACCGTCTGCGCTTGCGCGAATCCTCCCATACCGAATCGGAATGCCGAGTACGGATAACGCACGTAGGAAAGCTCGACCCCCAGGACTCCATTGATGGGAGAATTCACGGTATCCATGTGACTCGTAAAACCCAAGATTGGCCCAATGCCGACGAAATTCTTGGCCTGCTGCTTGGGAGAGGCTTCACGAGGGACCACGACGACCGGTTTGGCGGAAGAAACGGTGCGCAAAGTATCCGCCGAAGGCTCCGTCGATTCGGCGAACGCGACGGACGAAACCGAAAAACACGCGGCAAACACGACAAAGGCCGGCCAACACGACAAACTCGACAAACACCGGTCCGTCGACGCGGTATGGAGACGCTCGTACCGGTGCCCAAGCCAAGACGATCGATTGGAAGGACAAACGTTGCCGAAGATCTGACGCATCGAGTCGGAGCATACACGCGCGGAGAAACCCTGCCAGGCGTGGTGAAGAAAAAACGATGAATGAATGCGTCGCGGCTAGCCGTGTCGGGCCAGGTATTGGAAGAGTCGAGCGAGAGCGAGGACCGCTCCGGCGCCGATGAGAATTCCGGCCACCCAGGTCAAACGCAAAGGACCAAGATCGATGTGTTCGACATTCAGCCAATACTTGCTGAGTGCATAATCGAGCACGCGGACAAACACTCCGCTCACCGCGAGTAGCACCGGCAATCCAAGCATCGTGCCGACCTCCGGTGCAGGTTCGGGCACGATCGACGGCGATGGCGCTCGACCGCTCGAAGGTGGAGGCAAACGTTCCGACGGCGGAGACGCAACACGCGGGGGCGGATTGTTTCGTCGTGCGGGCGCGTCGCTCGACTCCAAACCGACACTCAAGTTTGACGCGGCATTCGCT
Organism: uncultured Polyangium sp.; assembly: GCA_964435055.1. Classification (GTDB taxonomy): domain Bacteria; phylum Myxococcota_A; class Polyangia; order Polyangiales; family Polyangiaceae; genus Polyangium. The sequence goes on along the minus strand of CAYSYX010000338.1, from coordinate 6,640 downwards.
CGAGATGCCGAAGCAACATCGAGGTTGACCGCGGGCATGGAGCCGGATGGTTTCTGCGTCGGCTCGCGACGTGAAGGCGGAGGCACGTCGACGTCGACGTTCAAATCCAAAGCGGGTCGGTCGAGCGTTGTGGGTCTCGTGGGCTGAACCGATCGCGGAGGTGCGTCGGGCAAAACCTCGTTTTCTTGCGGAACAGCACCGGGAACGACTGCCGCATATCCTCCGCTTGCCGGACGTGATGGCGGAGGACGACGCGACACGGGCGCATACGAACGCGTGACGGTGGAGAGCGCTTGTTCCATCTCGTCCCAGAAAGCTCCGGCGTCCGGATGTCGATCACGTGGATGCAACGCCAACGCTCGTTGCATGACGGTCTCGACGACGTCCGGTACGCGAATCCCTTCGGTGCGCGGCGTGGGACGACGTTTTTCATCGAGCACGGTTCCCATGATCGCCACGGGATCGCCATCGATGGCGGCACGTCCGGCGAGCAGTTCGAGGTACGTGATCGCCAAACCCCACACGTCCGTCCACGGTCCCGTCGTGCCAAACCTTTTGGGAGCCCACTGTTCAGGTGCGCCGTATCGCGGCGTGAATGCGAGCGGAATCGTTTCGCTCGAGTGCGTCATCTGTCCGGCGATGACGTTCATGTTGTCGCGAGCTTGCGCGATGCCGAAGTCGAGGATTTTGATCACGTCGACGCCGCGCATCTTCGTGAGAAAAATGTTGGCCGGTTTGATGTCGCGATGAACGACGCAGACGGTACCGGACGGTCCGGGAAAACGATGGGCGACTTCGAGCGCGCGAGCGACGGGCGTGAGAATTCGTCCGGCTTCGAGACAATCGAGAGGTTTCTGTCCCCCTGCGGCTCGGTCTTCGATGAGTGCCCAGAGTGTACGACCGTCGAGCCATTCGAGCGCGATGAAGGGAACGATGAGCCCGCTGTTGAGCGTAATGACGTCGTAATGAAGGGGCCGAACGACTTCGGGGATGTTCGCGGACAAACGGAAGAGCATCTCCGCTTCTTCTCGAAAACGTTCAAGAAAAACCGCGCGCTGTGCTTCTGGAATGTTCGGAATCTTCAGACACTTGAGCGCCACGGGCGCGCGAAACGCACCATGGAGCGCTCGATACACCACACCAAAGCCGCCCTCGGCGACAGCTTCTTCGATCGTGAAGGGACCCTGGGTGGTGCCGACGATGCCGAAGACATCTTGGGCCATCGAGCGCAGCATACGCCGAGTCCGTCGACGGCGTGAAGTAGGTCTCGGAGCTGCGCACGTGATTCATGCTGCCGGTGGAAGAACCTCAGATGGTAACGCCAGTGCGCGGAAGATCCGACAAACAGCCGCGCCTGCTCTGGTACGCTCGCGGTATGAGCGACTTCGTCACGCTGGACATTTCGGATTCGATCGCGACGGTCACACTGCTGCGCGCAACCATGCCTCCGACATTTTTTGTCGACATCGAGGCGGTGTTTCGACGAATCGCAACCGAGCGCGACGTGCGTGTCGTCGTGGTGCAATCAACAGCGAAAGCATTTTCGTTCGGCTTGGATCTACGTGCGGCGATGACGGAGCTCGGTCCGCATCTGAGCGGAGGTCTCGCGGGAGGACGCATGGAGCTGTTGGGGCTCATCAAGCGTCTGCAAACGAGTTTCGATGTGATCGCGTCATGTCCCGTTCCCGTGATCGCGGCGATTCACGGTCAGTGCATCGGCGGAGGACTCGATCTCATCACGGCGTGCGACATGCGTTTGTCGACACGCGACGCGACGTTTTCGTTGCGAGAGACGAAGATCGGAATCGTCGCGGATCTCGGCAGTTTACAACGATTGCCGCGCATCTGCGGACAAGGCGTGGTGCGCGAGTTGGCGTTCACGGGCAAAGATATTTCCGCTGCGCGTGCCGAGTCGATCGGGCTCGTGAACGAATTGTTTGAGGACATAACATCGCTGCACACCGGAGCTCGCAAGCTGGCTGTGGAAATTGCCGGCAACCCTCCGCTGACGGTACGTGGCGTCAAGGCGGTGCTCGATTACGGCGAAGGCAAAACAGCTGCGGATGGGCTTGCTTATGTGGCCGCGTGGAACTCGGCGTTCCTCGCATCGGAAGATTTGATGGAAGCGATGATGGCGTTCATGGAGAAACGGCCGGCGCGTTTTACCGGCAAGTGATGAACGAAAATCTTCGCTGACTCGACCTTTCGTCGCGGCGTCGTGACGGTCCAAGAGTATCGCCTCGGGCGAATTTTCGTGAGAGACTGCCGCTCGTCGCGATAACAACGCGCCCACCACCGCAGCGCGTCGATGCAAGGACAGCCATGACGATCCGCCCCGCCGATCTGCACGCCATTCCTCTTTTCGAGGGGATTACCGAGACGCACCTTTCGGAGCTCCTGCTGGCGATGGAGTCCATCACGCTGGATGCGGGAACCGTTCTATTCGAGGCGGGAACGGAGCCGCATCACTTCACGCTGCTCGTGAAAGGTGAAGTCGCGCTCGAGCAAGAAGGAAATGTTCGTTTTCGTTTGACGCCGATCGCGCCGATTGGAGAGCTCGGTGCGCTCACCGGGTTGTGTCGCAACACGCGCGCGGTGGTGACGTCGAACGCCGAGGTTTTGCGTATTGGCGTCGTGGCGTTGATGAAGTTTTTCGAGGCACACGGAGACGTCGCTTTTCCATTTTACAACAACCTGTTGCGGATCGTGGCCGCGAAGATGCATCGCGATGCGACGCGTCTCGAGGAAATGCGGACAAACATCATTCGCACGCAGAAGGCGATGAAAGATTTGCGCGATCGCGTGCTCGAAGCGGAAGAGACGCCGATCTCCAAGGCCGTTTGCGACACGCTCGAACCGCTCATCGAGAAAAACCGCCGAGGTCATTACATGGTCACGCCGGCTTACGCGTTGTCCACCTCGGTTCGTCTCGACGACGGTCGCTTGTTTCCGGTATCGGCGATGTCGGAAGGGTTTATCAAGGTCATGCGTTTGCCCAATGCCGAGACGAACCGCGAAGTGAGTTTTGTGCTGGTCGCGCCGACGGGCGAAATTCCGATAAGCGGAAAAATCGTGCAAGCCGCGGAAGATGGCGCATTGATCGAGCTCGATATGCTGATTGATGAATACGCGAAGAAACTCCAGGAGCATCTCACGCGGGTGCAAATGCTGGATTTCGTGGTTTGACATTGCAATCGTGGTGTTTGTCGTTTGTCGGTGTCGGTGGTTTTTCTCCCCAAACAGTAGGTGATCCCCATGGCCATGAATGCGACGCGTCGAAAATTGGCAATTGCCACGTGGGCCCCGCCGGCGGAAGGAAATATCTACGGCAAATTGAGTTTGGATGTGAGTGAGGCGCAGAAATACGTCGAGCATTTACGGAAAAAAGACGGCGAGAAGGTCTCGATTGCGCATGTCGTGGGCAAGGCGGTGGCCAAAGCGATGGAAGCCGCCCCGGGACTCAACGGCCGCATTGTGTTCGGCAAGTTCGTGCCGCATCAATCGGTGGATGTGACGTTTTTGGTGGCGCTCGAGAATGGCAAGGATCTGGCGAAAACGAAGATTCCCAATACGAACGAGCGGTCGATTTCCGAAATTGCCCGCGAGCTTGGAAAAGGCGCGTCGAAATTGCGCGACGGTAAAGACGAAGGCTTCGAGAAAAGCAAAGGGCTCTTGAAAGCATTGCCGACGTGGCTTCTCAAGCCGATTCTTTGGACCACCGGATACATTACGAGCGCGCTGGGAATTCCGGCGATGGGCCTCGAAGCGTTTCCCTTTGGTTCGGCGATCATCACGAACGTCGGTTCGTTTGGATTGGAAGAAGCTTATGCGCCTCCGACGCCGTTTGCGCGCGTGCCCGTGTTGCTTCTCGTCGGCGCAGTGAAAGATCAGCCGACCGTGGTGGACGGTCAGGTGGTGGTTCGTCCGATGCTCAATGTGATGGCAACAATTGATCACCGCTTCATTGATGGCGCGGAGATCGCAATTCTGGCGAAAATCGTGCGGCAAGGGGTCGAGCAACCTTGGACGTTGGAAGGTTTGTCCAAGCCGCCGTGGGAAGACGACAAACCGGCCGCTTGATTCGGCAATCATTCAATCATTTCGGAACGCCGGACGTCGAATTGAATCCCAGCGTCAAACGTAGACGTTCGCTGGATCCGACGGTGTTGCCCATCGTCGTGTGCGTTTGTAAATCACCATCGATACACGCGGGAACGCCCGCTTCATAACTGTTGTCGCCAAGCACGACGTAACTCGCCACGTAATTGCCGTATTCGGTGGAAGCGTCGACGTAATTGAGTCCGATTTCGGCGAGATTGAGGCCGCCCCCCGCAGGCAGCGCCTGCTCGAATACGCCGGAAATGGTCAGATAACTGCCGTCGATATTAAATTCCCCGCCGCCATCCGAATAATACACGTCGTAATACTCGGTCGATGCGCCCTTGATATCGGCATTGGCGTCGCCCAAAGGATCGGCGAGACGAACCGTCAATTCGGGGCCATCAACGAGAAACGTGTAAGGCGTGGGCAATGAGCCGCCCGTGCGCTCGTGGAAGGTAATGCTGGCGAGATTGGGGAGTTTGCGAACGGGGACCATCATGAATCCCGAGCCGCCGGATCCGACGAAGTTGCCGCCGATGCCGTCGCCGCCGGCTCCTCCCGCGCCGCCGTTCCCGGCCAAACCTCCACCGCCCATCCCGGAGGATGACGACGTGTCGCCAGATGAGTTTGTCCCGGACGATGTCGAGCCTTGCGTGGTGGATCCACATCCTACGGATGCGTAGGAAAAACCCACGAGGCACCCGACGAGAGCGACGAAGGATGAACGAGCTGACGGGGTAAGCATGCGCAGAGCAGATCGCGGATCGATCGCTCCGTCAATGTTTGCGCTACGTCACGCGAGCACGAGCTTGCGAAGTGCTCCGAGGCCGATCGCGCCCGTCGACAAGATCGATGCATGGAACTTTTTCAGATCGAACGAGCTTCCTTGTCGTGCGCGAACTTCGTCACGCAAGCCAAGCATCACGCGCTCGCCGACCTTGTAAGCGATCGCTTGACCAGGCCAACCGAGGTACCGAGTCATTTCGGATCGGGCATGCGCTTCATTCATGCGCCCCAGCCGCACGAGCATCCCGACACCGTAGTCGAAGTCGATGAGAGCCCCGGGGCGATGCGGCGCGTCCTTTGGGGCATGCAGCCCGAGATGCGCACCGATGTCGAGCACGACACGACACGCGCGCATCATCTGACACGCGAGCATGCCGAGCACGTACTCGGGCTTCTCGAGGTAGCCGAGCTCCTCCATGAGACGTTCGGCATACAGAGCCCAGCCTTCGGCGTAGCCCGTTTGGAAGTCGGTGATCATCACGCGGTGCAGAAGACTCAACTCGTCGCTGAGTGAAACTTGCACGCCGAGTTGCAAGTGATGTCCCGGAAAACCTTCGTGATAGGCCGTGCTCACTTCCGAGTAGAGAGGAATGAGCGGGTTGTTTCCCGGCGAGTACCAGATCGAGCCTGGGCGCGAAAAATCCGGTGACGGCGGGACATAGTAGGCACCGAGTGTGCTGCCCGGAGGCGCGAGCTTGACGTCGACATTGCGCACGGGCGCGGGGATGTCGAAGTGCGTGCCACTCAGCTCTTCCACGGCGCGAGCTTGTCGCTCCGCAACGAATCGAACGAGCTCTCGAGGTGAGTGTGCACATCGCGACGGATCACGTTCGAGCAGCGTGATGACTTCGTCGAGTGACGCACCGGGATTGATTTGAGCAGCAACGTTCTCCATGCGCGCGGAGAGGCGACGGATCTCATCCCAACCCCACGCGAACGTCTCGCGCAGATCGATGGACATACCGAGAAATGCCCGGGCTTTTCGGGCATAACGTTCCTCGCCAAACCCATCCGTCGGTGTCGCAGCAGGACGGTACGTCTGCTCGAGGTAGTCGGTGAGATCGGCGTACGCGCGTTGCGCGTGAGCGATCGCGTCGTCGAGACGCGAAGCGAGTGCGGCATCGAAAACGGAGCTCGATGCGAACGTTGTTGCGAGCGTGCGAAACGATGACGATTCACCCGCGTGCACGCGGCCTTGTTCGATCGCGGCATCGACTTGGCGAACGGCAGCGGTTCGACCACTGCGCCAGCCTTCTTCGAGCGCTTCTTTGTAGGTCTCGAGCGCGCGATCGATCGTCGCAAGTCGTTCGGCGATGTTTTGCCACCCCTCGCGCGTGGACGTGTTCATCACGTCGAAGACCATGCGGATGTTTTGGAAGGGCGACGCGATGTTGTTCAGGTCGACGAGATGGTCGCCTTCGCGAAGGCGTTCGAGTTCAACGTCGATGAAATCGCGAGCGAACAACGCAGCCAGCTCGTCACGCGCGTTCGCGCGAGGGGCGTTGTCGATTTGCAGCTTGTGGTGTTCGAAGGCGGAGATGGCGGCAGCGGCGCCTCGAGGGCCGAAGTCATCCCAGGCGTGGTCGTAGCCGTTGATGCCCCAGAAGGTGGCGGCGGAAGGACGTAACGAAGCGATATCGCGCAGCAGTGCGTCAGTGAGGGCGAACATGCGGCGCATTGTGCGGGAAGAAAGGCCCCGCGCGGGGAGGGAAAATCGAGAAGATGGAAAAAGAAAAGCCTGCAAGAGGTTCTC